>DAOWJB010000083.1 GCA_030640625.1 Bacteroides sp.
GATTTTGCAAAAATAAGGTTATGTAAATATGCAGCAATCCTTTATCATAACCTACGTTTAGTAATAAAAACCTTATTTCCAACCATTAACCTTAGTAGAAAAAATTAGAAACGCGACATAAAACCTTATTACCTTATTTTTCCCCAGAAACAGAAAATGCTAATTGTTGCCAAGCGAAATTCTCCCTGGCAAGCTTATTTGCATTGATAAAACGTTCGGTACTATAAGCAATATTTATTTACCTTTGAGCAATTTTAAATCAGTGCCACCTGACGGAAATGAGTGAAGCGAAAATTTGAGTCAGCAGAGGAATTCCAGCAAAAAAACACACTAATAAACATCAACAACTATGAAAAAAACTCTTTTACCTTATGCCATTCTAGTATTTGCAGCCATGCTGCTGTGCTTTTCGTTCGACGCAGAAGCTAAAAGAAAGGACAAAGATAAAGATGAATCTGCCTCTAACGATACTATCAAATCGGATGTTGTAAGCGGCTTATCATTCCGCAGCATCGGGCCTGCTTTTGCATCGGGACGTATCGCTGATTTTGCGGTCAACCCTGACAATACAAGTGAATACTATATTGGTGTAGCCAGTGGGAATATCTGGAAAACAATCAATAACGGAACCACTTTCGAACCGGTATTCGATAACTATGGGGCCTATGCTATCGGTTGCCTGGCCATGGATCCCAAAAACCATAATGTTGTGTGGGCCGGTACAGGCGAAAACAACCATCAGCGGGCCCTGGGCTATGGCGATGGTGTTTACAAAACCGTCGATGGCGGAAAATCATGGAAGAATATGGGATTGAAAGAATCCCGCCAGATCGGTATGATCGCCATTCATCCCTGCAATACTGATGTCGTTTTTGTTGCTGCCGAGGGCTCTCTCTGGGGGCCGGGAGGTGAACGGGGACTATACAAAACCGTTGACGGTGGAGAAAATTGGGATACGGTTCTCGTGATCAGTGAACACACCGGTGTGAATAATGTGCTCTTCACACCCGGAAACCCCGATATCATGTACGCCACTTCCGAACAGCGCAGAAGGCATGTCCACACCAAGATCGGGGGAGGCCCCGAAAGCGCCATCTGGAAATCAGTAGATGGGGGAGCGAATTGGAAGAAACTTACTAAAGGCATCCCTTCGGTAGATAAAGGTGGCATTGGTATTGCCGTTTCACCCGTAAACAAGGATGTGGTATACGCCATCATCGAAGCGGCCGAAGGAAAAAGCGGCTTTTTCCGGTCAACCGACAGGGGCGAGTCATGGTCCAGGATGAGTGATCATTTCAGCAGCGGACAATATTATACAACGATCTGTTGCGATCCTGCAGATGTCGATAAAGTATATTCCCTGGAAACCGTTACCCAGGTGACCCTGGACGGAGGTAAAACATGGAAACGGCTGGGCAACAACAAACGCCATGTGGATGACCATGCCTTGTGGATCGATCCTTCTGATACCAAACATTTTATGATCGGTGGCGACGGAGGTGTTTACGAATCCTTCGATGGCGGGAAAAATTATTTCTTTAAACCAAACCTGCCGGTAACACAGTACTACCGCGTAAATGTTGATAATTCAGAACCTTTTTACTGGGTCTACGGCGGCACCCAGGACAATGCCAGCATGGGGGGGCCTTCCCGCAATATCAGTTCTGCAGGTGTTGCCAGTAGCGATTGGGTGGTTACCCTGGGCGGCGATGGTTTCTGGCAGGCTATCGACCCGACCAACCCGGATATCGTGTATTCCGAATATCAGTATGGAAATATATACAGGTATGATAAAAAAAGCGGTGAAAAAATAAAGATCAAGCCACAGCCTGTTAAAGGAGAACTTACCTATAAGTGGAACTGGAATGCCCCCTTCCTGATGAGCCCTCATAATCCAAAACGCCTTTACATGGCTGCCAATAAAGTTTTCAGAAGTGATGACAGGGGCAACTCATGGCAGGTGATCAGCGACGATATCACGGCACAGATTGACCGGAATACCTGGCCTGTCATGGATCGTTACTGGAGTGTTGATGGCGTTGTCAAAGATGTTTCTACTTCACTTTACGGAACAGCAGTTTCACTCGCTGAATCCCCGGTAAAAGAAGGTCTCGTGTATGTCGGGACGGATGATGGCGTGATACAGGTCACCGAAGATGCCGGGGACCACTGGCGCAAGATCTCAACTTTCCCGGGCGTACCTGAATACACCTATGTAAGTGATATCTATTTGTCACGTTATGATGAAAACGTAGTATTTGCTGCTTTTGACAACCTGAAACGGGATGATTTCAAACCCTATCTGCTGAAAAGTACCGATAAAGGCCAGACCTGGACTTCCATCAGCGGGAACCTGCCCGAAAGCCAGACCGTTCATTCGATCATCCAGGATCATCAGGAACCTGATCTGTTATTTGCCGGAACAGAGTTTGGGGTTTACTTTTCAATCGACGGGGGAAAGATATGGACACAACTAAAATCGGGCATACCTACGATATCAGTGAGAGACATTGCTATCCAGGAAAGGGAGAACGACTTGGTACTGGCTACTTTCGGAAGAGGATTTTACATCCTGGATGATTATTCACCACTTCGGCTGCTGAGTCCCGGAATGCTGGATACCGCCGCTTACATATTCCCGGTAAAAGATGCCCTGATGTACATTCAGAAAGGAGGCCGCTATGGCACGGGATCCTCTATCTATCTCGCTAAGAATCCCGACTTCGGAGCTACCTTCACATATTACCTGAAAGAGACCCCGAAAACATTGAAAGCTGAAAGAAAAGAACGCGAGAAAGACCTTATTAAGGATAAGGAGCCTATCCCCATCCCAACCATGGATGAACTGCGGGATGA
The DNA here is from genome assembly GCA_030640625.1 of Bacteroides sp. Lineage (GTDB taxonomy): Bacteria > Bacteroidota > Bacteroidia > Bacteroidales > SM23-62 > SM23-62. The sequence continues at coordinate 2,857 of DAOWJB010000083.1, forward strand.
GGAGAATGAAGTGGCTCCGCACCTGATTTTCACAATCACTGACGACGATGGGAATGTAATAAGAAAAATCTATAAAAAACCTGGAAAGGGCATCCAAAGGATTACCTGGAACCTGAGAACTGCCAGCCCCTGGCCGGTCAGCCTTAAAGATGATAAGTTTGATCCTTTCTCATCCGGCGGAACCGGCATGATGGTGATGCCCGGAAAATATTATGTGTCTTTGTCACAATATGTACGGGGTGAAGTAACGGAGCTTTTCGAACCCGTGGAATTCAATGCTGTGGTATTGAACAATACTACCCTGCCGGCAGAAGACCGCCAGGAGCTGGTGGCATTCCAGAAAGAAATCATGGATCTTACCCGGACAATAGAAGGCGCTGATCAGGTGGCAGAAGAGCTCATGAAACGCACCCTGCTTATCAAGCAGACTTTGCAGCATACCCCGGATGCTTCCCCGGTACTGAAACAACGCGTGGCCAATGTGGAAAAAGACCTGGATCAGATCCAATGGACCTTTCATGGACAGGATCCGGCAGCCAGTAGCGAAGAGAACTGGCCTGCACCCCCGTCCATTATGGAGCGGCTCAACTCAATCCTCTGGGCACAATGGCAGTCCACTTCAGCGGTTACCCAGACACAGAAAGACCAGTTCACACTCCTTGAGGAAGAATTCCCGCCGGTACTCGAACAACTGAAGAGGATCAGCGAAGTTGAACTGCCCGCGATTGAACAGGAAATGGATCAGATCAAAGCGCCCTGGACACCGGGCCGTTTACCGGAATGGAATAAATAGATTTTAACCCGATGACCCTAAGGGTCGCGCAGCACCCTTAGGGTCAAACAAGAAACAAGTTGTTAAACACATGAAACTAAGAAAAATAATTATCGTATTGTCAATCATCATTATCCTTGTGGGGGCCTGGTTCCTGATGGGACTGCTCGAGGGAATGAAGGAAGATCCTTCTCAGCGGCCTGCAGAAGACCTCCGGCGCATGGTGAAAACAAAAGAGGTGGTATACAGGGATATTGCCGCTACCACTGTGGCTACAGGGCGGCTGGGTTCCAACCAGTATGTGGATATCATCGCTCAGGTGCAAGGTGATATATGGAAAGGAAATGTGCCTTTGAAAAAAGGACAAAGCTTTAAAAAAGGGAACCTGCTGATCCGGATCGATGACAGGATAGCTGAAAACAACCTGAAAGCCAGCAAAAGCCGGTTCCTGAACCTGATCGCCAATGCCCTCCCCGATTTTAAGATCGATTATCCGGAGAAATATGACGATTTGATGGATTTCTATAATTCGATTGATATTGAAAAGCCACTGCCTGAAATGCCCACGATCAAATCTGTCCAGATAAAGACATTTTTGGCCAGCCGGAATATCCTGACTGAATATTATACAATAAAGGGTATGGAAGCTTATTTTGAAAGCTTCACTATCTATGCCCCGTTTAATGGTTCTTATACAGACGTAATGCTGGAAGTTGGCGCCATTGTCAATCCCGGAAGCCGGATTGCCAGGATCATAAGTACTGAAAAGCTGGAACTTGAAGTCCCTGTTGAAATGAATAATATCAAATGGCTGAGAGTCGGAGACGAGGTCAGGGTTACTTCCGAAGATGAAGGCCGGGAATGGTCCGGCAAAATTGTCAGAATATCTGATTTTGTCGACCCTGCCTCGCAAGCGGCAAGTGTTTTTATAGCCATTAAGAAAGATCACACAAAGCCATTGTATGAAGGCCAGTATCTGAAAGCCAGCTTCAGTGGAAGCATTGTTGAAAGTGCCATGGAGATTCCCAGGAAGGCAGTCTGCAATTTCGATGAAGTCTTTGTGGTTAATGATGGAAAGCTTCGGAAAAGGAAAGTGAATGTCCTGAAAGTCAATTCCGAAACCATACTGTTTAACGGCCTGGAACCCGGACTGGATGTTGTGACCAATCCCCTGGTAAATGCAACTGAAGGTACCCTGGTCGAAATATCACGAAAGTAATAAAGTCTTGAGGATGAGAAAATTAGTCGAGACATTTATCAAATACCCCTTTTACGCTAACATGATCATAGCGGTGCTGATCCTGGGAGGAGGGTTCAGTTTGGTGAGCATGAAGAAATCCTTCTTCCCTGAAAGATCTACGAGAGACATTGTTGTTAACGTGGTATATCCGGGCGCTTCCCCCAAGGAAATGGAAGAAGGGATCACAACCCGTATCGAATATGCCATCAGGGGCATCGTCGGGATCCGGGAAGTCAACTCCAGCTCATCTGAAAACTTTACCACCGTTCGTATCAATACAACCGGCGAATATGATATCGATGAAACACTCATGGAAGTCAAAAACGCTGTGGATGGCATTACTGCCTTCCCGGTTGATGCGGAAAGGCCGGTGGTATACAAACAGCGTAGCAGATCAAATGCAGTGTTCCTCGGATTAAGCGGAGACGTTAGCCTGTTTACCCTGAAGAAGTATGCCGATGTTATAGAAGATGACCTCCTGAACTCCGGATTGATGTCGCAGGTCAGGATCTCCGGATATCCGGTGCTGGAAATCTCCGTTGAGATATCAGAAGAGAACCTGCTCCGGTACAACCTCACCTTTGATGAGATCTCCCGTGCCATCAGCCTCAACAACAGGGATATCAGCGCCGGGCTGATACGCTCGGAGACAGAAGAGATACTGATCCGTTCCAGGGCAAGGAAAGTGGATCCCAATGAAATTGCCGACATCATCATCAGGGCAGCAGATGACGGAAGCCAGGTCAGGATCCGTGATATCGGAGAGGTCAAAATGAAATTTGCGGATGTAGCCAGCGGATCATACATGAGAGGAAAACCCTATGTGTCTGTACAGATATTTAAGCTGCAGGATGAAGACCTTCAGGAGATCGTTGACTTTATCCAGGAATACGTCACAGACTTTAATAAAACCCATAATGATGTAACACTCGAGATAACCTATAATTTCCTGGACATGCTGCAGTCTCGCCTGGAGTTATTATTTAATAACGGAGGAATAGGATTGCTGCTGGTGCTTGTCTTCCTGGGGCTGTTCCTGAGTATGCGCCTCTCTTTCTGGGTGGCCTGGGGTATCCCGGCCTCTTTCCTCGGTATGTTTATTGTCGCTGCCGCCTATGGCATTACCATCAATATGCTGTCGGTATTCGGTATGATACTGGTTGTAGGAATACTGGTAGACGATGGCATTGTAATCGCTGAGAATGTGTATACTCACTTTGAACGGGGCAAGAGCTCAATGCGTGCAGCCTTAGACGGTACCATGGAAGTGCTCCCCGCTGTAACAACCTCAGTAACGACTACCATCATTGCATTCCTGCCACTATTTTTGCTTGAAGGACGCATGGAATTTATGTTTGAAATGGCATTCGTGGTCGTATTCAGCCTGGTCTTTTCATTGTTCGAGGCATTTTTTGTACTGCCGGCACATATTGCAAGTCCCCATGTCCTTCGATCTAATAAGAGATCCGGCATCATACGGAAAACACTTGACAAGTCCGTTAACTTTATGCGTTACAGGATATATGCACGGATCCTCAGATTCCTGCTGAACTGGAAATGGGTGGTGATAATCACACCCCTTGCTTTTATCATGATCACTATTGGTTTATTTGGCGGAGGCATTATCAAAGCTACTTTCTTCCCTTCTGTCCCCTTTGACTTCTTTGACGTCAACGTTGCTTTTACACCGGGATCAGGAGAGAAACAAACGCTTCAATACCTGAATCGCTTCGATGATGCCATCTGGGAAGTCAATGATGACCTGATGGAAGAATTCAATGACACGAATAACTATGTGGAATATAGTTTTGTGGGTCTGGGCAGTGCCTTTGACGGCGCTGAGACCGGGGGCCATGCAGGCGGTATTTTTATCCTGCTCAGAAACCTTGAAGACAGTCCCGTTTCGAGTTATGAGATTGTCGACAGGGTGAGGAAGAAGATCGGGCCTGTTCCCGAAGCTGTCAAATTTTCTGTGGGCGGGCGTAATACCTTTGGAACTCCGGTATCGATCAGTTTACTTGGTAAGAACCTTGAGGAGTTGCAGCATGCACGTGATTTTATGATCTCCGAAATGGATCGTATTGAAGCTTTGAAAGATATTATTGACAACAATGCTATCGGTAAGCGGGAAATACAACTCAAGCTCAAACCCAAAGCATATTTTCTGGGCCTGAACCATGCCGATATTTCCAACCAGGTGCGACAGGGATTTTTTGGAGGGCAGGCACAACGGCTTCAGATCGGTAAGGATGAAGTCAGGGTCTGGGTCCGTTATCCAAAAAGAGACCGCATCAGCATTGGGCAGATGGAGAATATGAAGATCAAAACCCCTGTTGGGGAATACCCTTTATCGGAACTGGCTACTTACGAGATCAAACGCGGGCCAGTGAACATCCGGAGGTACAATGGCTCCAGGGAAGTCCGTATCGATGCCGACCTGGTTGACCCTTATGAGCCGGTACCGCCGATACTGGAAAAGATCCGGAACGATATTGTTCCCCGCATGCTGGCCATGTACTCCGGTGTAGAAGTTGAATATCAGGGCCAGCAACGCGACAGCAGCGAAGCACAGGAGGATCTTATGACCTTTTTCACACTGGCCTTTGCCCTGATGGTGGTTGTTATTATGATCCATTTTAAGTCACTCTCGCAGGGATTACTCATCCTTATGATGATCCCGCTGGGTTGGCTGGGAGCCATCTGGGGCCACGGTATTGAAAACATACCGGTATCTATGCTTTCCGCCTGGGGTATGGTGGCGCTCACCGGTGTGATCATCAACGATGCCGTTGTATTCCTTTCAAAATATAACAGCCTGATCCTGGAAGGAAAACACGTTGCAGATGCGGCCTATGAGGCTGGCCTGGCAAGATTCAGGGCCATCGTGCTGACAACCATTACCACTACGGCCGGACTCTATCCGATCATCCTGGAAAACAGTTTCCAGGCGCAATTTCTGATACCCATGGCAGTGTCGCTTGCCTACGGGGTTTTGATCGGTACAGGATTTATTCTCCTCTATTTCCCCGTTTTGATCGTGGTGTTGAGTGATATCAGGGTATGGGCAACTTACCTCTGGACCGGGAAAAAGCGTGATAGAGAGGTACTCGAACCAGCAATTGTGCATAGCAAAAGAATTATTGATTAACAGCATATTCATCAAAAGGTGAAAATTGATCAAAAGATGAAGATTATTGGAAAGAGGATAAGCATTTCATTTGTCATAGTTCTGATCTTAATCCTGTATGCAGGTGGGAAATCGTTTGCCCAGCAGCA
>DAOWJB010000113.1 GCA_030640625.1 Bacteroides sp.
AGGCACCACTGGGCCCCTTCTTAATGATCTGCAGTATGGTCTGGGTGCCGTAAAACAAGCCTGTCTCGCCTTTTGCCCTGATGATCAATTGATTGGCTTCCGCTGTCAGCTGGTATCCCTGCATGGCTTTCTTCTTTGGCAGTCCGGTTACTTTTTTGGAAACCCCTTTATGCGTCATTATGATTGATTTGCCGGAAGCAGAACCGTCGATAACAGCATTTATCCCCCATTCTTTCTTAAGCTGTGCGGCCAGTTCCGTTGCCGCGAACCTGTCCCTATCCGAGGCTTTTCTGTCCAGTACAATAGACAGTTCATTGCCCAGGACAAAATCCTCACCTCCAAGACTTACTTCCTGGGGATGTGGGATGAGATAGATCCCTTCGTTAAACAGGGCAGTTGTCTCCTCTGCTGCAGGAGCAGTACAGGATAAAAATAAAAACAAAGAGGATAAGAGCAGTACATGGAATTTTAGACTGAGGTAATGATTCATGATTTTAATATTTCCGGATTGTTTATTGTTCTATTGATATGTGTACAGTTGCAACTTTGGAGTCATCCGCACCGTCATTGACTTTCCAGGTAATGATATCACTCCCGGTATATCCTGGGACCGGTGTATAGGTTTGGTCATTTCCTACGCCTGACAGTTTTCCGTATGAAGGAAGAATAATGATTGTTGTTTTATAGGGACCGGGTCCACCGTCAGGGTCATTATAAGTGAGCTGGATATATACAGGTGTATCTTTTTTAGTGGTGATACTTTGATCCGGTGCTACTGGTATGATATTCGGAGTATCTGATATTGGGATTACCGTTTTTTCACTTATTCCTGTATCCTGCTGTTTTGATTGGGTTACTGTTGGTTTAACTTTCCCATCTGACCTCGTGATATATAATGCCACCTCATAACCTAACTCCGCTGGTTTCTTCCATGATTGCCTGCCGGAATCTACCTTAGTATCGTTCTGATCTATGCTTTGTCCGGTGACACAATCGTACCAACGTAAATCATAGTTTCCTGAAACCATGTTTTGAAGTCCCAGTTTTTCAGAATTGTCAGATGAATAAGCGATGTAACTATATCCTGGCGAGGCAAGTACATACTCTGTTCCGGCATGTTTAAACTCATCATGGGGAGCCATTATGTTGAAGTCGGTGGATTCAAAAAATTCTTGCAAGCGCCGGCAGTCCTGAAGATGTTCTGGAGGGGTATTGATAATTTCCATGCCCAAAACCATAATGTAGCTGCCGGCCATGGCTATGGCCCAGCTGTTTTTCCTGATCCCATCACGGTCGCCGATCCGAGATAAATCATCATGGGTCTTGTATTCGGCCATATTCAGGTTATACCTTCCCTCAGCAAGGCTCCAGGCTTTCACAAGCCAGTTATGGATGCTATCCGGACTGCTTCCTGTTTCCCAGTTACCCTGGATAGCAAACTGGTCAATATTGGGGTCATCGGCATGAAAAAAAACATTGCCTCCAAGCTGGTGATTGGCAATGACATGGTTATAATCGTCAGCCTCACGAATGGCTTCAGCAATTTTTGATATATGTAATTGCCAGTCTTTCCCTATTTCCTGGCCTTCTTCCATGATGCACCAAACCAGGTTTTTGTGGTGTTCGAATTTATTGACCATCTCCTGGAGGAATTGCTTCTCCCCCGGATGAAGATTCCCGGTTTCGTCCAAATGCCAGCCCATTTGTTCCCCGACCCTGATGGCATCATCATATATAAATAGGTATATGGTAATCCCATTTCTGTCCATTTCAGTAAACCATAGTTCCCACTGGTCCAGTAAATCAGGGTTCAATCCATAAGCTGGGTTCTGGTTAACCCATGGATTGTGCTTTTTGTCAGGGAAACTCTCAGGATCCCTTTCTGCATCTTTCCATGCATCACCCCCGTGGGTCCTGACCGCCATCAGGTAAATACAGTTACCTCCGTTCACCCTGATCTTTTCGATCAACTCTTCCTGATCACCATTCCTGGTTCCGTTAAGGTTGCGTGTTCCACGGTACAGAAAGCCTTCCGGGTCACCCGGACCACACATAAAATATGGATCCAGCCTGCCGTCTTTGTTTGCATCCCGGTTGTAAACCAGCCATGACGGATTATCCGGGGCAACCATTATTTGACCGTACTGGGACTGATAGGAGTTCTCCACGGGCAAGGGTAAATCCTTATAAAAGATTTTCTCTCCTCCTCCCAATTTTTCAACCCTTCCGTCAGGATAGCCCCAGGAAGAGTTTCCTTTTCGAGCTTCTTTTTCTTCCGCGGGACCGCAGATCTGGTTGGCTATTAATCCATAACAATTTGATTTAACACATATGGTGGAAAACCTGTCGAAAGAGGAAGCATCTTTGTCACCGGCTATCAGAATGAAAAGGTCAAGATCATCCTCTTTTTCATAGCTGTTCCACCAGTTGGTTTTTGCTGTTTTGCAGATCATCATGCCCACCCTTCCAATGGCTGTTTCAAAAATCGAATGAGTAATTCCAGCTTTGGTCCATTTCATTTCGGCATTCGAGGGGAATACTTTGTGCTGCTTCCCGAGAATGACTCCATCAGGACCTATGAATAAGGCGGTGTTATAAACAGGTTTCTCTTTTTCTCCCGATGGTTCCCTGAGTCCGATTACCAGCGAGATATTCAATTCAGCTGCCAGGGCAGAAAATTTGCTTTTCAGCTCTTCGTATTGATTGGCCAGATCAAGCATGGTCACACCATCCTGTTCCCAGGGTTCATACCTGTAAAAACTTGTTTCAGGCGTTACCACCAGTTCCGCACCCTGAGCAGCAGCTTCCCTGATCAAGGTTTCAAGACGGCCTGTATCAACACCAATCTCATTCAGGTCCTTTATCTCGTATTGGACGATGGCAATTTTTACAGCAAATAATGAACTGCTGATAAAAGCATTAAGAAGGATGATGATGAGAGATCTGAAAAGCCTGTTCCTTGTCATATTATTCAGTTCGTGAAACCAAATCGTTTAATTCCAGCAGGGCCCTGGCTGTCATGGTAGCACAATTGAGCCAGCCTGTCCATACATTATTGGATTCATTGTTTGTAGTGGGATCCGAAAATCTTTTCTTCCCGGCCAGGTTCATTGTGTATGTCGGGTATATACCACCCGCAAGATCCTGGGCAACAGTCTGATTATCAGCGAGAGAAATAGCTTTCGCCAGGTATAATTCCTTGCCTGTAATTTCATACGCTTTCTTATAGGCAAATATGGCGCTCGCTGAACTGGCATCTATCGGCGTGTAAAAATCATATTGTTCCAATGCGCAGGGTGTGAACCATTTGCTTGTGTAATATGCCCTCCTGGGGATGGGCCTCCAGGAAGTCCGAAACAACTCGCGTGGCAAGGCTTGCTCCCATACGATAAACTGGTCTTCTGCAAACCTTATCAACTCCTCTGCCATTTCTATGTAGCCCGGTACTTCATCCGAACGGGATAATAGAAGTACGGCAAATGCAAGCGGCTTTCCCCGTTCCATATTACTGTAATTCTTACTGTACCCCATATCTTCGAATTGTCCTTCCCAATGAAAGGTTCTCATAGGATTCTCCATGATCCAGCGGAAGGCTTTTTCACTGTTTTCCCTGAATTGGGTTTTTCCATAATACAATCCAAGCCTGTCAAGGAAATTTATGATATCGGTCGGTACACAGAGGTTATCCTTCACGGCTTTTCCGCTGTCTATCCATACCATCAGCGGCCAGGATCCTGCCGGCAACTGTGTTTTCGCATAGGTTTCGGCAATCTTTATTGATGCCTCCAGATATTCATTATTTCCGGTACGATCGTAAAGATCCAGATAAGCGCTTCCCACCATAGCCGGATAAAACATCATCAATTGATCTTTCCTGTTCCGGGCAGCGCTGGTGCTGTTAGTACGGTCCAGATAGGTCGGAGGGAAAAACTCAAGAACAGAGCCTGAAGGCAAACTGATACTGAGCAGATATCTGGCGGCATTATGGGCCATGTTAATGGCATCTTCCCTTTCCCCTTCCGAAAGGCCGGAATACATGCACATGGCCCGAATAATACTCCCTACTATTTTTGACGGATAACAATACAGCATGTATTCCTCGCTGGGTATACTATCTGTTTTCCACCGCCGGTAATGATCCTGCTCCAGCAGTGACTGCATATTCCTGATGACACTTGAGCGGTAATCGGTAGCAGGCAGCTTATATGGCCCGTTAAATGCTGCGGCTTTGTAAAACATTCGATCACCTGCCAAACCTGTGACGTTATTGTCTGTGTCCAGGCCTTCAACCTTCAGGTAAACGATGCCCACCGGAAGTTCTTTCCAGACAGGTGTCAACAAGGACCATGGATTTGTTGCTTCAAAACTGTAATGCTCAGAATTCACATCAGAAATGACAGTATACCTGTATTTTACGGAATTATTGACCGTATTGAAATCAAAAGAGGGAACATAAATAAACCGTTTGGCAGATCCGTTCCAGAAGGGTGATTTTCCAGGCTCTCCCGGCCGGATGGGTTGTAATGATTCTTCTGCTGCCTGGTGATGGAATCTGCTCCAGTCCACCGTGTCCCAATCGCTTGCCGGTCCATTTAAATAGTAACCAGGAATTTCACCGGAGTGTTTTGATGTTATCTCCGACGTGCAGCTGACGGTAATAAGAGAAATAATGATTCCGCAGGCAAAGATCAAAAGATTAATGCTTAATTTCATCGGATCAGGAATAAGTGGATTTTTTCAAATATATTAATATTCATTGATAAAAACAGGCAGATTCTTACTATTTTTAGCAATCGATCCTGTATTTCCTTATTTTCGCAAAAACATAGTTTTACGAAACCTTTTTATTATTAATACGAACTGGTGATACCGAACAAGCGGGTAAAAATTTTAAACGAATGAAATCTTATCAGATTCTTGTCATGCTGGGTTTCTTTTGTATTTCTTCTTGTAAAGAACAGCCTGAGCATGAAAAAATATCTTCTGAACCTGAGGTGTTCGAGTGGATATATGACCAACCGGAAAATCAGGGTATGTCATCTGAAAAACTGGATGCCCTGGTCGAGGATTTATCAGGCAGGGGTACAAAAAAGCTCCTGGTCATAAGAAATGATAAGATAGTCTGCAGCTTTTTTGCAGAGGGGCATGAAGATTCAGTGAGAAGCCATTATACAGCTTCCCTGGCCAAAGCAATCGTTTCAGGCATATCTTTGCTAACGGCCATGAATGATGGTTTAATAGATCCCGACGAACCGGCCTGTCATTATATTCCGGAATGGAAAGATGATTATGTGAAATCCATGATAACCATCAGGCAACTGGCCGCTCATACTTCCGGGATGGAAGATTCGAATGTTTCAAAGGAGGAAGAAAAAGAGATGATTGCAAAAGGATTGCATGTACATATGGATTTACCCGGCTGGAAAGGCCGGTTCTGGAGAAAGGATCCCGATCCGTTCTCCGTATCACGTGACAATGCACTCATACTGAGCAATCCCGGACAAAAATTCTCTTATAGCAATCCGGGAATAGCCATGTTGAATTATGCAGTGACAGCGGCCATTAAGGAGACCGACCATAAGGATATCCGGACCTACCTGAAAGAAAGGATCTATCGTCCGATTGGCATTGACGATAAGGAGTATTCATTAGGCTATAATAAGACGTATACGCTGGATGGCCTTCCCCTGGTTCCGGGTTGGGGCGGAGGAGACTTTACGGCTAATGCCGTGGCCCGGGTAGGCCGTTTGATGTTACGCAAAGGCAATTGGCAGGGAAGGCAACTGATCAATTCCACTCTGGTTGAGGAAGCTGTCAGGTTTGAAACAGCAAGCAACAGGGAATTTGAATACGATAAAAGGACCGGTAATAATCCTTACCTGGCAACAACCCTGGGTTGGTACAGCAATTATGACGGAATCTGGAAAACCCTGCCCCGCGATGCATTTGCCGGCTCCGGGGCACAGGACCAGCTGCTACTGGTCGTTCCCAGCCTGGATCTGATCGTCGTCCGGTTCGGAGATCAATTGTATGGCAGACCCAGGGGAGACAGTTCCCGCCTGGGAATAGAACTATGCCTGTTTAATCCTGTTATGGAAGCCATTACAGAGCCACCGTATCCTCAGAGCGATCTGATAACTTCTGTAGAATTTGCCCCTGAGGAGACCGTTATAAGATTGGCCCGGGGAGGTGATGTCTGGCCTGTTACATGGGCAGGCGATGATAATTTATATACCGCATACGGAGACGGCTA
>DAOWJB010000171.1 GCA_030640625.1 Bacteroides sp.
AAATTTGTCCTTAAATCCACTCCCTAAAGCGAAGCGGTTTTACGGACATTCGGATAAAGGTCCTGACGGAAATACTTTTGTTGGACATGGAGGCTCCTGCCCGGGCTATAGATCTACACTTAAAATTGATCCAAAAAATAAAATGGCTTATGTCGTTATGATTAATGCAGGTGGTACAAATCCAGGTAAATATGCCGATGGTATCTGGCAGATAATGTCCAAAATAAAAGATCCCAAAAAGAAAGATCCTCCCTGTGATGCAGAAACCGGCCATGAGCTAAAGGATTACATTGGATATTATAACTAACAACCCTGGGGTAGTGAACTTTATATCTCGACATGGCAGGGGAAATTAGTTTCGATTAATTTCCCGAACGACGCTCTGGGATCGTCTATGACTTTTTTTAAACACATAGAAGGCGATACTTTCAGAAGGATCAGGAATGACAAGGAGTTGGGTGAGACAATAACATTTGAACGGGATTCTAATGGAGAGATAATTCGCGTTAGCTCACATGGGAATTATTCCGTTAAGATGAAGTAAAATATCACCATTATTTTATGCAAAATCTTTTTGTCTCAGTAGAAACCATAAAAACAGATGGTAATATGTACTGGGGAATGGATGATGGAAAACTGGGTATGATAGATGTTCGTGATATTGCCGATTGCTGTGCATCCTTATTGTTGAACAGTGGGCATGAAGGAAAAATTTATACACCCACCGGACCGGCTACCATCTCATTTCAGGACATAGCCGATATTATCTCCAACGGTCTTGGTAAACCGGTTAAATACGTCCCAATATCAATTGAGGCGGTTGGGGAAGCCATCAGAAATGCCGGTTGGGGTGAATGGGGAGCCCAAGTTATGATGGATTACTCCAGGGCATATCCTGGCGGATAGGGAGATTTTATCAATGATCATGTTGAAGTCATCACCGGTCAAAAACCTCTTAGTTTTCAGCAGTTTTATGATGAAGTTTTATCATTTGCGTTGAAAAGTTAATCCAGTCAGGTATTTTACGTATTTTTAATTCCCGGCACGCATATGTTGTCGAAAATACCTTAGCTAAATGAACAAAACCGAGGCCCTGGAACAATTAAGAGATGGCCGGTGCGGGGACAGAATATTGTATCATCCAATATTGATGCATTTTGCTGCCCGGTATAATCAAACGACGTACAGTCGTTTTGCCAGCAGTTACAAGGTCCTTGTGGAAAGTAATATCAAATGCCTGGAGGATTTTGATATTGATGCAGTGGGACTTATATCAGATCCTTACAGGGAAACTTCCGCCTTTGGAGCCAAGATCCATTTCCCGGAAGATAGTGTCCCCCAATGCCGCGAGCCAATTGTAAAAAACATCACTGATGCCAGACAGTTAAAAAATCCGGATTTGTATAAGGCTGAACGTACCCTCGACCGTATTGAGGGTGTAAAAGAATATCGAAAGCACTTGGGTAATTCCATCCCTGTCATTGGATGGATTGAAGGTCCGCTGGCAGAAACCTGTGACCTGGCAGGTGTTAATGAAACACTGCTCAACCTGATCATGGCGCCGGACCTGGTAAAATTCCTTATCGACAAAACCACTGTTACAGCTAAGGATTTTGCCAAAGCCCAGGTCGAAGCAGGTTGCGATATCATTGGTATAGGGGATGCGATTTGTTCACAGATATCCGATGACCAGTATCGGGAATTCGTCAAAGAGAAGCATCAGGAAATGGTAGACTATATTCATTCGCTTGGTGCAGGTGTAAAAATTCATATTTGCGGAGATATTACTCACCTGCTGCCGGATTTGAAAGATGTAAAGCCAGATATACTGGATCTCGACTGGATGGTTGACATGCATGAGACACACTCAATTCTGGGAGATGAGATCATTCGCTGTGGAAATCTGGATCCAGTTAGGGTAATTGAACAATCATCCGCGGAAAAACTTGCTTCGGAAGTTCAGACGATTTGCAGAAAGGAACTGAAAAATCCGTTTATTCTATCAGGGGGCTGTGAAATTACAGTTGATACACCTGTCAATAATCTGCATATTATGCGTGAAAAATCGATATTAAAATGACTAGAATAGTTTTCCTTCTGGTATTTACCGGAATAATATTCACCGTCTGTAGTCAGGATAATCTACAATTTATAAGCACGCCTGTAATTGAGAGTAATCCCAATAAAAGCGTCGTACTGGCAGGCATCCTGAAATTCAAGACCAACAAACCGGTTTCAACGAAGCTGGAACTGACCAGTGAAAATCACTCTTTCACTTTAAGTTATGATGACAATTACGATCCTTCCAAGGGTTTGCCGATCATAGGAATGAAACCGGATAGATCATATGCAATTAATTTAATGGTCCAATCTGCCAAAGAAACATTGGTCTATAAGGGCAACCTGCTTATTAAAACCCCTGCCCTGCCTTCAGATCCCATCGAGTTTCCAAGGTTTAAGGTCACAACATGTGAAAAAGAAAGTTTGGAACCCGGATTTACTTTATTGAATCCCAGAAGAAGAATATCGGGTCAAACCGGGTTCAATGTAAATTTCGGATTGCTGGTTGTCATCGATAACATGGGAGAAGTGATCTGGTATTATCGAACCGATTCCAGGATCAGTGACTTTAATTTTCTTTCGAATGGTCATATTGCTTACATGACCCAGGATTTCCGTCTTGTTGAAATCGACCTGCTGGGGAATGTGATCAATTCATGGTATGCTGCCGACCGGCCTTACAAAGCCCCACAACAAGGTATTCCTGTTAAGGCACTTACTTTTCACCATGATGCATTCCCGATGCCAGATGGAAATTATCTTATTCTTGGTTCCGAATACAAAGCAATTGAGAACTACTATACCTCCGAGACTGATGCGCTTGCCCCGAGAAAAACCCAAAATGTTATGGGAGATGTTCTCTATGAGTTCAACCCGGAAGGTGAAATCGTATGGGAATGGCATGCATTCGATTACCTGGACCCCATGCGGATCGGATATGAAACTTTCAGCGGTTACTGGAACAGGAGAGGATTTCAAGATATAATAGACTGGAGCCATGCAAATACGATCTTGTATGATTCGACGGATAATACGGTTATTGTAAACTCCCGGTATCTAAGTTCCATACTGAAAATTCACAGGGACAACAAGGATATTAAGTGGATATTCGGAGAACATACGGGCTATGCTGATATACTTAAACCCAAATTGATCGATCTGGTAAACGGTGATTGGTTCTGGCATCAACATTCTCCCAGTTTAACGACAAAAGGTACCCTGCTGGTTTTTAACAACGACAACTATAGAGCCCGGCCGTTTAATGAGATCTCCGAAACCACACTCAGTTACGCCGCTGAATATAAGATCAATGATGAAGATCTGTCTGCAGAAGTATTGTGGACATCTGTAATACCTGGTGAAACAGGAATTGCCAGTTTTGCTATGGGGGATGTTGACTGGCTTGAAAAAACAAACAATGTGTTGGTTTCATACGGAGCCCTAAACCCCAGTAAGGAATTTGGGTATGATCGCAACTGGAGTATGATACGTGAATACACATACACCACTCCAGCGAGGGTGGTCTGGGAATTTCACATCACGGCATCGGAAGAAAATGATGGTCCACAGGTAGGCTGGACAATTTTCAGTGCTGAAAGGCTGGATAATTTTATAAGATAAAAACCACAATATGAATGAATTTGAAAACATGTAAGGCATAGGTAAGAATGGCAACAGAGGACCTTAAACAGGAGATAAAATTTGGCATCATGTGTAATGGCACTGTCTTCCCGGCCTGGCAGGCAATTGCCATTGAAAATCTTCTGTCATCTGATCAAGTTAAATGTGAATTACTGATCATTGATGATAATGCCCCTTTACAAAAATCAGGGAAAAGGAAATTGAAACACTTACTCTGGTACCCATACAACCGCATGTCGAAAATGAGGTCCAGATCTTTCAAACAGATTGATTTATCGAATCAACTGAATGCGGTACGGTCGATAATATGCCAAACGTTTAAACAGGATAAGTTCTCTCAACTATTTATGGATTCAGACATAAGTAAGATCAAGGAATCTGATCTTCATTTCATCCTGAGGTTCGGTTTTGGAATTATCAGGGGCGAGATCCTGAATGCTGCGAAGTATGGCATCTGGTCTTTTCATCACGACGATGAACAGATATACCGCGGAGGACCTCCCTGCTTCTGGGAAATATACAAGGATGATAAAGTAACAGCAGCCATACTGCAGAAGCTTACAGATAAATTTGATGCTGGTGTAGTTTTGAAGAAAGGATATGTTAAGACAAAGTATTCATATGCAAAAAACAGGGACCAGATCTATAAAGAATCCAGCAGGTGGCCTGCCCTGCTATGTGTCGATATCCTGAATGGTCATACTGAACAATTTCACGCAAAATCCTCAGAAACCAGCGCCCCGGTTTATCATGCTCCGAGGAATTGGCAGTTATCGGTATTTTTGCTTAAGCTGATCTATTACAATCTGCGGGAAGCCTGCCGAAGACTATTCTTTACAGATTACTGGAACATTGGTGTAGTCAAGGCACCCATATCCGCATTTTTGGGAGAAAATAAACCCGAGGTGGAATGGTTCCCCCTGGGATCAAAGAACAGATTTCTCGCCGATCCTTTCTGCCTGGTAGATGTGAACAATAAACATAAATTGCATATTTTTTATGAAACTTACCCTTTCAGAGAAGCCAAGGGAAAATTAGATTATGTCTTGTATGATAAGACTTTCGGTCCTGAACAAAAATTAATTAATGAGCCTTTTCATCTGTCATATCCATACACCATAAGATACAATGATGATCATTACCTGATTCCGGAATCCTGGGAAGCCAACAAGGTGTTCATGTATAAAGCTACCGATTTCCCCCTCTCATGGGAGAAATCGCATATACTTATCGATGGATTTGCGGGTATTGACAATACAATAATTGAATACGAGAACACTTACTGGCTTTTTACCGCAGACAAAAAAGACGGTTTTCGGTATAATTTAAAAATTTTTTACGCTGACGATCTATTCACAGAGTGGATACCTCATCCAAAGAATCCTGTTAAAACAGATATTCGCTCCGCCAGATCGGCTGGAACACCTTTTTTATATAATGGGGACTTGTATCGTCCGAGCATGGATTATGCAGAAAAAATTGAGGGTAGGATTATCATTAATAAAGTATTGAAACTATCAAAAACCGAATTTGAAGAAATTCCCGTTAAAATAATAGACCCCTATACTGATATACCCTTTTCAGACAAAATTCATACATTAAGCGATGCAGGAGAATATACCATTATAGATGTAGGTAAAGAGGCTTTCATCTTTAGCAGTGTATATTTTGTCCTTGAAAAGCTGATACTGGTATTAAAAAAGATAAAGACTAAGATCAGATAGGATTGCCATTGAAAAAATGAATGCCTGGTCAAACATCGAAGTTTCATCCCGGGACGCAGAAATCTCCGGGATAAATCGGCTTGAGGAAGCACTTGGCAAATATCCAGAACATGTCCTGCAGATCAGGGAACTGATAACAAGATTTGAAGTCTGTCACTTCAAATACCAGCAACATTTCAAAAACATAAAAGATTCCATCAGGGATCTGCAGCCATATACAGATCCCGGTCAAATTGGCCAAAACCATATCCAGCAAGGTGAAAATGCCTGGAAGAATGATAAAACGGGACGAAGCTTTATGGGCCAGCAATATTTATGGGCTTTACATATCTGGCTGATTGATAATAGTTTTAACAAATCATCTGATCTTTATAATGAAGAACTTGGACGGGAGGTCACAACCTGGCTGGGAGATAAGAATCCAGAGAAGGAAAGACTGGTAAAATTGTTAATTGCCAGGTTAACCTGGAACTGGAAATCCCTGGAGGAACTCAGTCAACAATCAATGGAAGAACTTTCCCAGCACCGAGAAAAAGCTGGACTAGAATACCAGATTTGCAGGATGGACATCTGCCATTTTGCCTTCCCTGTACACTTGATAAATATCCTGCAGGGCATTGGAAGAATGAGCCCGGTGACCGAATTTGAAGGATGTGGTACATATAATAAAAGTATCAGGAAATATATTGGTACAGAATTCTCAGAATTACATAAATGGCTTATATCCAAATATGTAGCTACATATGATGAGCATAATGACGATGAGTTAATCAGGATTTGGCTATATTCCTGCCTGGCAAAAACCATGAAGGAGCAGGTTGGCCTGACAGACCCTGTTCCCTTACCAGCAGACAATTAATCCACCATTATTGTATTTATAGGGTCTGATGGAGGAACCATATTGACCCTGAAATGTTCCGGCAGGAGTAAGTCCGTTCCGCTCACTGCGCTGCTTTCCCTGCTTCGCGGAAGAATTAAAAAACAGGCAAAATCT
>DAOWJB010000310.1 GCA_030640625.1 Bacteroides sp.
AACGGTCTTTGTAACCACGCATTACATGGATGAGGCAGAATACTGTGACCGCGTCAGTATAATGGATGCCGGAAAGATAGAAGCGATCGACACGCCGGAAGGATTAAAATCCACCTATAATGCAAAGAATATGGATGAAGTTTTTTTAGCAATAGCCAGATAGTTCCAAACCTTAAAGTTCCAAACCATGAAGAGGTTTTTAGGATTTGTCATAAAAGAATTTAATCATATACTCAGGGATTTCAGGACCCTTTTGATCTTGTTTGCCATGCCGGCCGTTCAATTGCTGATCTTCGGTTATGCTGTCACCAATGAATTAAAGGATATCAATGTGGCTGTTTTTGATCAGTCCGGAGACCGTTACACCCGTGATATAACAAACAAGATCATCTCATCCGAATATTTTGTCTTTGACGGATATCTGGAAAGCACCCATGATATTGAGGCCAGATTTAAGGAAGGCAGGGTTAAGCAGATCATTGTTTTCGAACCGGATTTCGGACATAAGCTTATGCGTGAAAAAACGGCCGATATACAGCTGCTGGCTGATGCTTCCGATGCGAATACAGCCAATCTTGTGGTGAATTACACCTCGGCAATTATCCAGGATTATGTATTGGGACTTCGGACTGATGTGGGAGGTATGCTCCAGATCCAGCCGGAAATCAGGATGATGTATAATGAAAGCATGAAAGGCGCCTATATGTTTGTACCCGGAGTAATGGCACTGATCCTGATGATCGTTTCGGCACTGATGACATCCATAACCATCACCAGGGAAAAGGAAATGGGTACCATGGAAACCCTGCTGGTTTCACCACTGCGTCCACTGCAGATCATCCTGGGCAAGGTCACTCCCTATGTTGTCCTGTCATTTATCAATGCAGCCACCATAGTGGTCATGGGATATTTTGTGTTCGGCCTGCCGGTCCACGGAAGCCTGGCACTTCTGCTGCTGGAATGCCTGCTGTTTATCAGCGTGGCACTGGCCCTGGGCATTTTTATCTCAACCATGGTTGAAACCCAGCAAATGGCCATGTTTTATTCTATGATCATGCTTATGCTCCCGACCATCCTGTTGTCGGGATTTATCTTCCCGGTTGAGAATATGCCCGTTGTATTACAATGGTTAAGTTATATTGTGCCTGCCAAATATTTTATTGTTATCGTGAAGAGCATCATGCTTAAAGGTACCGGAATGGCTTTTATCTGGAAGGAAACCCTGGTCCTTACATTCATGATGATATTTTTTATCGCCAACAGTGTACGCCGTTTTAAAATCAGACTAGCATGAGAACGGTCATCTATATATTGCAGAAAGAATTCACTCAGGTATTCAGGAACAAATTCATGCTTCCCATAATATTTGTTGTTCCTATCGTACAACTGGTCGTGCTCGTGTACGCTGCTACCCTGGAAATGAAGAACATTGAGGTGGTGGTGGTGGACAAAGACCTATCAGCTGTTTCACGCAGGATGGTTGGTGCATTTGAGGCATCACCTTTCTTTAAGATCAAGGACTTTACCTTCTCCATTGAAGAAGGAGAGGATAAATTAAGGGCCAATGAGGCCGACATCGTGCTGCATATTCCACAGGGTTTCGAGAGGACCCTGAACAGGGAGAATGAAGCCAGGGTTCAGATCCTGGTGGATGCCGTGAATGCAACCACGGCCGGCCTGTCTAGCGCTTATGCCACAGCCGTATTGAGGGATCTCAACGAGCGGATCCTTGTGGAGAGGGTCGGACCTGTCAGCGGCAAAATCCAGACAGTCAGGGTCAGGTATTCTTTCTGGTATAATCCCGATCTGAATTATAAGATATTTATGCTGCCAGGGATACTGGTTATATTGGTCACCATGATCGGTATGATCCTAACAGGCCTGAATCTGGTAAGAGAAAAAGAGCTTGGGACTGCGGAGCAGATCAATGTGACCCCGATTCGCAAGTACCAGTTCATCATCGGAAAACTGGTGCCCTTCTGGATTATTGCATTGCTGGAACTTA
Organism: Bacteroides sp.; assembly: GCA_030640625.1. Lineage (GTDB taxonomy): Bacteria > Bacteroidota > Bacteroidia > Bacteroidales > SM23-62 > SM23-62. The sequence goes on from DAOWJB010000310.1 coordinate 2,006, forward strand.
GTTTTGGACTCTTCATCGGAAAGATCCTATTCGACCTTCCTATGACCGGCAGCCTGCCCCTGTTGTTCCTGTTTGCCTCGGTTTATCTGCTCGTGGCCATGAGCATCGGGCTTTTCCTGTCGGCCGTGTCCAATTCACAGATACAGGTTATGTTCCTTGTCTTTTTCTTCTTTATCACCTTTGTGTTGATGTCGGGGATTTTTACCCCTGCAGAGAGTATGCCGGATTGGGCTATCAAGGTAAACACTATTAATCCACTGGCTTACTTCATCAAAGTAATCAGAATGATCCTCTTAAAAGGTTCCGGATTCGCTGATATTGCCAGGGAGTTTTATGCCCTTAGTACCTATGCCATCATCATGCTGGTCCTCGCTACGTGGCGTTACCGGAAGGTTGCTTAGAAATGAAGATTCACCTTATGACTACCTGGCAAGCATTTCGTCAAGGTAAGCGGTAAAGAAATTGCCATCCCACTTTGCGGCACCTGTTTTTCGAACTGAAATCTTCCCCTCAGGGGTAATCAGGAAAGTAGTGGGTATGGATGAGGTACTCAGTTTTGCAGGAGGATTTTGCACCAGCCTGTACATTGGCATGGTATATTCATGCTCCTCCAGGAACCGGAGAATGGTTTCCCTGTCCTCCTGGCTTGCCAGTACAATACTGACCCGGTTGCCATATTCCTTAAAAAGGTTTTGGATATTAGGCATTTCAGCCCGGCACGGGGGACACCAGGTTGCCCAGATATTTAGGAATATTACCTCGCCTTGAAAGTCCCTGAATGAAACAGGATTCCCGTTTAGGTCCATTAAAGTCCATTCAAAATCCTCATCTGAAAGAAATACCTGATTGGCTTCCTTGATAATAGCCGGTCTGTGCATGATCAGTTTGTTCATTCCGGTCGCCACATATTTCCTTGAAAACGGCAACAAGACAGAAAGTATCAACAGGTAAAACAGCAGGTCTGTTGTGATCCGGAAAGGGGATTTTGTCCGGAAATAATTTTGTATCCTCTCTTTAATCTTCATTCCAAACGGGTTTAAGCGATACCATGCCTTCCTCCAGTTTCTCAGCTTTCAGCAAAAAATGAAAACGGTTAAGATCCAGGCAGAGGTAGAAATCTGTCGAAGGGGCATAAGCCTGGTTTGCGGCTATAAAGAATCTTTTGCCGCTGGTATGCCTGATGGTTTCGGCCATCTCCTGGAAATCAGGCGTTTTGCCAAGCAATCGCATGCGTAAGTATTCGGCGCAAAGGGTATCTTCTTCAATTGGGTACTCTGCGGCATATCCCATACACACGAGGGAAACCTGTTCCGGAGACTGCCTTATAATATAATTGATGATCGCATCTGCATTGACAAAACTACCTGTCAGGATCTCGTTTGCATGGGTTGCATTTACCAGACCTCTTGTACCTGCACTGGTGGTTTGTACCACCGTTTTTCCCGTAAAATCAAAATTTTCCACCTGGAAGGGAGAATTGCCAAAATCGAATCCTTCCACCATTTTTTCGTTCCTTTCTCCCATCAGTATATAATCCGGGTTTTCGGCTTTCAGCCTGAAAGCTGTATCAACCTCACCTACGGAAATGATATTCTCAGCTCCGTTTCCAAGCACATAACAGGCCGAAGAAAATGCCCTGAAAACATCGATCACAACGGTGAGTCCCCTGGCCTCTCTCGCCCCTTTAACCAATTGATAAATTTGAATATTCACGATGCTGATTTAAGCGCTTAACAATACAAAGTTTAATGATTCACGAAAATTAATTCCTAATTTAGGTCTGTAGAAAATCCCAGTAAATGAAATTCAAAGACAAGGTAATCTGGATCACCGGTGCAGCATCAGGAATAGGTGAAGCACTGGCTTATAAGTCTGTTGAATATGGAGGGAACCTAATTCTAAGTGATATTGATGAACCTGGACTGGCAAAGGTAGTATCCGACTGTGAGTCATCCGGCGCCAGGGTGCTGAACCTGCCATTTGATCTGTCTTCCAGGGAGTCGGTCGAAAAGGCTGTTCCTCATGCATTAAAGCATTTCGGCAGGGTGGATGTCCTGATCAATAATGGAGGAATTAGCCAGCGCTCCCTGACCTGGGAAACTCCCCTGGAAGTAGATTACAAGATCATGAACATCAATTATTATGGCGCCGTTGTTCTGACCAAGGCACTGTTACCGACCATGATGGAACAGGGGGGTGGCTATATAGCGGTAACAAGCAGTATTACAGGGAAATTCGGATTTCCATTACGTTCAGCCTATGCAGCTTCAAAGCATGCCACCCAGGGTTTTTTTGAAACCCTTGGCATCGAACTTGCCGGCAAAAACATATCTGTAACAATCGCGATGCCTGGAAGAGTTCAGACCAAGATTTCCATACATGCTCTCACCAAAGACGGGACAGCTCATGGGAAGATGGATCCCGGACAGGCCTCCGGAATCCCGGCAGATATTGCTGCTAAGAAATACCTGGATGCCATATATAAGCGGAAATCTGAAGTTCTGATCGGGGGAAAGGAATTAATGATGGTCCATATCCGAAGATTTCTGCCCTCTCTTTTTTATAGACTGGCAAGGAAGATCAAACCCGAATAAATGGAGATTTTCCTGAATCAGATTGTCCACACAGGGAAATTGTAGTATTTTTAAATCAAACCAATCAACAATCTCATGGAAAGAAGAAAATTCCTTAAAAGTTCAACTGCTGTAGCAGCGGGAGCGAGTATTATTCCTTTTATGCCGGGTACTGCCCATGCAGCCTCCAGAATATTCGGAGCCAATGACAAACTGACCGTCGGCCTGATTGGTGTGAACGGTATGGGCATGGCCGATTTAAAGAACTTCCTTAACCAGGATGGGGTTGAATGTGCCGCATTGTGCGATGTAGACAGAAATGTCCTTGAAAAAAGGGCTTCTGAGACGACCGAAATCCAGGGAAAGAATCCGGATTTATATGGAGATTACAGGAAAATAATTGAAAGGAAAGATATTGATGTTGTGATCATTGGCACACCTGATCACTGGCATTGTTTGCCGATGGTGGAAGCCTGTGAGGCTGGAAAGGATGTATATGTGGAGAAACCCATAGCCAATTCCATACAGGAATGTAATATCATGGTTAAGGCAGCTCGCAAATACGACCGGATTGTGCAGGTAGGGCAGTGGCAACGCAGCGATCCGCATTGGCAAAATGCTGTCGATTTTGTCCGCTCAGGTAAATTGGGTAAAATCAGGACCGTAAAGGTATGGGCCTACCAGGGATGGATGGGGGTAAACCTGCCTGTTCTCCCGGATGAACCCGCCCCTGAAGGAGTGGATTATGATTTCTGGCTGGGTCCGGCCCCGAAACGCCCTTTCAATAAGTACAGGTTTCATTTCTCATTCAGATGGTTCTGGGATTATGCAGGTGGCTTGATGACGGATTGGGGGGTACATTTATTGGATTATGCCCTTTACGGGATGAATGAGTATGTGCCCAATTCCGTAATGTCTTCCGGAGGAAAGTACGCCTATCCGGATGATGCCAAGGAAACACCGGATACACAATATGCTATTTATGAATTTGATGATTTCGGACTGGTCTGGGAATCTGCCGTGGGAATATCAGGTGGATCATACGGCCGGGATCATGGGGTCGCCTATCTTGGAGAGAAAGGAACCCTTGTTGTAGATCGTGGTGGATGGGAAGTTATTCCAGATAATACACAGGATGAAATTCGCATGGAGGCAACGCCATTAACCAAACGGGTTGGGAATGATGGACTTAACCTGCATATACAGAATTTCCTGGAATGTGTTAAAACCCGGGAAAAGCCAAATGCAGACATTGAGATTGGCGCCCACATTGCCAGGTTTGCACAACTGGGCAATATCGCATTTAGAACGGGAAGGAAAGTATACTGGAATGCTGAAAAAGGTGAATTCATCGATGATGATAAAGCCAATGAGCTGGTAAAAGCAAAATACCGTGCTCCCTGGAAATTACCGTCGATTTGAGAATAGCCAGGGCAGCAAATCCGGTTCTGCAAAAGCATTATCCCAGCTGTTATGTTTGGCTTCGGGATAAAGGGTCAGCCTGACATCTCCCTTATGCTTCCTCAAAGCGGCTGCCATGACTTCTGAATATGCGGGAGGCATGACCTCGTCCCTGACCCCATGAAAGATCCAGCATGCCGTATTCCTGGCGTATTTCCTTGCCATTTTCGTATTGCCCCCCGCATACGGGAAAGGCAGCGGCGAAAGTCTTTGGCCTGAGGGAAAGGAGGTCAAAAGTTCCCATACCACCCATGGAGAGTCCACTTGCATAAACCCTGTCCTTATCAATAAGGGCTTCATTCAGCATCTCGTCAAGCAATGCCAAAACCAGGCGCATGGCAGGTTTAGGTTCACTCTTGCTATGGAAAGTAAAGATCCGTTCCCCTTCATCGTCCTCAGAGAAATCCATCCTTGCCCACCAGTCATCCTGCGGGCATTGAGGAAAAATCACCACGGCGGGGAATGCTTGCCGGTTGGATTCCGAGGCAAAGAATTCTGCTCCATGAACCAGTTGCTTTTTATTTAAGAATACCTTTTTCCCATTTCTCAATATCCTTCGGTATATCTCCCTTTAGCAGTGCCACGAAGGAGAGCATGGCTTTTCTGGCATCCCCGATGGGATAATAAAATCCTTCCCAGTTGTCACTGTCCTCTCCGTCATGGTTGGGAATGACGTAATCGAATTGCCATGCCATTTTCATTTCACGGTAAGCACTCGATGCCCTGGTCTCGATATCATCAAGGTCAAGTATTGATAGCTCCACCTTCTGTTTGGTCTTTCTACGCACTTGCTTACGACGCATGATCTCTGTAATAAAATCAGCCAGCCTGATATTTCTTAAGGGATCTATAAAATAGGTTATTTCCTCTTTTGAGAGTGGGGATAAAAACACACTGAGTTTCGGATAATCTTTCAACTGGGGATGGGTTGTGAGGATTTCGGCTACATAGGGATTCCCTTCAAAGAACACATTGTTTTTCTTGAGCAGGGCTGATAGTTCCTTCAGGTTCAACGCCTGTAAATCACCCCTTACGCCCATGACAAGATAGCTCCCGTCGAGCCGGAATGCCTCTATCTCTTCCTTTTTCCGAAAATAATAGTCAATGCCTTCCATTTCACCTGGCCTGGGAGACCGGTCATTAAACAATACCAGTTTTTGCATGTTTTCCAGGATATCCGGATAGAATCGTTTCAGGGCTTTGTTGAGGGGACTTTTACCTATGCATGAGGGTCCCGTTAAAATTATTAGTCTGTTCATGTTTTGAATTTTCCGCCGAATAAATATTAAAAAAATACTTAAGTCCACCAATTATTATGTGCTATATTTAGATCCTTAAATGAAACCATTATGTTTAGAACATATCTTTCATTTCTTGCCTTACTCATTGGCACAATATGTTCCGCCCAGCTGGCTGAACGGATTGACGAAGAATTAGCTGGTAACCTGGACCAACACGAGGTGCTTTACAGACATTTCCATCAGTATCCCGAACTATCGTTTAAGGAATTCAAAACTTCAGAAAAATTGTCTGATGAACTGGAGAAGCTTGGTTTTGAGGTGACACGGGATGTAGGTGGTAATGGATTTGTCGGAATAATGCAAAATGGACCGGGACCAGTGATTATGATCCGTACCGACCTGGATGCGCTGCCATTGGTTGAAAAGACCTCGCTGCCTTATGCAAGCAAGGTACTGATGATTGATTCAGATGGAAACGAGATGCCTGTAATGCATGCCTGTGGGCATGATATGCATATGACGGTATGGCTGGGGACAGCCAAAATCCTGGCATCTCTGAAAAAGGATTGGAAGGGTACCCTTATGATGGTTGCTCAGCAGGCAGAAGAGAAAAGTGGCGGGGCAGATGCAATGATCGCTGATGGACTGTTTACCAGATTCCCCCTCCCTGATTATGCCCTGGCATACCATGTGAGTGCCGAATTGCCGGCAGGTATCATTGGTTACAGACCAGGTTCTTTCCTGGCCGGGGTCAGTTCGGTTGACATCACCGTCCATGGAGTGGGAGGACATGGGGCCATGCCACATCAAGCCGTTGATCCTGTTGTACTTGCTTCCCGGATGGTACTGGCTTTTCAGACAATCCCCAGCAGGGAGATTAATCCCCTGAAACCTTCCGTGGTCACGGTCGGTTCCATACATGGTGGCACGGTCCACAATATCATACCCGATGAAGTGAAGATGCAGCTTACGGTCCGGTATTATGATGATGATATATATGAGCATATCATCGCCAGCCTCAAACGAATAGCCGAAGGTATCGCCAAATCAGCCGGCTTGTCCGAAACCCTTTACCCGGAAGTTACTCCTTTGGGACAAACACCGCCTGTTGTCAATGATGAGAAACTCACCAGTGATGCTGTTGCTTCATTCGGTTCCATACTGGGTTCTGACAATGTGATCAAGGTGGATCCCGTTACAGCAGGAGAGGATTTTGCCAGGTATGGCAGGACGGTTGAGAAAGTACCCATAGCCATGTTTTGGCTGGGCACTGTGAATGAAGGGAACTATACCGCCTTCCTTGATCAGGATATCCATTTACCCGGATTGCATAATCCTGAGTTTTATCCGGATTTTGTACCAACATACAAGACCGGTGTGCGTGCCATGACCAAGGCAGTTATTGATCTTTTCAACAAATTCTTTCCGGATTAGGAAATTTCCTTATAAAGTTTTTGCAACAAAATTTTTGACCGGGCGAATATGGCAGCCGATTCTGTTTCCCTCTGAGATTCGAATAATGTGATCAGCTCAAATTTGAGATCAGCTTCGATATTGGAGATATTATATAAAATGGTCATGGCATTTGCTTTGACAGCAATAGCGGTACCAAGTGATTCTACGAGCCCGTAGCAAAGATCAAAAAGGATTCCTGTATGTTCTTCCGGTATCGGGAACAAAGAAATCATATTCAGCATATTCCGCCAGACTGATCCGGTCTTGATTTCAGGCAAAATGCTTATGATTTCAGATAGACGGGGCTCGACATAATATGGATGCTTTATGGCGAAAAGCCAAATTACCCTCGATGCTCTCATGGAAAGTGGATAGGTATCTTCAAGCATGATCTCCCATACGATCTCGAAAACATCTGTATCCTCTTCGATCTTGTCTACAAGGATATCAGCATTAAGCCTGGAGCTGTGGATCTCGAGAAATTCCCTGATATCCATTTAATTAATTTGCCAGACCTGGATCTCAAATTCAACCTCATAATTATCAGGGACCTTTGGGATCACTGCGTGATAATCCACCAGCATGCTGCTGTCTTTTTGCTCGGAGTCATAACTGATCCTGAAAGTCAGTGTTTGTGTCTCGCAATCCCTGATGATGGCCTGGCTCCTGTATGCCAGATCCTTTTCTGATTCATAGCTGCCGAGCAATAAGGTATATGTCTCAAAATCAATTACCGGAAGGGTGGTGCATTCCACGGTCGATTCGAGACCGGCCTGGGAATCAATTACATAGTTTACGCCCCTGCTTTGATCATTGATTATGATCCCACAATCAATTCCTCCATAATCTTCAAATGTCAGGTAAGAGATCGTGATTTTCCCCGTACATTCATCTTTCTTGCAGGATAGGTTCATTCCTGCCAGGAGTACAAACATTGCCATACTTAATATTATGCTCTTCATTTCACCACAGATGTTGGTTTCTAAATGAACAACGAATGCCATAGATTGTTAAACATCATAATATGTAAAATTTATTTAATTTAGAATCGTTTTAAATAGAAAATTACCATGAGAAGAGTCCGGTTTGTATTTATCCCCGCAGTCGTGATCTTACTCGAGTCTTTCAGCGGAATAATCGATTATCATAACGATCCAGAAAAAATGAATGAGCAAAAAAAATATGAAATAGCCACCTTCGGATCCGGTTGTTTCTGGTGTACGGAAGCTGTTTTTGAACGCCTTGATGGAGTAAACAGGGTCATTAGCGGTTATTCTGGTGGCCATGTAAGGAACCCAACCTATAAAGAGGTTACTACCGGGAAAACCGGTCATGCAGAAGTCTGCCAGATTTTTTATGACCCCATGATCATCAGTTATGAGGAATTGCTTGATGTGTTCTGGCATACACATGATCCGAGCACTTTGAACCGGCAGGGGAATGATCAGGGGCCACAGTATCGTTCGGCCATATATTATCATAGCGAGGAACAGAAAAGAATGGCTGAGGAATCAAAGAAAGCCATGCAGATTTCAGGTACATTTAGCGATCCCATTGTTACTGAGATTACAGAGTTTACTGATTTCTATAAAGCCGAAGATTACCACCAGGATTATTTTAAAAACAATCCCAACCAGCCTTATTGCACTTTCATTATTAAACCAAAGGTGGATAAATTCAGCGCTAAGTATCAGGATAAATTGAAGTAGGATGTGGCTTAATAATATTCCGGGCCAATCAGGAACTTACCTATCCATGTAAGCAGGATAAGGATGATGAGCAAAATAAGCAAACGCTGTCCGATAACAGCCTGTTTAGCGGTAATAATTGATTTAAGCCCGATGAAAATAAGGTATAACTGAAAGGCAATCCACATGAGCCATCCCGGGTTATGCTGGAAACTATGATACAAGTCCTTTTGGAACATACCAACAACGGCTGCTGAATAGCCGCAACTGGGACAGGGCAATCCGGTAATTCCCTTAAAAATACAATCAAAATGGATAACCCCGTGATGGTTGAGCAAAGGATAGATCAGGGTCCCAAAGCAGGTAATCAGGATCAGGGTATTGATCAAATAGCCTGAGAAAGTAAGCCGTTCATTTTTTTCAATGACCAATAATTTACCCAAGTCTGCTCCCACATCTGGCACATTTACGAATCTCTTCCTTTGTCCCCTCCGTTACGAATGGGATCCAGCAGAGCGGCAGGCAGAAGATAACAAGTAAGACAAAAACAATCCAGCCGGTTTCGGACATCTTTTTTTCAATGATGGGCATTCCCTCGTGATCGCAGAAAGGACATTTAAAAGCCATGTTCATATGATTAAGTGCTTATTGATTGGTTTTCCTTTTAAAGGTATGAAATTTTTGAGTTCAACTTTACAGGGGAAGATTATATACCAGCCGAAGATTCACGATGGGTCCGGGGTTGAAGTTCACATTTTTCGCTACCCGGTTGTCCCCGAATTTTATGATAGTGATCCGGAAGTCCGCTTTCTGGTCAGCAGCATATTGATAATAGGACCTGCCAAGGGCGTATCCCAGCCTGCCTTCCAGGTGAAAATTTCCGGCCAGCCGGATACGTCCGAACAGGGACAGGTCAATGCTGGTGCGTTCCATATAATCCCCCTGGTAATCCGGATGTCCAAGCTTATATGATGTAACCAGTCCAAAATGGCTTATCCCTGTAGAAATGTTATCATTGACCTGGTATTTGATTTTCCCCGAAATGGGCCACATACCCACGAGGCTCCATTTTGATGATATTTGCCAGTCAGTATAGACGATGGGCACCATGTAGGGCCCCCCCAATTCATCGTGGAACATGGCTCCGAAGCGCATCTGCAGACGATCATGGAATCGCTTTTCGTACATGGCAATGACACCCAGCTGAAAGTGGCCTATATCCACATTGTAAAAATCTGTCATAAAGCGGGGTGCAAGTAATAACTGCATGCCTCTGCCATTGCTGAATTTCTGATACAAGCCGGTTTGCAGGATAAACCCGGTAATGCTGATGGGATTAGCTATATCCGCAGGCATGGTAATGTCATTATTGACCCAGAATGTGGTGTATGTGAGTTGATTGTACCATATGGTCGATTCCGAAAATGGTACAGGGAACTGCAAATTGACCAGCACACCGGTTTCAGTAGCTTTCCCGGTATAGGTTGTCTCATATTCTTGTGGGAAGCCGTATCGGCCGGAGATTGTTAACAGGTCAATGCTGGACTGGGCGCTTATGCAAACAGTTGAGCTGATGCCTAAAAGAATGATGGCTAAGTATTTCATGGTCAAGAGGTTGGTTTTGCGATTGATATACATTGAAGTGTTATTGGATATATAAGATACTGATAAATTCATTTATATCAAATCAAAATTTTATGATTTGCGGGTCTGTTTATCTTTATTTTCCTACATTTCTTATATTTACTGATTCAAACCAATAAGGAAGAAGATGGCTGAAAGAGAACTTGGATTTACCACGAAGATGCTGACTGCGCCCTACGTAAAACCGGACCCATTCAATTCCCTGCATATGCCCGTATACGAGACTGTTGCATATGAATTTGATACAGCTGAAGACATTGCAGCTGCGTTCCAGGACAAGAAACCTGCCCATGCATATTCCAGATCTACGAACCCATCAGTTGAATACCTCGAGCGAAAGATAGTTACAGCAACAGGAGGCAGGACAGCACTGGCGATGGCTTCCGGTATGGCAGCGATCAGTAATACCATATTGGCCTTGGTCAGACCCGGCGAAAATATATTGGTCTCTCCACATTTATTTGGTCATACATACGGCTTGTTCAATAAGACCTTAAAAGATCTAAATATAGAAGCCAGGTTCTGTGACCTGCTTGACTATGAGAACCTGGAGAAGCACATTGATGAAAATACCCGCCTGCTGTTTTTCGAAACGGTTACCAATCCTCAGCTTGAGGTAGTGAACATCAGGAAACTTGTTAAGATAGCACACCGGCATAATATCCTGGTTATGGCCGACAGTACCCTGACTCCAATCAATGTATTCAATGCCAAGGCCTATAATATTGATGTGGAAATCATGTCCAGTACCAAATTCATTTCAGGCGGCGCCACATCTGTTGGAGGTATCGTTGTCGATACTGGCGTAAATGACTGGAGTGGCGTGTCC
>DAOWJB010000014.1 GCA_030640625.1 Bacteroides sp.
GAGGGACTGGCTCTTCAGCCGGCAGCGCTACTGGGGAGAACCCTTTCCGGTGATCCATTGGGAGAACGGGGAGATCGAGGTGATGGATGACCATGCATTGCCACTTGAACTGCCCGAACTGGATAATTATGTGCCTGGAGATAATGGGGAATCCCCTCTGTCCAATGCGGGGGACTGGCTAGATGTAACCGACGCCAATGGCCGCAAGGGACGCCGCGAGACCAATACCATGCCGCAGTGGGCCGGGTCATGCTGGTATTACCTGCGGTTCACGGATGCCCGGAACGATGAAGAACCCTTCTCCCGGGAGGCCGAAAAATACTGGATGCCCGTCGATCAATACATTGGCGGAGCAGAGCATGCCGTCCTGCACTTATTATACAGCAGGTTCTGGCACAAGGTATTATATGATCTGGGCATTGTTTCTACCGATGAGCCTTTTACCCGCTTGTTCAACCAGGGAATGATCCTGGCATTTGCCTACGAATCAGCGGCCGGTGCAAAGGTTTCCAGCGACCTGGTGACAGAAAAGGATGGGAAATTCTACCATTCCCAGACCGGTGAAGAGTTGAAGCAGATCGTGGCTAAGATGTCAAAGTCCCTCAAAAACGTTATCAACCCCGATGATGTGGTGAAAAGCTATGGGGCTGACTCGCTGCGCCTGTATGAGATGTTCATGGGACCGCTGGAGGCTACCAAACCATGGACAGAACTGGGTGTAAAAGGGGTTTTTGGTTTCCTCGGAAGGGCATACCGGTTTTTTGCAAATTTGGATAACATCCACAAGAATGAGGAAGATCCTGAGATTATCAAATCTTTACATCAGACCATAAAAAAGGCCCAGCAGGATATCGAAGGATTGCGTTTCAATACGGCCATTTCCCAGATGATGATTTTTACCAATAATTGCATCAAAAAGGGGAAGGTAAATCAACAGACAGCCACCACTTTTGCCAGGGTCCTGACACCCTTTGCACCTCATCTTGCAGAAGAAATCTGGAATATTCAAGGAGAGGCTCCGACCATTGCCAACCAGCCCTTCCCTGAACACAATGAGGAATTTTTAAAGGAAGATGTATTTGAATACCCGGTATCTTTTAATGGCAAGCTTCGCTTTAAACTGGAATTGCCCCTTTCCATGCCAGATGATGAGGTCAAACAGCAGGTCCTGAACCATGAATCTGCAGCCAAATGGCTGAATGGTGGAGAACCTAAAAAAATTATTGTCGTTAAAGGAAGGATCATTAATGTTGTGATCTAATAAAAGGAGTAGAGAAGTGCGTAAGATAATAAGTATACTGTTGCTGATCATGCTGGCCGGAGCCATCGCAGTTACTGTCATTTTTATTACCCGGCCAACTGAACTAGTGGAAGGGATCCTTATCCAGGAATCACCTGACAGCCTGGTGGCACAGAAGGTAATTGCCCGGGAGTATGGCCTGCCTGTTGATTCTTTTTACACCGTTTCAGGAACTGTACGCAGGAATCAGACCCTGTCAACCATTCTGCAGGAATTCGGTGTTGATGGAAATGCCATTCACAAGCTTGCGGAGGCCTCAAAAGGTGTTTTTGACCTCAGGAAAATCCGCCAGGGCAAACCATACAAGGTTTTTTGCTCAATGGACAGTTCACATACTGTACAATACTTTGTATATGAGCATACGCCTGTAGACTACGTTTTTTTCAGTTTGCAGGACAGCATTCACGTTTTAAAGCATGAAAAGGCAATAATTGTGGCATCAAAACAAGCTTCTGGTGTGATTTCTTCCTCCCTTTGGAATACCATGCTGGATATGGAGTTGGATCCCATGTTGGCCTTTGAACTATCTGAGATCTATGCATGGACCATAGATTTTTTCGGACTTCGGAAAGGCGACAGGTTCAGTATAGATTTTGATGAACACTATGTTGATACCACATATATAGGTTTAGGTCGGATTCATGGGGCATATTTTTATCACGCCGGACATGAGTTCTATGCCATTCCTTTTATACAGGACGGTGTGGAATCTTTTTATGACCAGGAGGGAAACAGCCTCAGAAAGGCATTCCTGAAAGCGCCGCTGCGTTACTCGCGTATCAGCTCCCGGTATTCTCACAGCCGCTTGCATCCCATATTAAAAATACGACGGCCTCATCTTGGGGTTGACTACGCTGCCCCGGTTGGTACGCCTGTTCTTGCCATAGGGGATGGGAAGGTTGTCAAGACCGGCTACAGCAAGGGCAATGGCAATATGGTCAAGATCCAGCATAACAGCGTCTATGCAACGGCATACCTCCATTTAAGCCGCTATGGCAAAGGAGTTAAGACCGGAGCTTATGTCACACAGGGGGATATCATCGGGTACGTGGGCAGCACAGGACTTTCTACCGGGCCCCATCTGGACTTCCGGTTTTACAAAAATGGCTATCCGGTTGATCCACTTAAAGTCAAAGCACCACCTGTTGAACCTGTCAAACAGGAAAATCTTATGGCCTATGACTCTCTGAGATTTCTGACCATCAGGAAACTGGATCATATATCATTCCCCGATTCAGTCGCTCAGGTGACTAGTTCAACCCTTGCAGGAGTTTCTCAATGACCTGTGGATAATACTTATGTTCCAGCTGATGAATTCGTTGTGCCAGTGATTCCGGTGTATCATCAGGCTTTACTTCACATTTCTCCTGCAGAACGATCTTTCCATCATCATATACCTCATTTACATAATGAATGGAAATCCCTGATTCTTTCTCATGATTTTTAATCACTGCCTCATGTACATATTTTCCGTACATGCCCTTACCTCCGTATTGAGGAAGCAGGGCGGGATGGATATTAACTATTCTGTCCGGAAATGCCCTGATAAGGTCGGCAGGCAAAAGCCAGAGAAATCCGGCAAGGACCACAAGCGAGATCCCGGCATCAATTAACAAATCAATGACCTGCGAGCTGTTATTTAAGCTATCCCGGGTAAAGACATGGGTAGGCACATTAAACTTTATGGCCCGTTCCAAAACATAAGCATCAGGTTTGTTGGATAGTACCAGGGCTACCTCACCCACCTCATGGTTCTCAAAATGAGACATGATCTTTTCAGCGTTTGTACCTGACCCTGAAGCAAAGATTGCTATCTTTTTTTTCATTATGTAACCGGGATATTTAATATTTCAGTCTTATTCTAAAATTAAGTTTTTTAGGATATTTTATGACTGAAAAATGCTAAAATGTTTTATTTTTAACAGAAAAAAACATTTCTTTGCTCCGTTATTTTTAAAAGTATACTTAGTATTAATTAAAATTTAAAACTATGTCTGACATTGCATCCAGAGTAAAAGCTATCATCGTAGATAAGTTAGGCGTTGACGAAAATGAAGTCACCGCCGAAGCTAGCTTCACAAATGATCTGGGAGCTGATTCCCTTGACACAGTTGAGCTGATCATGGAATTTGAAAAAGAATTCAACATTGGGATACCTGATGACCAGGCTGAAAGTATCAGTACGGTTGGAGAGGCGATCAAA
>DAOWJB010000274.1 GCA_030640625.1 Bacteroides sp.
GCTTAAACCGCCGGGCAGGCGGGGATGGTCTGTCAAGCGAATCGCATTAGCGGTCGGCAGCAGAAACCAGCAGGAAACTGCGAAGGAGTACTGACCTTGTATTAAGGAATCCATTTCATTCATGGAATGGAGGATGTCAATGCTGGTGTCAATCAATGCTGTTGGCCAGGAATCCTGTATTGTGTTTGAGGAAGACTTTGAAACCATATCGGTTCAGGAGATACTGAAAAACTGGGATGATGGTGGAAATGTCAGTGGAATGTCCCTTTCCGTGGATATATCAATAAACAGTAAAGGGCAGACATCTTTGATGATGTAGTTCTGTCAACAAAATACATAGGCCCGCTCCGGGAAAGACCATGATGGGTTATTTCCCCAGCATGGGAAACAATTGCCGGATCTCCCCATCGTCTGGCATCCGGCCGTATTCGCATATTTCAAATGCTTCAGCATGCGTAACCTGTTTGCTCCTTTCTTCACCATACCATTTTGCCAGGGCTGTCCGGATTTCAGGAGTGATTTCCCTTTTCCTTTTTTTACCCAGCCATTCTAATTGTGCTTTTTCTTCCTGTGGAACTTCATCCAGCTTTCCTGAAAGCCAGGGCAGCCATTCGAAAAACTGTGATTTATGGGCAGCCACCCCGTATATCTTCTGCTCGTAAACATCTGAAATATCTACTGCAATATCCGGACGGAAGGGATATGGTTTTTGAAACCGGTCCTGGGTAAAAAGAAAGACCGGATTTTTCTTTAATGAGGGAGTATCAGGTGCAATGTTAGGCACGATGACCATGAAAGCTGCATCCTGGATAAGTATGGCAGTATTCCTGTGATCCGGGTGATAATCATAGGACCGGTGTCCAATGACCACGTCAGCGTTCCATTCCCGAATCTGGCGGATAATATCCAGGCGGATATTTAGATCAGCCACCAGCTCACCATCATGGTTATCCATTACATGGTAGGTTACCCCAAATCTTTTCCCAGCCTCCTGTGCTTCATTTCTCCGTATTTTGGCCAGTGCACCCCCTCCTGTGGCATAGTGACCGGCATCACCATTGGTAACCGAGATAAATAGAACATTATGTCCCAGTTGAGCAAATTTAATGGCAGTTCCACCCGTTGAAACATCTGCATCATCCGGATGTGCACCGATGACTACAATATTAAGCGCATCATTTTGAGAAAAGATGGAAATCGAAAATACAGATAAGGACAGTATTAAAATGAAGTTTCTCATGGCTATAATTTTTTGGTATATGATTATTTGCTGATTAGAGGAAGAATGATGTGGGATGGGTACTCGGAACTATGGTAAATAACCTGTTCCGCCATTGTCATTGTTGTATCCCTTGCGAAATATTTACCTGTATTCAGATTCCTGTCAAATCTTGGAAAATTACTGCTCGAAATCTCAACAAGCATGCGGTGCCCTTTCATAAATACATTTGAAGTTGCCCAAAGGTCTATATGGTATTCATAGATTTCTCCGGGAACAATATTTGAGGGAGGAACGTCAGGATCCCGGTGATCGGCACGAATGATGCCTTCACAAATCCGGATAGCCCTTCCATCAGGATAAACATCAACAAGCTTTGCTGTAAAATCCGTATTAACGGCATCGCTCGAAGCATATATAACAGCTTTAACCGGACCGGTTACCTCCAGGTCTTTTTTCAATGCCGGGGTAGTATAGACCAGCACATCCTGGCGCTCTTCAACCGCTCTCTGATCATAGGGCCCCATTGTTCCTATGGTAGGTACCGGGTTTTCCGGATGATAGTCAAAACGATCCGACGATTCACTTTTGGGATGCTTTGTGTCCAGCCTGCCGTCACCTTTAAGCGTATTGGCATTTCCCTGGCTATGGAAATAGTAATTTTGATAATCCGTTCTCGACAGGGGCCATTCATTTTCAAACCGCCACTTGTTTATGCCCATGACAAAGATCTTGACGGGCGGTTCCTCCATGACACCATTGTCTATTCCCTTAAGCTGGCTGTCAAACCATCGAAGCCGAAATTCGGTACTGTTGAATACGGCCTCTTCTCCGAAATCCAGTTCACCGACTTCACGTTTTCCCATGCTGTGGATCCATGGACCGATAAGGAGTTTCTGCTTTCTGCTGATTTCCGGGTCTATACCGGGGGCTGTCATTTTTAAATAATTATTAATGGTGCCTTCAAGCAGAATATCATACCAGCCGCCGACATTGAACACTGAAGTTTTGATTTTGGTATAGGCATCACCAATACTTGTCCTGGTCCAGTATGAGTCATGTTCAGGGTGAGATAACCAATCCCTCAGAAATGAAATCCTCCAACCCATTGCCCTGTCCTGCTCGATCAGGGGCAGGGTCATTAAAATGCTGTCTCTCTTTTCTGCGATGTATGAGTAACTTACATTGTAAGGATGTGTCATCTCAATACTCCAGGGTGTAAAAAGATCAAGCCTGAATGCACCATTCTGGTAGGCCACGTCATGTAGATCTGAGAAAGTTACGGTAGGTATCATGGTTACCAGGTACGGACTTTGAAGAGGGGCC
>DAOWJB010000020.1 GCA_030640625.1 Bacteroides sp.
AGATGTAATGACCGTTTTTGCCAAGATCGATAATGACCGGGTTTTGAGGGCTTTCATTGTGGAGAGGGACTTTCCGGGTATTACATTTAATCCTGAGGAGGAAAAAATGGGGATAAAGGGATCCTCTACCAGGCAGATCTTTTTCAATGATTGCAAGGTACCGGTGGCGAACCTGCTGGGCAAACGCGGAGAAGGATTCCGGATCGCCTTGAATATTCTCCATATGGGACGGATAAAACTGGGCGCCAGTGTGATAGGTTCGGCGAAGAAAGCGATTGAACAGTCTGTAGGCTATTCCAATGAGCGTAAACAATTCAATTGCCTGATCTCCCAGTTTGGAGCCATCAAGTACAAGCTGGCGGAGCAGGTGATCCGGACCTTTGCCACAGAATCAGCAGTATACAGGGCAAGCAAGGGACTGGATGATGCCATTAACCATTACATATCCAATGGTGAGGATAAGGGACGGGATACCATGAAAGCCTTCAATCATTTTGCCATTGAGGCTGCGGCCATGAAGGTATTCGGTTCAGAGACACTCGACTATGTAGTTGATGAAGCCGTGCAGATCCATGGGGGGATGGGTTTCTCTGCTGAAATGCACATTGACAAGGGATACCGGGACTCGAGGATCAACAGGATCTTTGAAGGAACCAATGAGATCAACCGCCTGCTGCTTGTTGATGCTATGCTGAAGAAGGGCGCCAAGGGTGTCCTGCCCCTGATGGAGGAAGCAGAAAAAGCCTTTGAAGAGGTGAAGCAGGCAGGTGAAGTAAAGCTTGACAACCTCGACTACTTTGATGAGAAAGGCCTTTATATCAGCAACTTTAAGAAAGTAACCCTGATGTTGATGAAGGCTGTATCTGATAAGTTTTCCAGGACACTTTTTCAGGAACAGGAAATACTAAGCAATATTTCGGATATCATCATACAATTGTATGCGGCTGAATCTGTATTTCTGCGTGTAAAAAAAATGCAGGCCTTAAAGAGCGAGGACCAGTTCAAGGTATACCAGGACATCCTCGATGTTTTTGTCTTTGATGCTGCGGCCAGTATCAGTAAGAATGCCAGAGACGCAACCTTCTCTTTTGCCTTCGGTGAGGTCCGTGAGCTGCTTGAAAAGGGGATTGAGCGTTTCACCCGGGTCGGACCGGTAAACGTAAAGGAAGCAAGAAGGAGGATTGCTGATACACTGATCGATGAAAACCGGTATTGCTTTTAATACAGAAAAACCATCCGGATTATTCAGAGGGCTGGTACCGTTTTGTACCGTTTGGTAGCACTGTTTTAGTACGTGCCAATAACCTGTAATACCCGTTTCTGCTGAGCTTGTACGCAAGGTCGCCTGCCTTGTGGTTAAACTGACTGGATGTGGCCGGAAGAGCCAAAGCAAAATCCGACTAAAGTTGTTCAATGCATTATGGACTGAGGAAGATCTTTCGTTTATACATCCAGTTGAGAATCGCCCATTCCAATCCCAGAAAAGCAAGTGCGGCAAAGAAGGGTCCAAATTGACCCATTGATTCCGCAATTCCTTTGGTGAATACATCAGCGATCGTAGACAGTCTCATCACCGTGCTGAACAGATAAACCGCAAGTGCGTTCATACCTACTACCACAAATGGGAAGGCCCATTTTCGATGGTCGCGAACATCGATCAACCAGTAAAAAAGCAACAACATGGAGCAGGCCCAACCTGCACTGAGAAAACCATAGGAAACAGTCCACATTTTCATCACCACCGGGACGAAGAATGAAAGTCCATAACCAATCACCAGGATCCCGGCGCTCGTCATGGTGAGAATTTTAATTTTGTATGCAGGCGGCTGCTTGCTCATTAACAGTCGACCCATTAAAAGCCCGAGGATGGTAGTAGATATGGGAGGGATCATGGAAATGATAGTTCCCCAGCCCCCAAGGAATACTGCATCTCCGATGCGATGCGGCAGGAGGGTTCGATCAACGAACCATACCAAGTTGGCATTCTGAACATAGGATCCCGAGCCAACACCCGGAACAGGAATCAGAGCTACAGCCAGGCCATAGACAATGAGGATTAACAGACCAATAGCGGCCTGTAATTTCCAGGAGTTTCTTACGATCAGAAAGGATGCAATATAAGCAATGGCAATGGGTTGAAGGGCGCTGCTTAGTTCGATAAGGCGCGGACTGCCAAGGCTAACTGATTCCCTCAGAGAACCCAGCAGAAATAGAATAGCGAATCGTTTGATGGCATGCCGCAGCATCTTCGGATAACTTTGAGTCAATGAACGCTTGGCAAAAGCGAATGGTATGGAGACTCCAACCATGAGCATGAAACCAGGCCATATGCAGTCGTAGAAGCGAAGACCCTCCCATTGTGAATGATCCACCTGATTGACTAGAAAGTTGGTGATCTTGAATTGGCCAAATGCCTCAAGCGTTGCAATCAAAGACGCACCACCCACGATCCAGAACATGGTAAAACCACGCAATGCATCGAGTGAAACAAGGCGAGAGGATTTTTTTTTCTCAACTGCTTTCATAATTGGTTCTTATGTTTGTAATCCCTTTTTTTGACCTTACTGATGCCGGTCAACAAAATTGCATTACTTGGCATAGGCTTGGTTTTCGGAGAATTTTCTGAGCTTTGTATGTATTGATAATTAACAGATCCGTATACATTCACTTCTTTTATTTTTTTACCAAAACGTGGATTGACCCACTCAAAAGCAAAGAAAGTGATCGGATTGTCATTTTCATTGGAAGAACATGAAATTGGATCTGCCATGTAACAATACGCATTCTGCGGAGCCCCTGTCCTTCCTACCCTTTTATCAAGGCTTTTTTCTCCCCCTGGGTTCCACTCCAAAATATTGACACCATATTGGATAGGCACTATTGCCTTGAATCCGTCTTCATAGACAATCTCATACCATCCTAACAGATCTGGTGTATCAAAAAAGTTTGGAATATTAAAGTAGGCTTTTTGATTTCCTGCAGGAAGCGCACATGCATGTAAAAATATCAGGCTACTCACATCTTCATTGATTGGCAGGCCTTTAATCTCGGGTGGAAGGGGATTTTTTTCAATACCGACTGATCCTACAGCGATCGCACAATTCCCGGATGCCTTTGCCGAATGGACCAAATTGAACACCTTTGCCCGGCTATGTACTTCACCGGATTTTAAAGTACTCAGATCGATATCAAAAACTTTTGAATCATTTGCCAAATTGAAATGTGAGGAGATATCAATGGGTTCAACGACATCCCCGTCCTCACTGGGAATCCTTGCAGCACTTAAGCTGGATCTGATGGAAGGCATTAATTTCCATGCAATTGATGGCAGATCTATTTGATTAACGGTATGAGTTGACCATAATAAATTAGCGCATCCAAGGAAATTTATTAATAAGTCCTTGCCAAAATTAAACTCATTTGTTGCAGCCCAGGAGGAGGGAGCACCTCCAATCAGGTCAATTTTCTTTATCCTTTCATCCCAATGGCTTATGTTGGGCTTGAGATTTCCATATAGTTGAGTAAATCCGAATTCGTGTAATTCCATGTCCCTGTCCTGGTCAACCCAAAACCAATTGAAGATTAATATGTCTTTTGGAATGGATTCCTTCACTACGGATGGACGCAGTCCTCCAGGCGTCTTATATTTCAGGCCGGCAGAAGTAGTCCGCTCTATCGGGCCTTCAGTGCGGACACTTTCCAGTAAATGATCCCCCCACATGGCAATTTTAATTCCCTTATCAGACATGTAGCTATGAATTCTGTTAATATCCTGTGCAAACAGATCAGAATAATCTTTCCCTTTGCAGCGTGGACAAACATCTAATGGTGCGCCCCACCATTCATCATGTCCTATATGAATCATTTTGGGTTGTATCACTTCAATATACTCATCATATACATCAAACATAAGGTCATAGGATGCCGGATTGGACGGGCAGTAGGTATCGGGCCATATATCTCCGGGATATTCTGCCAGTTCAGGATGTCTTGTTAACAGATAGTAGCAATGGGTGAGTGATGGTATTTCAGGGATAACCTCAATGAAATTCTGATTCGCAAAATCAACAATATCCCTGACATCATCCTTTTCAATTATAAATCCGTCTCCGGCATCATAATGACTCGAGGTCTTTATCTCTCCCCTAATCCCTTCCGTTAAATTATATCGTGAATACTGCAAATCCTTTGCAAACTCGATCCAACCCGTATTGACCTCCGGATGTTTGTCAAGCCGCATGCAGTTTAGTTCCATAATGACACTGTTGTACTTGTAGAGTGCCATAAAATCTCTCAGGAACCGCTTGAAAAAAGCCATGTTCTCCGGTCCGGGGACATACAAACGTATCGCCCTGAATGGCAGATTTGGCCAGTCCCTTACCTTTAGCCCCTGTACTTTCGTTCCGTTTTCCGTCTCAATTAACTGGCGCAGGGACTGCAGTCCGAAAAAAGCCCCGGGATCGTCCCATCCTGCAATAACTATCTTATCGCTGCTTACGCGTAAGACGTAGCCTTCCTTGCCGGGATTATCCTCTGTCATATCCAGCTTGTTATCTATACTATACTGCTTTATCAAGGGGTTGTCAACAGTCCCCATAACCACCACTTTTCTACCCTCGGGGATATCTCTGCGGGATTCAATTTTTACGGCTATGCCGTATTTATCACTCAGCTCCCTTACCAGAAAACCCGCGAGAAAAATATCTTTCTCACTCATATTCTGAGGAACAATAATGGATACGGACTCATCCAGTACAAACACATCACCGGTGAGTTCCATTTGTTGCGGGATGGGAAATATCAAGGTCTTTTCAACTGCCAGAACCCTGGTTGCAGACCCGAACAAAGAGGCGTAAACAGCCGTCAGAAAAATAATCCGACTGAGTTTTTTTGATACATTTTTTTTCATGATATGTGCAGTGCTTAATTGATGTTAATAATCGATTATTTCCAACTTGGCTTCCCCTTCAAATGCAGGAAATTCAATCATATTTTGGGTGATCTGCCCATTCTCTTCCGTGAAGTAATACGCGTAACTAACGGTATCCGCGTCTCCCTTTAAGGACAGCCATAGCCATTGATGAGAGTGCCCGTCGAAGCTGACGAATACCACGTTGTGCAGAAGGAAGAACATTATTATCGGGATACCATTCGTAACCTGTAGCATCTCTTATTTCGGTAAAGCAATTGAAAAACCTGTGCCCGTTAATAGTTTCAAAATCTGAATAATAGACGGGGTTGCTGCCACCAAAAGCAGGATTATTCGTACTGGTTCCTGGACTCTCAAACATTCTGAAAGGTTTGCCTTTTATCCAGGGTATGGAATCGGCCCAGGGTTGGTCGATTTCCTTGTTCATGCCAATGTATTCCATTCCCCATTCTTTTGAAATATGATCGATTACATTGCTCCCCATTTCATACCAATGTGCAAGGAAATATTTTGACTTTGGCAAGGGTTGATGCCTGTCATACCATTGATCGACTGCTTCCAGACCACGTTTTGCTTCTTCGTTACTCCAGGGCTTTAAATTATGATGATCAAAAAAGATAAATTCATCGTAATCATCGGCCCTTAATGGTAGTGCATCCGGGTAATAGTAAAATCCCATGTAATCTCCCTGATATTCTGATTGGATGGATGCTTCTTTAAGGGTTTTGATGTTCGATCGGTTTGGACTTCCGAAAGCATGAGGAGATGCGCTTGCAGTTTTATCAAGCAGATATCCTCTCAATTCATCAATGGCTGCAGGATTAAGGTTATAAATAAAAAGGCCCAGCCAGGGTTTGAATCCGTAATCATTGGCAATTTTAACCCAGTAAAACGGCGATTGATTCCATAGTTCTCCTGTACCCATGACATCATCGATACGCATTGTGACCAGGGGTGGCAATCCCCTTATGACAAAAGGTTTTCGGGCAACCCATACCATCGATCTCCAAAGACAATCATCCATGCCCATCAGTGGACCGAGAACCGAAGTTTTCATCCAATCCATTGAGGTAAAGCAGACTACTTTCATGTTATTGTGCTCAGAAGCAATTAGAACTGGATTTCCTGAAGCGGACAGTAATACTTCACCTTCGAATGCAGGAAGGAACTTTAAATTCATGGGTGAAAAACATAGTATGGTATCTGATTCACCATGTAGTGCGGTGATATAATGATGGTTTGTTGCTGTAATCATGTTAACCTTCGTGCTTGTTCCGGCGTCTCCATTGGATGAGGATAGTATGTCGGCATCGAAAGATATTATCCCGGTACCTGTATTCTTGAACTTGTCAAGTACCTTCAAAACCGGCCGGTTATTTTCAAAATCTTGTCCAACAATGAGCAGGGCATAATTGGGGGGAGACAGCTTAAAAATGCCGGCACCTAAATCTGCAATTTCATAATCGACCCCGAAATGATCGAGATAGGGAAGAAGATATTCTTTTGATTCGTTCGACTGGGGAGTTGTTGAATCGATTAGAACCAGTGTTTTAATCTGTTTTTCTTGAGTACAACTTGAGAGAACAAAAAACAAAACTAACAAGGGAATACGGATTCTTCTCACAGTGATTCGATTATAGCCATGTTAAGGTGAAATTAATTGACCGTATTAAAAAGGATTGTAAATTACAGAATAACAGCACAACATTATCATAAAAAAAAATTACTCTGGGATTTGTTGTGTAACGTAGAAACATACTTGAAAAGAAATAAAGTCATTTCATCATTATTATGGAGTAAAACCAACGGAAGCCCCCAAGTTTGTTTTAAGATGGCTTCTTTTTGTTTTGAGGAATTCCCCGTATCTTACGGGCAAATCCATCAGGATAATGAAAAAGCGCAAATTATTAAAGACGATCATACTGGGAGCAGGGAAACTGGCCTGGCACCTGGGACCGGCTTTACAGAAAGCAGGATTTCAGATTATCCAGGTTTACAGCAGGACCTTATCATCGGCATGTGCTTTCGGCTTGCATTTGGATGTGCCATGGACCACAGATGCGAACCAGCTGAAGGAAGATGCCGAGTTGATAATCTTTTGTATAACGGACCGGGCCATAGAGGACCTGTTGCCCCTGATTAACCTGAAAAATGTTTTTATGGTGCATACCGCGGGAAGCAGACCCTCCAATGTATTTGAAAACTGGACCAGTGATCATGGCGTTTTGTACCCGGTGATGACCTTCTCAAAAACACGACAGATTGATTTCCGGACCGTGCCTGTTTGCATTGAAGCAAACACCCCCGAGAACGAGAACCGATTAAAGGGTATTGCTGAAAAAATCTCAGATCATGTCTATGCCGTAAACTATGAGAATCGGATGATATTGCACATGTCAGCCATATTTGCATGCAATTTCACCAATCACATGTACCGTGGGGCCTACGATATCCTGAAGCATTATGAGTTCGATTTTGGTCTTTTAAAACCCCTTATCATGGAGACTGCCAGGAAGGTCATGGAAATGGCCCCTTCAGAAGCCCAGACAGGTCCGGCTGCCCGCCTCGACAAGAGCATCCTGAAAAAGCATCAGTTGATGCTTCAGGATCAGCCCGAGTGGCAAAAAATATATACCTTTGTAAGCGAGAGCATCTATCAACATTTTCGTAGTGAATGAGCAATTTTAAGGAAGAACTAGGCAAGGTCAGCGCATTTGTTTTCGATGTTGATGGTGTTCTATCGAATGCCAAACTTTATCTGCATCCTGAGAATTACCTGATGCGTTCCATGAATATTAAAGATGGATATGCAATTCAATATGCCATCCGGAAAGGATATCCGATCGGCATCATTACCGGAGGGAATTCTGAAGCTGTAGAGACCAGATTCACTAATCTGGGTATTAAGGATATATACCTGAGATCCAGGAATAAAATGCAAGATCTTGCGGACTTCCTGTCAAAATATGAACTTAAACCTGAAAACATCCTGTATATGGGGGATGACCTTCCGGATTACCTGGTTATGAAAGAGATAGGCTTTCCCACATGTCCATCCGATGCCGTTGAAGAGATCAAATCGATATCCATATACATATCAGATAAGGCGGGAGGCGAAGGTTGTGTAAGGGATGTGATTGAACAGGTATTGCGATTGCAGGGAAAATGGATGGAACCAGACGCTTTTACATGGTAGTGTTTTGATAGCTTTTTTTAGATTAATACGAATTCAGAATCTGCTCATCATTGCTTCCACACAGTATATGGTGCGGTTCTTTGTAGTGGAGCCTATACTGGCTGTGAATGGCTTTGTCCCACAACTCGATCACCTGCATTTCTTTCTCCTGGTTTTTTCTTCCATGGCCATTACTGCTGCAGGTTACGTGATCAATGATTATTTTGATATGAAAACGGATCTGCTTAACCGGCCATCGACGGTGATCGTCGGGAGGAAGATCAGTCGGAGGAGGGCCATGATCGCCCATATCATGCTGAATGCAGCCGGGATATTTACCGGGATCTATCTGGCCTGGTATATTGATATTTTGAGCCTGGGCATAGCCTACCTGCTTGCCGCAGGCATTTTGTGGTTTTATTCCACTACCTATAAGCGGCAGTTTCTGATCGGAAATC
>DAOWJB010000062.1 GCA_030640625.1 Bacteroides sp.
AGGCTTTTACGAAATGTATGCACCGAATTGGAAGAGCACTCCCCAAGAGGTGGTTTGTTACAGAACACCCGAGAAATAATAATTGTGTCCTTATATCCGGTCCCTGAAGTGAACCGGTTTTACGGACACTTAAGATAAAAAATTCTCCGAGCGGATGTATTTTTATCATGTGATTGTATTATGTGAATGATTAGTAAAATCCGTATCGATAGGCAGCTTCGTACATGACAATGATATTGGCCGGAGGCACTTCTGCCTGGATGTTGTGAACGTTGTTAAAAACATATCCACCTCCCGGCTTAAAGATCTCGATATTTTTCCTGACATCTTTCATCACTGCATCCGTAGATGCGAAAGGCAAGACATGCTGTGAATTGATCCCCCCGCCCCAAAAGACCAGGTCCTTTCCATAGGTCTCCTTTAAATATTTCGGGGCCATACCCTCCGCCGTAATTTGTACAGGATTTAAGATATGGATGCCATTGTCAAGCAGGTCGGGTATGTATTCCACACAGGAACCGCAGGTGTGATACCATATTTTGGCACCGGTCAGGGATTTGATATGCTGCACCAGCTTCTTCTGCCGAGGCTTGACTACCTGGCGGTAAAAATCCGGAGCGAACAGGGGTCCCCCCTGTCCGGCCAGGTCATCACCGATCATCACCACATCGATGATATCGCCTATCTCTTTCATGAAACCGGTATAATAATCCAGCCAGAACTTCAGTGTCTGGTCGAGTAGGGCCTCACAGAAAGCCGGGTTTTCCAGCATATCCATAAACCACCTTTCCAGTCCCCTCATATACCAGCATATCTCATAGACCACTCCCCCGATACCGGTGGAAATGGCATAGGGTGTCTGTTCTTGGAGTGTCAATATTTCCTCCCTCACCCCTTCGAAACGGGAGGGATCACTCCCATCCGGGAAGGGATACCGGGCGATATCCTCAATGCTTGCCTCTGCCAGGGGATGATGGGAGATATCCATAAATAACTGCTGATGGTCAGGCATGGACCAGACCACCCCGAATTCATCCTTCAGGTCATGCCAGAGCTGCCCGTCACGCAGGTTCTCCCTGATGGTCCCGTCAAAATCTGCTGGCCCCCGTGCAGTCACATAACGAAAATCAACATGGAAAAGCTGAAGTACCTCTTCACTGGGTTTAACCAGCTGCTGGACCGGGTCAAGCATGATAATTTCCTCATCCTTTTTAAGGTACCTGAGCAAGTCTATGTATGCCTTCTTATGAATTCCCGTTTGAAATCCACCCAGGTCAATGGGTACACGGTCAGGTGTCTGAAAATTTAGGGCTGCCTGAACCCTTTCACGGGAGGTCATGTATTCTTTTTTTTCCACCTGTTTCATTAATTGGATTGGGACCATTAAAGTTAAATCTCTTTTCCTTTAAAAAAAACTTTGCCTGTGATTCTGGGTATATGTTATTTATGAAAAAGAACTATCTTAAAAAACCTTATTAAACAGTACAATTAATTATAAAATATTTATGAAACGAAGATCATTTCTAAGACAGGCAACTATCGGGACCGCTGCCATTGGGACTTTTGGACGGTCAATGGCCAAGGAAAGAGCAGCAGGCACACAGTATCATTTCGATGATGCTCCTGGTAAAGGTTCCCTGAGGATTGCCGTGGTCCAACAGAATGGCAATCCGGGTCAGGTGGAAGAGAACAGGAACAAAGCCCTTGGATTTGCTGAAGAAGCCCTGGCCGGGGGAGCCGATGTGATCCTGTTCCATGAAGAAATGCTGGTCGGGTATATTGAAAACCTGCGCGAACTCGCTGAACCTGTGAACGGTCCAACTACAAAGGCCTTCCAGAAATTGCTTAAGGGCACTGATTCCCTGGTCATCTATGGCCTTACAGAAAAGGTTAACAATGATTATTACATTTCTGCTCCAATAGTATCAGCAAACGGACTTGTGGCAAACTACCGAAAAACACATCTTTGGTGGAAAGCAGAAGGCCTCCGCCATGAACCAACCTTTTACAAAACAGGAAATGAGCTCGTCACATTCAGTATCAAAGGAGCAAAATGCGGGATCATGATCTGTTATGACGGAGATTTTCCCGAAATGACCCGTTCATATGCAAACCTGGGATGTTCTGTTCTTTTCTGGATGAACAACCGCGGGAGCCGTGGCCACAGGGAAGTGAAAGATCTTGCCTTCCGCAATTCCATGATCATTCCCACTACATGTTGCTGTGGATTGAATGAGAGGGAACAGGTCTGTTCGGGTGGAAGTAATATTACCGGTCCCAAAGGAGAGTTGATCACCGAGATCTGGGAAAAAGAAGGGGTGATCATGGCTGATGTGCAACCGGACCTAGTCGCAGAACTCCGAAAGGAAAACCCCTGGTATAACGGCCTTCGTCCCGATCTTTATTATTATGCCTGATTATGTTTCTTTTCCCCGATATTATAAACATCCACGGCATTGTTATGCATGAAGTCATAAACAGTGTCCATCTTATTATTTCCTCCAACATCCTAGGCTGATAAATTCTGGCCTAAGGTTTCCAGCAGAATACTCTTAGAAATGAGGGATGATCCTACGGCCATTTCAATACTGGTCGAGTCATTGCCCATGGTAATCTTGGAGAGAGGCA
>DAOWJB010000034.1 GCA_030640625.1 Bacteroides sp.
AATCTGGTTGTCTGTGGAGATTTTAACATTGCACACAAGGAGATCGATATTCATAACCCGGTAAGCAATAAAAACACCTCCGGATTCCTACCTGAGGAGAGAGCCTGGGTTGATAAATTTCTGGAGAGTGGTTTTATTGATTCTTTCAGGAAAATAAATCCGGAGACTGTTAAATACAGCTGGTGGAGCTTCCGGTCAAATGCCAGGGATAAGAACCTGGGATGGCGCCTGGATTATCATATGGTCACTGAAGCACTGGCTGACCGGATACAGGATGCAGGCATTATGAATGAAGCAGCACACTCAGACCATTGTCCGGTCTGGATGGATCTGAATACCTGATTATCTCATAAACAATTTAATGATTTTCTGTTTACCCTTATAGGGTGGGTATCTTACTGGAAGATCAACCCAGGTTGCTTTGTCCATAAAGGACCTTTTATAGGTAAATGTTTCAAAACTGTATTTGCCATGATACCTGCCCATACCACTCAATCCTATTCCACCAAATGGAAGGTAGGTGTTGACAAAATGCACCACAGTTTCGTTGATCCCGCCAGAACCGGACATGGTCCTGTCCATGATCATCTGCTGGGTTTTCCTTGAGTTTCCAAAAATATACAAGGCAAGTGGCCTGGGCCTGCTTTTAATGAATGACAGGACATCATCAAGGGAATGATAAGGAACCATAGGAAGAATAGGGCCAAAAATTTCCTCCTTCATCAGGATATTATTCATATCCCTTACCTCAACAACGGTTGGTTCGATGTACCTGCTTTCAAGGTCGGTATCTCCCCCCAGGAGGATTTTTTGACCCTCAAGCAGTTCCTTTAACCTTTCCGTATTGGCCTGATTGATGATCCTGGCATAATCCGGACTTTCTTTTATTTTTCCTCCATATGCAGATTTCAGATAATCCTTCATTCCCGCAATCAACTGTTCTTTGACGCTTTCGTGAACAAACATATGATCCGGCGCGACACAGGACTGTCCGCTATTCAGGAGTTTGCCCCAGAGAATTCTCCTGGCTGCCAAACGGGGATTCACATCAGGTTCAACGATAACGGGTGATTTACCACCAAGTTCAAGTGATACCGGAGTAAGATGTCTGGCAGCTGCCTGCATGACTTTTTTCCCGACTTCTGTGCTGCCTGTGAAGAAGATGTAATCGAATTGTTCATCCAGGAGGTGCTGGTTGGCTTCCCTGCCTCCCTCGATGATGGCAATGTGACCGGCATCAAAATTATCAGAGATAATGCCGGACATCAATTTATAAGTATGTTTGGCATACCTTGATGGCTTGGCAAGTACACAATTCCCCGCCGCCACAGCTCCTATCAATGGCATGAATAACAATTGAAGCGGATAATTCCATGGAGAAATAATCAGGACCCTTCCATAGGGTTCTTTTCGAAAATAGCTCCTGGCCTGCCAGTGTAAAAGCGGGGTATAAGCCCGCTGGGGACGAGCCCATTTTTTCAGGTTCCTGATCAAGATCCTGAGGTCCTGAAGGACAAGTCCGTTTTCACTGGCATACGTTTCAAATGCAGGCTTACCGAAATCCAGCCTTAAAGCTTCATAGACATCGTGTTCATGATTGATCAGGAGGTTTCTCAATTTCTTCAGGACATCAAGCCTGAAGTTTACATCCAGTGTAATACCAGATTCAAAAAACTGTTTCTGTTTTTCTATGATGTTTTGTATTTCAGAATGTTCCATTATTTCAATTAATGTAATTATTTACTAAGGTTGCTTTTTATCACCTGCGTGAGCAATGCATAGCCTTTTTCGTTCAGATGCACTTTATCGCCAGCATAGATATCACTTTTCAGAATGCCGGGTTTCTTGAACATGGGACTGGTTATATCAATGAACGTGACATTCTCCTGTGTCCGGCAGAAGTCTTCAAGCATGCTATTGGCCCTGGCCATCTGTTTCCAGTATCTCATTCTGGCCGGACTGGGCTTAATGGACAGGAATATGATTTCTGTGTCCGGCAGCCGGTGCCGGCATTGATTGATAAAAATTTTGCACTCATCCAGAAAAGCCGAAGGTGTTGTACCCCTGGTAATGTCATTGTCTCCTTCATAGACCAATATCATGGAGGGATTATATGGGAAAACAATACGTTCCAGATTAAGATTTAGCTCCTCCATTACTGATCCCCCGAATCCCCGGTTGATCACCGCCCTTTGATCCATATCATCTGCCAGGCTGTACCAGCGCCGGATCGTGGAACTACCCGTAAAAAGAATGGCACTGTCCGGAGGCCGACTGTACTTGTCCATTATTTCAAAAATCCTGATCTCGTTTTCATACCATTCCGGCGGATCTATTTTTTCATACACACGGTGGGCCATCTCAAGATCAAGAACCTGCAAGGTTTTTTCTTCGAGTTGAAGTCCCACGAATGAACCTCTTCCTGAAGGAATTTTATGTTCCGGAAAAGTCCAGTGCTTCAGACCCGGACCCTTACTGTTCAACTTAAACCGATGCTGGAGGGCACCGGATATAATCCTGAATGTTTGCTCATCATATGCCCGGTCACCTATGACTTTCAGGTGAACAGTTTGTTCGTCAACAATACAAGTTCTGATTTCAGGGTGCATCTCCGGATATTGGTCTGCGGTAAACCGGATACTGTGACATGCATACGGATTCCGGTAAGAATCCCTAATGGAATACCATGGCAGACTGTGATTTTCCTGATCATCCTCATGGTCGGCATCATTCAGGTATAGCTGAATTGCCATTGCGGTGTCCTGATCAGGTTCAATGCCGATCAGTTCCAGGGGAACGAAACCTTCCAGGGTATATCCATGGCTGGATTTTTCACAGCAGAAAATGATGGATGTTTCGGATTCAATAAGCAATTCTGATCTTCGGTGATCATAAATCCTGCATGCTGCCAGGGAATCTGAAAGCTCAAAACCTGGTCTGACAGAGACCTGTATAATATTAAGTGAACCCCTGGCCGGACTCAGAAACAATTCGAGGCCATCTCCGTTCCAGAATTTGTCAGGATCTTCATAAACAGTGTCATCGGTTATTTCTGCCTGGATAAACAATCCCGTTTCATTCCATGCAATCCGGAATGAGGTTTGAAAATCATTTGAATCCGGAATATTACCGCATATATCAGACAGGATTTTCAATGGTGTATATGAGCCTGGCCAGTCCCCTGACAGTCCATCAGCAACAAGACCCGGTATGAAAGGAATGGGCTGTCTAATCTCGAACGGCAGGTCAATCAGATCATCCTTTACGGACCCGCAGCTCACAAATGAAAAGGCTAGCAGGTTTATGATGAATAGATTCCGTAATGTGCACCCTTTATTTTTAAAATTTATATTCATTGGTTTAATTGTTCCATCAGTTTGGTTTTACTATTGCCTTTTTTCTCAGGGATCTTGCTCATAGCATATTCTGCCATGGCCAGTATCGTAAAGCTTGGATTTACACCAATATTACCCTGTACGACGGATCCATCTACGATATACATATCAGGATAGCCATGTACGGCCAGATCAGGATTTACAACACCTTTTGCAATGCTGTCTGACATGGGACAGCCACCTAGAATGTGAGCAGTAGTGGGACGGTTGAACATTACTTCAAGAATGATATTCTGTGCAATTCCTTTTGCCTTCCTGGCGTATTTTTCCATTACTTGTTGTCCAATATCAATATAGGCAGGTACTTTTTTTTGGCCGGTATTATCAAAGATGATCTTTCCTCCAAAGAAGCCTGGTTTCCAGATCATTCGCATGGCATTATCAATATGCTGCATTACCAGGAAGATGACCAGGTTGGATGACCATTTCATGTTGAGGATAACTTTCAGAAATTTCATGGGATTCCTGATGGAGGTATAAACCAGTTTTATTGTTCTGCCAAAATTGGATGCGGAACTACTTACAGACAGTGCAAAAAACCATTTCAGGGCATTCGATCCATCGGGGTATTTAACGATTTCAACGTGGGTGTTCTCATCGGGATTAAAAACACTGGTAATGGCCAGGCCGTTGTTCGTTTTTTCTGGGATCCTGGAAACAGCACAGAGTGTTTCAGAATTTGTCAGGAGTTCTGATCCAAGGGTATCTGACAATCCTGTAAGGGTCCTGTATTTGTTTTTTTGCTTTAGCAGTAGTTCAAGGGTACCCAGGGACCCCCCAGCCAGGATAAGTCCTTTGCACCTTATTTTTTGAGCCTTGCGTCTGAACAGTCTGGTTGAGGATCGGGTGTAAACAAGGTAATTTGCCTGATCACTTTCAATCTTAACAACCCTTGTTTCAGCAAGGATCTCCGTCCCATATTTCTCTGCAAAATAGAGATAATTCTTATCCAGGGAATTTTTGGCATTTTCCCGGCAGCCAACCATGCAGCCGGCACATTCAACACAGGGTTTTCTGGGTGGCCCCAGTCCATTGAAATAGGGATCCCGTTCATCCTCCCTGTCATCCAGGTAAACCCCTACGTGTACATTTTCA
Source organism: Bacteroides sp. (assembly GCA_030640625.1). Taxonomy (GTDB): domain Bacteria; phylum Bacteroidota; class Bacteroidia; order Bacteroidales; family SM23-62; genus SM23-62. Next base: position 4,491 of record DAOWJB010000034.1, read on the forward strand.
AAACTGCCAGACCTTTTCATATCTGCTGCCACTTCCCTGAATAATTTGTCTTCAGGGTTCAATTTATCGTATAGCGTTCTACCCATCATAAATCCGGCAGTTTCATAAAAAGGCTTCAATATTTGCTTCCAGTTACCATATCTCTTCCAGGATTCATGCTCAAAGAAAATATCCGGAGGATGAAACAGGGTATTTGCATAGACCAGGCTTCCGCCCCCCACCCCTACACCTGAAAGGATGCTGGCTTTTCGGTTAAAGGTCAGTTTCTGAATGCCGAAAAATCCAAGTTTCGGGAACCAGAGATATTTCCGGAGATTCCAGTTGCTTTTAGGGAAGTCATCAGGGGTAAATCTTTTACCCTTTTCGATGGTTAATACAGAATACCCTTTTTCGGACAGGCGGAGGGAGGCCACACTGCCTCCGAAACCCGATCCAACAATGATGTAATCATACGCTTTATCCATCCGATAGCTTGAGAGAAGAAAGAGATCAAAAATAATAAAAAGAAAAGAAGAAACAGGAATTACAGATTTTGTAATACTTCGGCTACACTGGACCTGTTTTTATAGTTTGGGTCATATTGAATATACCGGATCTTTCTGTCTTCACCGATAATGAATGTAGCGGGAACAGGAAGGATATAATCCTCGTTTCCATTGGCCCTGTCGACACGTTTCCCAAATGTACTGTATCGCTTGATGGTTTTCTCATTCATGGGGAAAGATACATAATAAGCATCCATGATCTGATAGCCCCTGTCATGAATGATTGAAAATGTAGCACCGGTTTTTTTCACGATTTTGTTGTTGTATTCAGGAATTTGCGGGGAAACTACAATAACCGATGCACCCTTGTCAAGGACATATTCGAGGGAGTCCTGGAATTTTGAAATATGTTTGTTACAGTAAGGGCACCAGGAACCGCGGAAAAAGATCAGTACAACCGGACCTTTTTTAAGCGATTCTCTCAGATTCACAAGTTCACCTGCCTGATCAATTCCATGGAAATCAGGTGCACGATCACCCACCAGCAGGGTAGATGTAGAATTCTGACCGGCAGCTACGCCAATATAAAGGCTAAGCAAAAGGACTAATATAACTTTCATCAATAAACAGTTCTATATGGTCTGACTATCTAAATTGCCAGCGAAAGTATAAAAGAGTCCCGGCAGCTGGTGTTAATGAGAAGTTAAGAGTAAAATCCCCTGCGGTCAATCACAATATTTGATAGAGGTCAAGAAATATTAAAACCAGCCGAATTTAAAGCTCAGGAATGCTCCCGGGCCTGAAAAGTCGGCGTTGGTCAGGGTGCTGGTATTTACGCCGGACACAAAACGGTAATGGGCACCAAGCCCCAGGCGGAAAAATTTTGTAAAATTCATTTCAAGTTCAAGGGTGGGATTGATAACGAAAACATTATCTGATGTAAGGGGGTAATATCTGTCATCTGTCTGGGTAATACTGCCCCATCCAATCTGAGAGGAAAAAGTGGGATGCAAGGCTTTGGAAGCCATGAAAGAATATCCTGTCCAGAATCCACCATGACCGAAATCAATCCTGTTTCCTCCTACAGTAATTGCATTGGTTAATCCTTCTCCATATCCACCAAGCCAAAAATCTCCCAGTAAAACCGCACCACCGCCACCCATCATATGGGCGAATTCTCCATTTATACTGGTAAAGCTCATAATAGGGCCGCCAAATCCGCTGATTCGGGTTCCGCTGCCAAACAAGGTCTGGATCCCATTATCCTGAGCTTTGAGTCCGGCAAATGAAAGGACCAGCACGAGGGTAATCACGATTTTTCTCATAGGGTTCAGTTTAAGTAATTATCTGTATATATCGAAAGACAGGAGAAAACCGACGGGGTTGCATATATTGGGATTAAATCCTGATACCGATGATTACCATATCATCAATCTGGTCAGAATGTCCCATCCAGTCTGCGATGGTTTGTTCCAGGATCTGCCCCTGTTCTATCATGGATTTATCAGAAATATCCACCAATAATTGTTTAAAGGTTTTATAAAGAAATTTCTTGTCTCTGGGTCCGCCAAACTGGTCAGCATATCCGTCAGAAAATAAATAGATTGAATCCCCCTTTTTCAGGGGTACTGAATGGCTGGTAAATGGAGGCATTTTATCATGGATAGCCACAGGCATTTTATCTCCTCTGGTCACCAACAACTCTTTGTTCCTGATAAGGTAAAGAGGATTATTTGCACCGGCGAACTGAAGATTATTTTTCCCCCTGTCAATAATGCACAGGGCCATGTCCATGCCATCCTTTGCTTCACCCTCTATGCCCTGCTGGCCAAGTGCCTGAATAATCTCATTGCGAAGCTGGTTTAGAATATTGCTTGCATCCTTCAGTTCATGCTTATTTACAATTTCATTCAGGAAGGCAATGCCCAGCATGCTCATAAAGGCACCAGGTACCCCATGCCCTGTACAATCCGCCGCAGTGATGATCAGGTTACCATTGACAAGGTTGGCCCAGTAGAAATCACCGCTGACAATATCCCTGGGTTTGAAAAAGATAAAGTGCTCTGGCAGAACCTGATCCAGCAATTCCCTGGCAGGGAGAAGGGATTGTTGAATGCGTTGTGCATAATAGATACTGTCCTCTATTTCCTTTTTTTGCTGTGATATACGGTCCCGCTGCGAAGTAGCCAGGTCCCGCTGGGCTTCGATCTCAATATTGGCAACCTCAAGGTCATGCGTTCTTTCTCCGACCAGCATTTTCAACCTTCTTTTTTGTGCTTCGATTGTGCGAACCCGGATCTTGTAAAAACTCCAGGCAAATAATATGAACAGGATGATCATGGTGACCCTGAACATCCAGGTTTTATACCATGCTTTTTTTATGGTAAATTCATATTTCTGGGCATATCCCCAAATATTGTTTTTGCCCTTTGCCTTGTAAATGAATTCGTATTTCCCTGATGGAAGGTTGTTAAAATAGGCTTTATATTCCGGTCCTTTATGATAGGATGTATAATCATTTTCTACGCCACGCAGGTAAAATTCATATTCAATGGATCGCTCATCAGAGTATGACAAACCCGAAATCTCGAAGACCAGGTTATTTTCAAAATGCCTGAATACTTTTCCGTCTTCCCTGTCAATGGCATTTCCGTTTAATGATATGTTTTCAATGTAGCATAAAGGTGCATATGTCCGGTTGGCCCTGGCCCGGATATTAAAATTGGATAATCCATGATAGGTTCCTATCCATAAGAGGTCATTCTCATCAATAAACAGGTTTCCTGCTGTAATTTCGTTTCCCGGCAAGCCATCTTTCGAATCAATGGTAAATTCAATTTTGGCATCGGAGATATTATAGTAGGAAAAGCCATTGTTTGTTCCAAGCCACAGGCAGTTCTTGTTCCTTGCCGGGATAATGGCTTTAATCACAATGGTTTTACCGGGAAAATCTGTTTCTATCCCTGTATACTTCCCATCCTCATATTTCCCCAGTCCGCAATCTGTTCCTATCCACAATGTCTTATCTGTTGCCGCCATAGACCAGATATTGCATGCTATATTGTCTATGCTCCGTATGTTTCCTTCCCTGAATTCAAGGATCTCATTCTTATTCCCACCTATGATACTTCCATTCAGATCTATCAGCTGGTAGATATTGGAGGTTTGCTTGTTGTCAATAGTCAGGGGAGCTGCATTGATGTTCCGGAAATAATAAACAATGCCATTGCGTCCGGTGAGCAAAAATATTTCTCCATTTTCTGAAATTGTTATACTCTCAATACTCATTAATTGATTACGGAATTTTCTTCTTCTGATCACCTGGAGGGTATTTACATCAATTTCATACAGCCCTTCAGATGAAGCGGCCAGAATATTTCCGGATGGAAGCAGGGCAGCGCAGAAATTATCTGTCTGGGATGATAACCTGGGTGTGAAATTTACCAGTTGGTCCTTGTATGTATACATACCGTTGTGGGAAGCCACCCAGATCCTGCCTTTCCTGTCTTCAAAGGCTGAATATATATACGAATTAATGGTATTGGGATAAAAATTTCTGAGTCCGCGTTTGTTTGTCAGCCGCTGTAATCCACCGGAAAATCCTATCCAGATATTATCTTCCCTGTCTGCCCAGAAGGAAAGAATATTATTATTGCTCAGACCAATTTCCTTCTCATACTTTATTGCCTTCTGGTCTGTGGACAGGACCTGGAGAATTTCTGAATTCGAGATCAGCCAAACAGATCCGAAACTGTGCTGGTAGATCCCCTTGATTAGTTTGTTTGAAAAATTAAGGCTTTGATTAAGACGTCTCATTTTTTGAGTAACAGTACCTTCCCTCAGGTCTCTCATGGAAGAAATAAACAGTCCGACCCGGGTTGAGATCCAGATGCTGTCGTTTACATCAATGAATACAGCATAACAGTTTTCGTCAAATACCTTAACCATGGTATGATTGGATTCCGAATAAATGAAGATCCCTTCTACCGTGGCAATATATTTATCCATGGTCAAGGGATCCTCACAAATGGCATAAACATTTTCAGGCAATTCAGGATATTTCTCATTTAAAGAGCTTAGTTCGGCTATTTCATCGTCGGCGCTTTCACCGAGGAGAAATATACCATCATCTCCCAACAGCCATTTCTTATCTGATTTATCTACAAATATGGATCTGAATGAAATTTCCGGCAGGATATTACGCATGATCGTATCTTCCCGAAAAACGGCAATACCTTGAGAGGTAGCGAAATAGATCAGTCCAGCTGAATCCTGTTTTATATCAAGGACGGTATTGTCTATCAGGCCATTTGTTGAATTGAATAACTTCATTTCACGGCCGTTGTAGCGAACCACGCCGGAATTGGTTCCAAACCACATATATCCTTTCCGGTCCTGGAAAATGGAAAACACATCCTCCTGTGGAAGCCCGTCTTCTGTTCCATACAAAACGTAAGGCAGCTGTCCGGTTTGAAAACTTTCATAATAGCTGCTGATAAAATCTTCAGTGGATTGAAGTGTTTGACCCCGCATGGCTTTCAGCAAAGTGTTTATCAATCCCTTGCGCCGTGATTTATTGATAAATTCCTCGAGTGCTGCTCTGAGTTCGGGTTGGTCTTTCCGCAGGGCCCAGGAAACATTCAGTTCACCCAATATGAAACGGACCTCCAGCTCCGGGTAATCTGATAATTCAAAAAATGCATTATAGACGATGGTATAATCTGCCTTTCCTTCACTTACATCCGGGATAAAATCATTAACCGGTGCATAGTAAAGGTTATCAATCCCGTTTTTTTGCAGGATCTCTTCATATATGGTTCCCTTGGCTGTAACCCCTTTGAGGTTTCGAAGATCCTCAAATGACTTGATATTGGCTCCCTTCCGCACGATCACGGTATATTCAGAAGGATATATACCCACCAGGTCAACTTTATCGGATCTCCACTTGAGTGGTGCGATTACCTCACATGCTACATCGAAGTAATTGAACCATTCAGGATTGTATACACTGTCCTTGACTACCCTGCCATCGTCCGTTTCCCAATACTTTGCAAAATATGGTGTGACAACGAATTCCATCTGGACACCAAGGAAATCAGCGAATTCTTCGGCGAGAGCATGCATTAATTGTTTTTGTCCACCCTCCTTATAGATAAAGTTTCTTTCACGCAGAGCCACAACAATCTTTTTTGATTGAATGATTTCATCCAGGTCCCTTTGCAGAAAATCCAGTTTGGAGCTTTTTGATATTTGCTGGTAGTATTCGGCGTAAGTAAGTCCGAACATTTCCTGAAAAATCCGATCAAGCACTCCGTTGCTGGCAATGGTTCCAAAAAAGCTCTCGATCTCATCCCGCAGGAAATTGTCTTTCTCAACAGCAAAAGCGGTTTTACTTACCGGACTGATGGGGATACCTATCTTGTATTGATTATTGTTCAGGGCCCTGAAGTTCAATGCTTCATCGGCATCCAGTACCGTTCCCCATACATCGCCACGCAAGAGCATATTTTTTGCTTCTTCAGAATCCTCCGTCAGAACGGAAGTAATGCCTCCCTTTATGGTCTCATTGATCTGCCTGATCCGGCTTTCGAAACTTGTACCATGCATCATGGCAATGCTTTTTCCCTTTAGTTCTTCAAACCCACCAGGAGCCTCTTCTCCCTCACGGATCATGATCAGTTCAGCCGAATACAGGGTTTCAGAAAAGTCAAACAATTTTTTTCTCCAGTCGAGGATGGTAAAAGTACTGAAGATGGCATCTGCACGTTTGAAAATATCAGGGGTATAAACGATATCCGGATTGCTTTCTACATCTTCAGGTATTTTCCCGTTGATCTGGAAAGCCTCATCCCAGGTAATGGTGATTTCTTCAAGTGCTACATTAAGGTATTTGGCAAATTCAATTGCCAGGGGATAATTGATCGTTGTGTAATCCGTCTGGGTGAATGCAATCTTGATTTTCCCGCTGATTTTTATCTCATCCAGATCGCGTGCAGGGGACGATTCAGGGAATAAAAGCAGAAAAATTAACAAAAATATTCCTAAGAAAGTGGTTCGTTTCATTTATTGGACTGAGGATTTTCACAATAAAGATACAAATCTGACAGCATTAATATACCTTCCTGCGGACTGCTATAAGGCTTAATTCTCAAAGAAGGATTTCAGTGCACCGAAATAATATTCCTTCCAGCCGGTATTGATATTATCAAATGCATCATCAGGTATATTACTATGAATCAGCTCAATTCTGGTTTTATTGTTTTCCTCAAAAAGTTCTATCCGTACTATCGAGGGCTCTGGCAGAGAGCCAAAATCCCATTCCTGCTCGATCAGGGAGGGGGGATCAATGGCCAGTACCGTCCCGGTAATATCTCCATCAAACATGGAAAACCTGGTGCCGGGTATTGCTTCCATTTTTGCCGGATAGCCGGTCCAAAGTTCTATGGTTAAGGGGTTGGTAATAGCAGTGAATACTTCTTCTCTGGGTACCTTGATGTGAATGGTCTTGCGTATGTTTTTCATTATTCGGTAGGATTGTTGGCACGAAATGACAGGAAAAATAATATAATTGAAACAGCCAGGCTTCCCTGGGCTACCAGGTCATATGAGCCCTTCATGTCAAAGGCCAGGCTGAATAAATATGGACCAAGGGCACTTCCTATGACAAGCCAGCTAAGGGAAAAACCTGAAATGGCCCCGAGGTTCTTTAAGCCAAAAAACCTGGGCCAGGTCACTGCTGCCAGCACGATATACAGTCCCCAGGTAATTCCATTACCACCGACCAGCATCCAGTACGACAGCTGGCTGTTGCCAAGGGTGATCAATGCAGATGTCGTGCAGATCATGCCGAACATGAAGAAAATCAACAGGTATTTTAGCCGGATATAATCACTGACCCAGCTGGCGATGAACTGTATAATGATGGCGATAATGGAAGCTGGCACGAAAATGCCAATAGCGGTTGATTTATCAAGTCCCACTGAATCAAAGACCGAAACCACATGAAAAGTCAAGCCGCTAATGTACAAAGCACTGATCATTTGGGCCAGGGTAAACAGCCAGAATGCCCTGGTTCTTCGTGCCTCAGCCAGGGTATAATCGCGTGCCGGGAGGCTGGGAGGCCTTTTGCTTTTCTTGTTTGCTATACGTTGGCCATCTGCCACAAGTCCACAGTCCACTGGATTATCCCGGTAAAAAAGCAGCACAAAGGATACGAATCCAATCCCGATCACTACTGCCAGTAAAAGCCAGGCCCCTTTCCACTCAAGATCCTCAATGAACTGGTTCAGTATTTTGGGCGCAAGGGAAAACCCGAATGCAGCAAATACTCCCATGATACCATTGGCCAGTCCACGCTTCTTATTGAACCATTTCATAACCATATTCCGGGAAACCATGGTCAGCAGGCCCTGGCCAAAGAACCGGATCCCCCAGAATCCGAATGACATAAGGATAAATGTTGTAAGGGCAGAATTTGCAAAGCTCTTATTATCCCGAAGAAAAATAACTACAGCATCAACCCTGGTCAGATAGAGAAGCATTAAACCAAGCATAGCCCCGGCGATGAATGCCATGACCCTGGCCCCGTACCTGTCATACATTTTGCCTGCCCAGGTAATTAACAATCCGGAGCCAACGGTCCCAATCAGATAGGCCAGGCTTAAATTATTCCTGTTGATTTCCAGATCGTCCAGCAGGTTTTCTGTAAATACCGAGACACCCATGGTTTGTCCGGGAATACTCATGAGCATACCCAAGGTGCCGGCAGCCAGTATGATCCAACCAAAGAAAACGGGGAAGCGAGACGGGGCGAAAGGTATGTTGGAATGCTTCTTCATGAAGATGCAAAGATAGCAAATAGCTATCGCCCTATACAGGATATTTTAGCAGACTTATTCCTAGTTATAAGAGGGATACAATTTATTCAGAATATACCGTGCTACTGGTCCCGGGAGAGTCTCCACCACAACTGCTCTGGAAGGATTATTGGGATCATAGATCAGAATTTCAGTTTGTTCCTCGGATATATTCCTGATTAAATGGGATTTGATTGAAAATTTTTGGGCGGTTTCTCTACCGGTATGATATTCATAGGTAAGCTTATATACCGGCTGTTCATTGATCCTTGTATTGGTAGGTTCCGCATATACCAGTTTCCCTTCGGCCGGCCGGCCCAACATAATGATCTTACGCTCACGCCTGGTTCGCCGGGAAGATGGATACAGGAACAGCAATCCGATAATGATACCTCCCACACCGGCCAGAAACATGATCTGTTCATAATTCTGCCTGTCCTTTCCGGCAAACCTGGATACTTCTGGTGAATTTCTCAGGTATTCAATCGTTATTTCCTGTCCGGGCTCATATAAATTTGCATACTCGAGGAAAAACCCTGAATAGGGTATTTGAGACTGATCATAATAGCGGTAACGGTATTCGTAGAGGGGACTCTCATTTACGTTGTACTGTGTTTCATTCAGGCTGGTAATGAATCCTGATGTCGCAACAAGGTCCTTTTTACCTGCGAAAAGGATATTCCAATTCAGTTGCGTGCTGAAGTAGACAATAAAGGACAGACCAATCACAGTGAACAGAAAACCGATGATAAACGAGGTTCTGCCGAAGAGGTGCAATATTCGTATCCTGAGGGGGACAAACATACAGAACATCAATGGAGCAGAATGCGAAGGTAATAAGTTTTTTTGATATTTATTGAAATGGGTGTTAAAACGTCACTGAATTTTGCGCAAGACGCAAAATATAGGTTCCTTTTCTAACACCCATTTCAATAAAAAAATCAAATTGACTTTCTGTCTTGTAGAGGGTATTAGAAAAGTTGCTATACGTGTTCCGCAAAGCGGAATATGCAGCGACGTTCTAATACCCTCTAAAAGCAAAAGGCCATTATGGTTTGGAGAGGCCGCTTCGTTTTAACAAGGGATCGATGGAAGGTTCCCTGCCGCGAAAGCGTTTGTAAAGCACCATGGGATCCTCTGTTCCTCCCCTTGACAGAATGTTCTCACGGAATGAACCGGCTGTCTTTGAATCGAACAAGGAAGTTTCCTTAAAGGCTTCAAATGCATCAGCATCCAGCACTTCTGACCATTTATAACTGTAATAACCTGCTGAGTATCCACCACTGAAAATATGACTGAAATAAGTGCTGCGGTACCTGACCACGATCTCAGGGATAAGGCCGATCTTATTAAGCGCCTCGGTCTCAAACTGATCTACATCGATTTCAACATCAGTTTGTTCCAATGTATGCCAGACCATATCAAGGAAGGCGGCTGAAAGATATTCAACATTGATAAAACCCTGGTTGAAATGGCCGGCATTCTTGATTTTCTGAATGAGTTCATCAGGAATGGTCTCTCCTGTTTCATAATGTTTTCCATATATTTTAATAACCTCCGGTTCAGCGGCCCAGTTTTCCATGATAGAAGAAGGCAATTCAACAAAATCCCATGGTACAGCAGTTCCGGAGATTGATTCATAAGTACAATCGGAAAAAAGTCCGTGCAATGCATGACCCATTTCATGGAACATGGTACTTACCTCTTCGAAGCTCAACAAAGCAGGCTTATCCCCTGTTGGTTTTGAAAAATTAAAGACGGTAGTGATTACCGGTGTGATGTCTTTTCCGTCTTTTTTATATTGCTTTCGGTATGCCTCCATCCAGGCACCGCCACGTTTGCTTGAACGTGGGTGAAAATCCATATACAAGACACCAAGATGTGAGCCATTGGCTTCTTTAACCTCAAATACCTGGGCATCTTCGTGGTATTTGGGTATATCATTGCGTTCCTCAAAGTAGATCCCGAATAGATTGGTACAAACCTGGAATAGGCCATTCCGAACATTCTCAAGCTCGAAATATGGGCGTAGTTCCTCCTCGTCAAGATCATATTTCTCCTTCCTGAGCTTCTCTGCATAATACCACCAGTCCCAAGGGGCCAATTCGAAATCACCACCTTCACGATTGATGAGGGACTGCATTTCTGCAACTTCCTTTTTGGAAACAGGGAGGGCAGCTTCCCAGATCGGGTTGAGCAGCTTGTAAACATCCCCGGGTGTTTTGGCCATTCTTTTTTCGAGCACAAAATGTGCATGAGTCTCATAACCCAGCAATTGGGCTCTTTCAAGTCTGAGCTTGGACATTTCGACCAGGATCTTTTTATTGTCCAGGTCGTTATCATTATCCCCCCTCTGGCAGTAAGCCTTGTGCAGTTTTTCACGCAGCTCCTGGTTTTTGGCATATTGCAGGAAAGGGATCATACTGGGCTTGTGTGTGGTGAAAAGCCAGTTCCCTTCCTTTCCGGCTGCTTTGGCGGCCTCGGCGGCTCCGGCAATGACGCCTTCGGGCAATCCGGCAAGGTCCTTTTCATTCTCAATGAAAAGTTTGTACTGATTGTTTTCAGCCAAGATATTGTCCCCAAACTGGAGTGATAATACAGATATCTTTTGATTGATCTCACGAAAACGGGACTGCTTTACTTCATCGAGCTCCGCGCCCCCTCTTACAAAATTCTTATACGTTTCATCAAGCAAGGTTTTTTGTTCTACAGTCAGGTCCAACTCCTCACGCTTTTCATAGACAGCTTTTGCGCGGCTGAACAGATCGGGATTCAGATTGATATCATCAAAATGACCGGACTCCATGGGAGCAACTTTTTGAGCAATCTCCTGTAGCTGTTCATTGGTATTGGATGATAGGGCACCATTGAAAACGTACTGGACCCTGCCAAGCTGTTCACCGCTTCTGTCAAGGGCTGCAATGGTGTTTTCAAAGCTCGGCTCTTCTGTGTTATTGATGATTTCATCTATTTCCTGCTTATGCATGGCAATACCTTTTTCATATGCAGGAAGGTAATGCTCATCCTCTATATCATCGAAAGGTGGTACCTGGAATGGTGTAGAATATTCCCCGAAAAATGGATTATCTGAATCACTCATGTCTTTTCCTGTTTGATTACAACCGGCTGCTATCACTATGATTGCAGCAATCATTAGCCATATTCTTTTCATTTTGGTAAGTATTGGTTAAAGCGATTTAAGTGAAGCCCCAAAATTATAATTATATGGCTAATAATCATGTTGATTGAATCTGTTCTACAATATAATTACCATTAAATCCAAGCAGGCACCAAAAATGATCAGCCATGTCAGGCTACCTGCCTGCCAACTTTGATCTCTTTCCTGGATGGTTCCATGGCCATCCTTGATGCCCGGATCACCCATTTGCGGGGGAACAGGTGCAGTAAATGATTAAGGGCAAAGCCCATTAAAGGCTCGTTTATAGCTACTCTTTTACCTTTCATCATGGAATGGTAACCATAAGCTGCCACGGAAGAGGCTGATCGGGCATTCCCTTTGAACAAAGCAGTTTGTTCCAGATCACCGGTGCTGGCAAATTCTGTTGAGGTGGCACCCGGACAAAGAGTAGTCACGCTGATATTTTCGTTCCGAAGCTCGTTATGAAGTGCTTCTCCAAATAACTTTACATAGGATTTGGAAGCAAAATAGACCGCTTGAAGGGGGCCCGACAGAAACGCTGCCGTAGAAGACAAATTCATGATCCTGCCCAGGCCGTTCGCAATCATGTGGGGAATAAAATAATGGGTTAATGCTGTCAGGGCGGTAATGTTTACCTGGATCATCTCCAGGTGTTTCTCCAGAGAACGCTCATGAAACATTCCATGTCCCCCGAATCCAGCATTGTTGATCAGGTACTCCACCTGAATATGTTGCCTGATTGTTTCCGTGAATATTTCTCCAGGGACTGCCGGATCTGTCAGGTCCTTGGCCATGATAATCACGCTGACAGAATACTGCTGTTGAAGTTCATTTTTCAATTCTTCGAGTCTTTCTCTTCTTCTGGCAACCAGTATCAGATCACCTCCTTTGGAAGCATGGATCCTGGCCAGTTCCCTGCCAATTCCACTGGATGCTCCGGTTATTAAGGCAACTTTTTTCATATTTTTAGAACTTAGATTGACTAATCACTCTATTATTGTGATAAAAAAATTATTTTTTACTAATACTATCCCAGTAAAAATCAAATGCCATGCTTAGATATTCTGTATTTTTCTGAAATTCAGAATGTTGGAACAGGTAATTGATCACTCCGTAAATCTGATAGGTTGTAAGATGGTACATAAGATCAGTTGGGATATCCTTTAATGTTTCTTTTTCTTTTCCTATATCGATCAGGTTATAGTAAAATTCAAAATGTTCAGATACCTCATCCTGTGTTAGTTTTGAAATAAAAGGTGAATTACTGAATTGTTGGATGAATAAAAAATCCATTGGTCTGTTCAGTGCCCATTTTACAGTATTATACCATAATAATCTGACTTTTCTCTTGATGGTTTTTTCTTCTTCCACGCCGGCAGTAGTAATGGAAAAAAAATTCTCCTTGGTTTCCTTATAAAGTGTGTTGATCAATGACTCTTTGGTCTTAAAATAATGAAAAAGGGTCCCATTTGCGACACCTGCCTCATTGGCAATGGCTGATGTCGGTGTACTGTGAAATCCCTGGTTTACAAACAGTCTGCGTGCAGCCAGTAGGATGCGGGAACGTTTGTCTTCTATCTTTGATTGACTAATCACTCCACAAAGTAAAAAAATATATTTTTATTTTCAAAATCGGTATAACAAATACAATCAGGAATTACTATTCAGAGAGAAAAACCTCATTAATACCCCTGCAAACCCAAGCCAGTCCCCTGATTACATGCAGGCTGATCATGCCCCAGATGATTCCCAGGAAGGGGAGCACATAAACATCACCGAAAAACCTGACCAGGTAATCGGTAAAATCATCATGATACCAGAATTCATTATAAAGGATAGGTGCCAGCAGAAGATCAAGTGTGACTCCAACGAATGCGATGGTAACAGACCAGATAATGGTATCCATGGGAAATTTTATCAGCAGGTAGAAAATAAAGCTCTTCCATGTTGATCCGGTACCAATAAGGCGTTTAAGGAAGTTTGAGAACCCGGGTTCCTGAATTTCGTACTTATTTATTGTGATCGTCTTGCCCAGGAAGACCTTTGTAAGCTGAATATCCAGCCAGCGAAAGCCTTGCATCATGATCAGGGTGCCGATGAAAATGAAAAAACCTGCAACAATGACCAGGAGTCCAAGAGACAGGAAAAACCCGGTTATGGAAAGGGAAAAATAAAAGATACTCAGGGGGAAGGCAAACAGGATATATACAAGATTCAGGTAGGTTTGCTTCTCACCGATTATACTGAAGAAGGGAATTTTCTTTTTAGCCATCTGTGTTTTGGGTTCAGGGGTGAATCTCATAAAATTACAAAAAACACAGAGAATAATTTTCCCTTGACCCGAAACTTTCGTCATCCGGGTCAAAGGAAATCATCGGCATTAAATGGATTCTGTTTCTACTACTTTAGCCAGGACATCAGCATAAGGAAGGATCAGGTATTTTTTCCCTTCAAATTCAGTTTCTGTTCCGGCGTACTCTTTGAAGAGAACGGTGTCACCTACAGCAATCTCGGCGTTGTCAATATTGCTCAAACCGATCACCTCAGCCATCTGGGGCTTTTCCCTGGCAGTATCAGGTATGATAATACCGGCAGTTGTTGTCTTTTCCTCCGATTTCTCGGTAATATCCAGCAATACATTCTGGTTTATGGGTTGTAACTCTTTCATTTGTAATTGTTTAAATATAAATTATCGATATTATTATTTGTTATCCCTCTATATCTAAAAGGCGATTGATTTTGGTTTTATCAAATCCGATAACCATTTCTCCACCAATCAGCGTTTGAGGAACCCCCTGCTGGCCACTTTTTCTTACCATTTCCTGGGCGGCAGATTCATCCCGTGAAACATCAATTTCACTATAGCGGATCTTACTTTTATTCAAATATGATTTCAAAGTGGTACACCAGGAACAGGTAGGTGTAGTATACACGGTAACCTGTTTTGCAACCTTCCCGGCTTTTTCAGCTTTTGCAACATAAACGGCATTCTCAAACAAACCCAGGTAATAGGTGGGATCATGTGCCCCCTTGTAGGCATTTTTCAGATCATTCCCCTTAAATTCCATGAGGGTTGGAGCGGATGTAATGGAGTAGGCTGGATGGATGTCCCTGACATTGTTTACATCTGCTGTAAAGATGCCGATATCAGATACCCCAGCAGTTGCCTCTGACAGATTTTTGTAAGCCTTGTCACTTTGTTCTGATCCCTTTTTGTAGATCAGCAGAAACGATCTCTTTTCTTTTCCAATTCTTTGGTGCAGATCCTGCAATGAATTCACTTTGCTTGTTTTCATCTGGATAATATATACAAATATGCAGATACGTTACATTTATTGTGCCAGAAGGCGCAGGAGGAATTATTGTCAGTATTCAGGTAAAATTGTCAGGGAATATGATCAGGGATAAACCTGTCTTTTGAAAAGTATTGTTGAAATAACTATCAGTATAACCAGGTATATAAGGCCAATGGTATAATTCAAGGCAAATGGAAAAACCTGGAATCCCGGGTCATACATTTTGAATATCCAGTAATATGGCAGAAGTCCCAGAATAAATTCCCAGCTACCTTGAAAAATATAGGTTAGTACCGGGATCATAAACAAAAAATTCAATCCTTTCATCCAGGTTGCCCCCACAATTTTATTGGATGCAAAAGCGGTGATCATAAGACAGCTCACGGGAGACACCATGCCAACCGGGATGGAAACCAGCAGCATTTTCCCCAGAGACCATTCTGTCTGGTTTGACAGGATCAGGATAAGAATGTTGAATAAGAATGCGAACACGCTGATAAATCACACCATGCCATCCTGTTCCTGGGAATATTCAACGTGGTTTGGGGAATGTTTACCCAGGTACTGGGATTCGTCCAGGCACTGAATGCCATCATTACCGCAGACGATGTTTCACTTGCGCTGATCATGGAGGGCTTGAAGAATTCTTTTATCCGAATGTTCGTAACCACTTCGCTTTAGGGAGTGGATATAAGGACAAATTTCGTATATTCGTG
>DAOWJB010000307.1 GCA_030640625.1 Bacteroides sp.
GATACTAAAAAAGACGCCTAGCGTGTTTTGCGTAGCAAAATTTGCAGCGGTGTTTTAGTATCCTCTTTAAATATTATCCCTATCTTTGTAGTACTTCTCTAAGGGGGTGCCTAAATATTCAGGGCTGAGATCATACCCTTAGAACCTGATCCGGGTAATGCCGGCGCAGGGAGTTTAGAAATTATGAAGTATAATTAGTCATGCATGTATTTATGAAATCAATCTGGATTGCCGTCCTGCTGGTAGTTTCTGCGTCCTCTGCTTTTTCCCAGTTTGAGCTCACGGGTACGGTAAAAAATGATGCCGGGCAGGCCCTTATTGGTGCAAATGTTTATATAGAGCAGACTTTCCAGGGGGCCATTACGGATATAAATGGCAATTTTACCATCAGCAACCTTCCAGGTGGAACCTATGTGGTCAAAGCATCCTATATGGGATATGAAACCGGTTTAGAAAGTATCGATCTGCAGGGGAACTTGAGTCTGTCATTTGGACTGATCCGCAGCACGCTCATGGCCGAGGAAGTCATCGTTATAGCTACACGGGCCGGTAACAATTCCGCGGTGGCACATACCAATGTATCCGGGGAGGAAATAACAGACAGGAATCTCGGGAAGGATATTCCCATATTACTCAAGCTCACACCATCCATGGTTACCACATCGGATGCGGGGAATGGGATAGGTTATACGAATTTCAGGGTGCGGGGGACCGACATGAACCGGATCAATGTCACCGTAAACGGGATTCCCCTGAACGATTCGGAGTCACACGGGGTATGGTGGGTCAACATGCCTGATTTTGCAGCCTCTGTTGACAATGTCCAGATCCAGCGTGGTGTTGGAACATCTACAAACGGGGGAGCTGCCTTTGGCGCCACTATGAATTTCCAGACCTTTACCATGAATCCGGAACCCTACGGTACATTCAATACTGCTTATGGATCATTCAATACCTGGAGAAACAGCCTGAGTGCCGGAACCGGCATGCTGAAAGATAAATTTACGCTGGATATGAGGCTCTCTATGATCAATTCCGATGGCTATATAGACAGGGCATTCGCTGACCTGAGATCCTTTTTTGTCAGCGGTGCGTACTACGGAGAAAATAGCCTCCTGAAGGTCAATGTATTCTCGGGGAAGGAGCATACTTATCAGGCCTGGTACGGGGTTCCGCAGGAATTGCTGAATTCATACAGGACATTCAACCCGGCAGGTATGATCATCTCCACTGAAGGTGATACCAGTTATTATGATAATGAGTCGGATAATTACCAGCAGGACCACTACCAGTTGTTTTATTCAAGGGAACTGGGGGAGCGCTTTATTTTTAGCGGGGCGCTGCATTACACTTACGGAAGAGGTTACTTTGAACAATATAAACAGGATCAGGACTTCTCTGATTACCTTATGTCGGATGTGATCACAGGAGGTGACACAATTACATCAACAGACCTGATCAGGCAAAAATGGCTCGATAATGATTTCTATGGTTTCACCTGGTCCCTGAATTACAAACACAGGAGGCTGGAAGCTTTCTTTGGTGGAGGGTGGAACAATTATACAGGCAGGCACTTCGGGAAGGTAATCTGGGCCAGGATGGCTGGTGATTCGGAGATCAATCATGAATGGTACCGGAACGAGGGCAAAAAGCGTGACTGGAACACCTTCCTGAAACTGAACTACCGGGCTGGTAGGCGGGTTAGTCTTTTCGGAGATCTTCAATACCGTAACATTGAACATAATATTAATGGCGCAGACGATGATTTAAGTAAGCTTTCTGAATCACATGTATACCAGTTTGTGAATCCGAAAATTGGAGCGACTTTTAATATCAGTAATCAGCAACGTCTTGCTTTATCATGGGCGGTTGGGAACAGGGAACCGAACCGCAGCAACCTTGTGGATGCCGATCCAGCCCATCCTGTACCCACTTATGAAACCTTGCTTGACTATGAACTGGCGTACCGGCTGAATACCACCAGGGCTGTTCTGGAGAGCAATCTGTTTTATATGGATTATAATAACCAGCTTGTACTTACCGGTGAGATCAATGATGTTGGTGCACCCATTATGTCGAACATAAAGGACAGTTACAGGACTGGGATTGAACTCATAGCGGGTATTTTCCCAGCCAGTAAGGTACGGTGGGACCTGAACCTGACCCTTAGCCGGAACAGGATCAGGAATTTTACGTCCTACGTCGATAACTGGGATTTTTACTCAGATCCCGCAAATGAACCCTACCAGGTGGAAAGTGACCTGGATGAAACCGATCTTTCTTTTTCACCTTCTGTTGTCGGAGGCAGTAAGATATCCTATGAACCCATCAATGGATTAAAAATTAGCTTACTGTCAAAATATGTCGGGAAACAGTATATAGATAATACTTCCTCTGATGACCGCAGGCTGGATCCCTACATTGTGAATGACCTGCAGGTACAGTTCACCTTTAAACCTTCATTCATGAAGGAGATAGGGTTAAACCTGATGGTGAATAATTTCCTGAATGAACAATATGAAGCCAATGCGTGGATCTACAGGTACTATTATGAGGGTATTGAATACAAAATGGATGGATATTTTCCTCAGGCCGGAATACATTTTATGGCTGGTTTGACAGTTAAATTTTAATTTTGCATAAAACACCTCATGCGATACATCTGGATCATTCCGGCCCTTTTATTGCTTCTTTCCTGTTCCGGAGTTGAACAGAACAGGAAAAACATCTTCCGGTATAATGAATCCAAGGGAATACCTACCCTGGACCCGGCTTTTGCCAGGAATCAGACAATTATCTGGCCTGTTAACCAATTATTTAATGGTCTTGTACAGCTGGACGAGAGGCTGAATATCAAGCCTTGCATTGCCCATTCCTGGGAAATCAATGAAGAGGGAACGCAATATACTTTTTACCTCCGCAGGGATGTGTTTTTTCATGATCATCCTTTCTTTCCTGGTGGTAATGGCCGTCGTGTAATCGCCGCGGATTTTGTCTACAGTATGAACAGGATCATAGACCCGCAGGTTGCCTCGCCCGGTGCCTGGATCTTTCATTCTGTGGACCGGCTGGCCAGGGGGGGGATGAATGGCTTTGAAGCCCTTAATGATACTGTCCTGAGGATTCAACTGAGCAGGCCGTTCCCTGCTTTTCTGGGAATCCTGACTATGCCTTACTGTAATGTGGTCCCACATGAGATAATCGAGCATCTTGGTCCGGATTTCAGAAAAGAACCTGTTGGTACGGGTCCTTTCAGGTTTAAATTCTGGCGGGAAGATGAAAAACTGGTACTGGTCAGGAATGAAAAATATTTTGAGCATGACATTTCAGGTGTGAGATTACCTCATTTGGATGCCATTAATATCACGTTTACAAGAGATAAACAATCTGAATTCATGGAATTCATGATGGGAAGGCTGGATTTTCTTTCCGGACTTCACCCGGTATATAAAGATGAGCTGATCACCCGAAGCGGAAACCTTAATCCTGTTTATTCCGGGCAAATCAGAATGATTACAGAACCATATCTGAATACAGAATACCTTGGATTCATGTTAGATCCTGAACAGGAGGCAGCAGCCGGGAGTCCCGTGTTGATCAGGGAGATCAGACAGGCCATCAATGTTGGCTTTGACAGGCATAAGATGATGAGATACCTGCGAAACAATATTGGCCGGCCGGCAAATGCTGGATTTATCCCGGAAGGCTTGCCTTCATTCAGTACACAAGCGGTGACGGGTTTTACCTACGATCCGGACCTGGCCAGGGAATTGCTGGCAAGGGCAGGATATCCGGGTGGAGAAGGATTGGGTAGTATCACCCTGACAACTACCTCGGATTACCAGGATCTTTGTGAGTATATCCAGCATGAGTTGTCCGAGGTTGGCATCAGGCTGAGCATTGAAGTAAATCCCGGGGCTTCATTCAGGAACAGAATGGCCAATTCCCGTCTGGAATTTTTCAGGGGGTCATGGATTGCTGATTATCCGGATGCAGAAAATTACCTCTCCTTATTTTACAGCAGGAATTTTAGTCCGGCCGGACCAAATTATACTCACTTCAGCCATCCGGAATTCGACAGGTTATTTGAAGAATCACTTATTACCCGGGATGACAGCATAAGATATGCTAAATATCAGCAACTCGACAGGATCATCGTCGAGGAGGCCGTTGTTGTACCACTATACTATGACCAGGTCGTCAGATTTATTCCGGAGAGCTTGTCAGGCCTTGGTTCCAACCCGATGAACCTTCTGCATCTGAAGCATGCATACTGGTCTGAACCAGGTGGAAAAACCGAATAATTCATGAAAGATTGTATATTTGTGACCGGACTGCTAACTAACCCTTAATATCACAACCTATGTACAGGACAGTCTGGGAAAATTGCAAATCCTCTGTTTGTGCCATCGAATTCCTCAGTAAAGCAGGCACCAAAATTACCACTTTCACCGGTTTCAAGGTGAAAAGTTACCTCGTAACAGATGATGTGATTGATAAATTTGCCAAACCGGCAGAGGTAATCCTTCGCTTTACAGAAGACGGACTCAAAGAAACAGTCTGTCTGCGAATGACTTTTAAGGAATTCCTTGCCAGGAAAATTCAGATCAACGGGCGGCTGAATCCCGGTTTCGTTCTTTTTGATATCGACATTAAAGAGTTCAGGGATTTACCCGCATTGATGTGCAGCAAGAAAATCAATTACAGGATTGGCCATCCGATTGCCGTACTTGGTTACCAGTTGGAGCAGGAAAATCTGGCTATTAAAAGTGGAATAATATCCTCATTTTTTAAACAGACAAACGGATTTAACACCATACAGGTGGATTGTTCCATAAAGCAGGGCAATGCGGGGGGTCCACTGATCGACGCTGAAAATCTTGAAGTGATAGGCGTAATCGGACATCGCCTTGCTTCCATAGCCCGTTCCTACAAGGAGATGATGAGAATAATAAATGCCAACCTGAAGGTACTGAAAGAAGCGGAAGGTAAAATTAATATGGAGGATATCGATCCGATCCAGGTATTGATAGTAAACCAGAACCAGATCAAACACCTGGCCACGGAATTTTTTAAATCCACCAATATGCGTGTCGGCTTTGCCGCCGAATTATGCCATTTGGCTGATTATTGTCCTGACCAGGAAGACATCAGCAACATTGATCTGGAATTGAATCTGGACAACTGAGGAAGATGGCAGGGAACTAATTTTCCTCCTCCTTTTCAAGACCATCGATAACTTTCTGAATTTCAGTTTCGGTTGTTTTAAGCTTTCTTTTGCATGTTTCCAGGAGGAAGGCCACACGTTTTACCTTATCTGTCAGTTCATCCACATCCAGGGCACCGGATTCAATTTTTTGGAGGATCTCTTCAATCTCGGTAATGGCCTCATTGTAAGTCGGATCTTTACTCATTTGAACTATTTGTTTGCTTTTACGGGAAGGGTGAATGAGAATGTACTGCCCTCCTTGGGCTTGCTTGTCGCCCAGATTTTTCCATTATGCATATCTACAAATTCTTTACAAAGTATCAGGCCGAGACCGGTTCCCTTTTCTTCCGATGTACCGGGCATGGTTACATTACTTTCCAGCCTGAAGAGATTATCCAGCTGTTTTTCTGACATTCCTATGCCTGTGTCTTCGACAGAAATGGTCAGTTCACTGTCACCTTGTTTGCAGAAAATCCGGACATTTCCTCCGTTGAGAGTGAATTTAACGGCATTATTGATCAAGTTTCGAAGAATCGTAGATAGCAGGTTCGGGTCAGCCACTACCCTGATCTCCTCAGGGATCTCTGACACCAAAGTAACTCCTTTCTTATCAGCGTGGATATCAAATACCTTGAAAATTTCATTGATCATCGGTTGAAGATCGGTCGGTTCCGGATTGAAATCAATATTGCCTGATTGTGAACGGGACCATTCCAGCAGGTTTTCAATAAGCAGGTGAATATTTTTTGCTGCTTCATTGATGATCTTGCTGTATCTCTGAATCTCCTCTGAGGTATAGTCCCTCGAATTACCCGATATCAATTCGCTGAAACCCAGCAGGGCATTCAGTGGATTTCGCAGGTCATGTCCGATAATGGAAAAAAACTTATCCTTCGTGGAATTCAACTCTTTCAGGTGCTGCTCCGAATCACGCAGCTTCTTATTCGCTTTTTCGAGCTGTTTGTTTTTCTCCTCTAAGAGCTTGTTGGTTTCACGTTTTAATCTGTTCTTCTGGTAATACACAATAAAGACAAGGATGATCATAAGCGATACTGCCACCAGGGAAAAGATGGTATTTTTCAACCTTGTTTGTTTAAGGCTGCTGATCTCATTGTCCTTTCTCAGCAGCTCGATCTCCTGCTGGAGGGTCTGGGCCTGGGAAATGTTCTCCATCTCCTTGATCCTTATCATGGCCTCCTGTGAATTGATACTGTCTTTGGTAGAAGCGTATAACCTGTAATAATGCAGGGCCTGCTTATAATCTTTTTGAATATCAAAGTATTCAGCAAGATATCGGTAATTCTCCCGCAGGTCAGGCAAGGAATTAACTTCTGTAGAATAGCCCAGGCTTTCCTGGAAAGACTGGTAAGCTTTTTTGTAATTTTTTGTTTCCAGATAGGTCTTTCCCAGGTTGGTATGGATGGTGGCCATCATGCCCTTATCCCCCAGTTTCCGGCTGATCTCCAGGGCTTTCTTTTGATAGTCCAGCGATTGGTCCACCATTCCCATGGAGAGTGCCGTTTCACCAAGATTGGTCAGGGCTATGGATGTATTCGATTCGTCCCTGGTACGCTGGGCTATTTCATATGCCTCAGACAGATACTGATAGGCTGTGTCGTATTTTCCATTTTCTTTATAAACAGCACCAATATTGTTCATGATTGAAAAAAGGTGTACCTCATCGTTCAATGCTTCGAAGATGAATTTTGCCTTTTTTAGATATTGCAGGGCCTGCTGGTGGTCTTTCATTTGCACATAAACGGCGCCGATATTGTTATATGAACTGGCAATACTGTTGCTGTCGCCCAGTTCTTCCCGGATGGCAAGCGCCTGCAGATAGTGATCCATGCTCTTGGTGAAATCACCCATCAGGTAATAAGCATTCCCTGTCATGTTTATGGATGTGGCAATCAGCCTTTTGTCATCAATTTCAAGGGACAGAGAATGTGCATGGATGGCCATCAGGAGACTTGTATCATAGGAGCGTTGCCAGTAAGTCTCTGATAATTCACAGAAAATTTCAATACGATCTTCCGGGCTTGCATCATCAAGCAATCCTTCAAGACTGTCCAGCCTGGATTGGACTTGTGAAAATGCGGATAAGGGCCACAATATAGCCGGTAATAATGCCACTAAAGCGAATCTGATCATCAATTTGCCGGTTCTTCCTTTGATAAGCTAAATTATATTTTTTTTCTGTATATCCGTTATTTTACTTTTGAATTTCCCCTTGTGTAATTCTGTCTCAACGATATTCCCCGGCCTGGTCGTGTTTACATCTCTGAGCGCTTTTCCTTCAAACCGTGAAATGGAAAATCCCATCTTCAGTATTTGTCCGGGTTCAGCATATGCCAACAATCTGTGATACTTCTCAAGCCTTTTATCTTCCCCTTCAAGTGTATTGTGCAAGAGTTGCAGGAACCTCTGCCTTGTATGGACCGATTCGATTTTTTTTCTCTGCGGGATATATTTGGACGTGCTTCGAAGCTGTTCCATGAGACGCATGATCAGTTTGTCATTGGAGCGCAATTGTTGCTGTACCTGGAAACGTACATTCCCGGAGAGTTTTATAAGATGTTCCTTCCGGGCATGAACCATGGCAACAGATCCGGATACGTGTTTCTGCTGGTAAAGCTGAAGTTGTAGTTTAAGTTCATTCAGAATGGTGAGTATTTCATTGATCAGATTGGTCTGGTATTCATCAAGTTCCCCTTCAAATGACGCAAGCCTTTCAATCAGGAAACCAGCGACGGCTGTTGGTGTCTTCAAGCGCGTGTGTGCTACCATGTCGGTTATGGTATCATCCTGCTCATGACCTATCCCGGTTATCACAGGCAGGGGAAATTGTGAAACATGGTAGGCGAGATCATAATTGTCAAAACAGGCGAGATCTGATTTGGATCCACCCCCTCTTATAATAGCAACTACATCAAAATTGGATTCGAGTTCAAATATTTTTTCGAGGGATTCAATAATGCTCTGCTCGGCTTTCTCACCCTGCATAAGGGCTGGGAAAAGGCGGGTGTAGAATTGATAAGCATATGGATTCCCTTTGAGTTGATCCATAAAGTCTTCATAACCTGCAGCTGTCAGAGATGATACTACCGCAATTTTCTGGGGAACGATCGCCAGAGGTATCTCCTTGTTCATATCCAGGACACCTTCTTTTTCAAGACGCTGAATGATCTCCCGTTTTTTGCGTTCCACATCGCCCAGGGTATAGGTAGGATCAATATCCTGTATGTTAAGGCTGAGGCCATAGACAGGATGATATTCTACCCTGGCCAGCACCAGGATCTTGATCCCTGAAGCAAGCTCATAACTGGTACTTGTCTCAAAATACGGTTTTATCATGCGGTATGAGGAAGCCCAGATGGTGGCCCTTGCCCTGGCAAGTATCTTATCGGATTTTTCATCTTTCTCAATAAGATCAAGGTAGCAATGCCCGCTGTAGTTTTCGGTAAGATCCATTATTTCACAACTTATCCAGCGGGGGATTTCAAAACTGTTGTGAATGACCTCCCGGATCTCTTCCTGCAGATCAGAGAGTCTCATAGTATCTCTGCTTCCCTCTTTCATTATTGCCTGGTAAATATACCTTTTAACCGTTTGTCTCCTGAATAGATGATAA
The DNA here is from genome assembly GCA_030640625.1 of Bacteroides sp. Taxonomy (GTDB): domain Bacteria; phylum Bacteroidota; class Bacteroidia; order Bacteroidales; family SM23-62; genus SM23-62. The sequence continues at coordinate 8,841 of DAOWJB010000307.1, forward strand.
TTATATATGTGCCGGCATGCAGCAGTTCGACTGAAATCTGGACCTGGTTCTGCTGGGTATAGATGGTGCCGATTTGCATTTTCCTGCCGGCTACATCGAAGATCTCATACCGGTCTCCATCCTGGTCGGTGTCTGGTAACCAGAGATTAATAAATCCCAGTGAGGGATTTGGAAAGATATGGACCAGGTTCTCCGTTGGCTTTAAGGCAGTGATAAAAATATCAGCGAGGGCAAGATCCGGTATGCCATATCCCAGGAGTGTATCAGGAAAGTAGTACTGACTGGCTGTTCTGCGGATTTTTTCGATGATTTCGTAATTGTTCAGTTCCCGGTGTTTCTGCCAGAGACAAGTAGCCAGGCCAGCCATGACAGGAGATGAAAATGAAGTGCCATTGCCGGTTCCCACCTGCCCTGAAGATCTGATTAAGGATGTTGTGAGTCCCTGGGCCGCTACATCCGGTTTTATTCTCCCGTCAGCGCTGGGTCCCCTCGAACTGAATGAGGCTCGCTGACCATTGGCATCAACCGCCGCAACTCCCATTACACTGTCGCCGTCTGCCGGAGCTATGATGTATTGCCATGGATCACCGGTAGAGCCCGCATTCCCTGCACTGGTTACAACCAGTATCCCTTTTGAGGCAGCCAGCATAGCCGCCCGGGTTACCAGGGTAGTTTTTCCATCCAGGTCGGCATATGTGTAATTCTGGCTGATATCTGTAAATCTGTCCGAATAACCCAGGGAAGAGTTGATGACATCCACTCCGGCACTGTCTGCCAGTTCTGCTCCCACCAGCCAGTTTGCCTCTTCGATCCGGAATTCACTCCGGATATCTTCAGTCTGGATCAGCCAGTAGCTGGCTTGAATTGCCGCTCCTTCATATTCCCCTGGCAGGTATCCACCCATGATGGACAGTACGTTTGTGCCGTGACTGCCATTCTCGTTCCAGAAAAAATTGGCAGCACGATCGACAAAATTCCGGGTTCCCAGAACCTGTCCGTTCTGGAAAAGCATATCAAATCCTGCAAGATTATCTGTATTATCAAACCCGGCATCAATTACCGCAATGACCATATCGTTTCCCTGGTAACCCTGTTCATGGATGAGATGACCATTGAGCATTTCAACCTGGTGGTCAGAGGGAAGTGGTTCATCGGATAAAGATTCTTTGAATTTTAGAGCCGCAGACTTAAGATCAGGTGTCCTGTAGAGCAATTCAATGCCTGTAACAAAGGAATAAGCGGACAGGGTATCTGCCATGTTTGAGTCACTGGTCTCAACAACAACGGCATTCATCCATTTACTGGAATAGAGTATGTCAATATCAGGATGCAACAGGCTGTCAAGGTAAACTGGACTAAGGGGCAGGTCATTCTCCACCATCGGGATGTTATACCGGAGCCTTCTGTCAATGGCACGCTGTGAGAGAAAAGCACCCGGGTCATCCAGTGTATATGGACTGCCGGCCTTATCCCTTAACTGGATCCAGTATTTATAAATGGTTTCCTGGCCCACTGCGTTGCTGAGCATTGTACAGACCAGTAATATGACAAAAGCTGATCGTCTTATTGAAATGAGGTTGCTCAATTAATCTCTTCTGTCAAAAAAATTATTAATATCCACTTCCGGGATCGTTCCCAGGTTCTTCTCTATCTCTTCCATATGTTGTTTTGCCCATTCTTCCAGTTCCTGATTGTTCAGGAGCCTGCCTTTCTCATAGTGAAGGGCATGTTCTTCCTTGCCATTATCATCATAAAAATGCCAGGTTTTATCCATCTTCCCATGGTCATACTCCCCATCAAGTACAAGGATATGATTTCGGTTATAAACCTGGTATCTTCCATGCACATCATTCGAATCATACCCGGATAGGAGCCGGATGGTGGAATCTTCGAAGAATTGTTTCCAGGGACCGTGTTTCATGTCCATCTGCCATGTCATGATCTCGGCTATTTGTCCCCCGGGATAATATTTCACAGATTTCCCATTTTTCTGTCCCGCTTGATATGTTTCCATGTACATAAGGTCATCTGAATAGTAGGAGTGATAGCGCCATAAACTGTCTTTTACCTGATTCACGTACTTTCCTGAAGCAGCCAGTTTACCTGTTCTGTAAAAAATCTTTGCATTGCATATATCAGTTCCCTCAAGGTAGATGAGTTCAGCACGTCTGCTTCCATCTTCGTAGAAACGTTCCATTTTACCGACCGGTTTCCCGTCTTTAAAGAATCCTTTATACATGAGGTTCCCATCCTGGGTTTGTTTTTTCCAGTAACCCTGTTTCTGACCCATGGCATCTGTTTGATTCCAGACGGTATCGGAGGGCTGTGCTAAAATACCGAAACTCAAAAGAAGGTTGGTGAATACCAAGCATAAAAACCGTGTGTGTCTGGTCATCATATAATTGTCTATTTACAGTAAAACTAGCGTGTTTCTGTTAAAACGAAAAACTGATAAGATAATTTTCCAGGGTAAAAAGTTAACAATTAATTACAATAAAAAAGACCTGCCAGCGATGTTTATGCTGACAGGTCTGATTAACAGGTATATTGTTATCGGAGGCTGTTATTTAACTTCCTCAAAATCGACGTCCGTTACCTCCTGATCGTCCTTGGATTCCTGCTGTGATGCGTCTGCTTCTGCGGATGGGTCACCAGCTTGCTGAGCCTGGCCGGCTTTATAAAGTTCTTCGGATGCAGCCTGCCATACCGTATTCAGTTCAGCTGTTGCCTTATCAATGGCTTCGAGATCCTGGCTCTTATGGGCTTCCTTCAGGGCTTCAAGCGCTTTTTTAATCGGTTCCCGCTTTTCAGGTGGCAATTTATCACCATACTCCTTTAGCTGTTTTTCGGACTGGAAGATAAGGCTGTCCGCTGTGTTCAGCTTATCAACTTTTTCCCTGGCCTGCTTGTCAGCTTCCTCATTGTCTTTGGCTTCCTTCTTCATTTTATCGATCTCATCATCGGTAAGTCCGGTTGAAGCTTCAATGCGTATGCTTTGTTCCTTGCCCGTACCCTTGTCTTTGGCAGAGACATTTAATATACCGTTGGCGTCAATATCGAATGATACCTCAACTTGTGGGAGTCCCCTGGGAGCTGGCGGTATACCATCCAGGTGGAACCTGCCAATGGTCTTGTTACCCTGGGCCATGGGCCGTTCACCCTGCAGTACATGTATTTCTACGGAGGGTTGATTATCTGCAGCTGTTGTAAAGGTTTCAGTCTTCTTTGTCGGGATGGTGGTATTGGCATCAATCAACCTGGTCATGACACTGCCCAGCGTTTCAATACCGAGTGACAGAGGAGTAACATCCAGCAGCAGGACATCCTTCACCTCTCCTGTAAGAACGCCACCCTGAATGGCTGCTCCAACGGCTACTACTTCATCCGGATTTACCCCTTTGGAAGGAGATTTTCCGAATATCTTCTCGACGGTGGCCTGGATGACCGGGATCCTGGTAGAGCCACCTACAAGAATCACCTCATCAATATCTGCAGGTTTCATTCCTGCATCTTTCAATGCTTTCTTACATGGCTCAACTGTTGCCTGGATCAGGCTGTCTGCCAGACTCTCAAATTTTGCACGGGATAAGGTTTTTACAAGGTGCTTGGGAATGCCATCTACCGGCATGATATAGGGCAGATTGATTTCCGTACTGGAAGAGCTCGACAATTCAATTTTTGCCTTTTCAGCAGCTTCTTTCAGCCTCTGAAGTGCCATGGGATCCTTGCGGAGATCTATGTTTTCGTCTTTCAGAAAAGCTTCGGCCAACCAGTCCATAATCACTTCGTCGAAGTCATCTCCACCCAGGTGGGTGTCACCATTGGTCGATTTAACCTCGAATACACCGTCTCCAAGTTCGAGGATAGAAATGTCAAAAGTTCCGCCACCGAGGTCGAAGACAGCAATTGTTATGTCTTTGTCCTTCTTATCCAGTCCGTAAGCCAGTGAAGCAGCGGTGGGCTCGTTGATGATCCTTTTAACTTGCAGTCCGGCAATTTCACCGGCTTCCTTGGTAGCCTGTCGTTGTGAATCGCTGAAATATGCAGGAACGGTAATAACGGCTTCGGTAACTTCATGTCCAAGATAATCTTCTGCAGTCTTTTTCATTTTTTGAAGGACCATTGCCGAGATCTCCTGGGGTGTATATTTACGGTCGTCAATCTGAACGCGGGGAGTATTGTTCTCTCCCTTAACCACTTTATACGGCACCCGGTTTATCTCTTTCTGGACCTTATCAAATGTCTCTCCCATGAAACGTTTGATGGAAAAAACGGTTTTGACCGGATTGGTGATGGCCTGACGCTTGGCAGGATCACCTACTTTTCTCTCTCCATTTTCAACGAATGCGACCATGGAAGGTGTAGTACGTTTCCCTTCACTGTTGGGAATTACTACGGGTTCATTTCCTTCCATCACAGAAACACATGAATTGGTGGTCCCCAAGTCTATTCCAATAATTTTACTCATTTCAAATATGTTTTGTTAATGTAACTTCTAAGTTTTATTGCTTTTTTCAATCATTGTGCCATAATACAAATAATGAAAATATGGCATCTGTTTACTGTACCAGCTACCCGGAAAGATGCAGATGTGACAAAAAGTCAGTTTGGAAGGCAGAGAAAAAGAAATTGCAGATATAGCTGTCTTTTCAGTATTAATTATAAACTTTGTAGGCCTTAAACCTGATATTATGGCCCTGCACGAAATTGTAAGACGCGTAACTACCCATGTACTTCATGAGATGAAGCTGAAAGGGGAAAAAATTGCCATGTTAACAGCATATGATTATTCTATGGCAAGGATACTGGATGAAGCTGGAATTGATATTATCCTGGTCGGAGATTCGGCTTCCAATGTCATGGCCGGCCATGAAACCACGCTGCCCATCACCCTCGATCAAATGCTCAATCATGCCGGATCGGTTGTACGGGCAGTCAGCAGGGCCCTGATTGTCGTGGACCTGCCTTTCGGCACTTACCAGGGGAATTCAAAGGAAGCCCTGACATCTGCCATACGGATAATGAAGGAGACTGGTGCTCATGCTGTTAAGATGGAAGGTGGGCAGGAAATTCAGGAATCTGTTATACGTATCCTGTCAGCAGGAATACCCGTCATGGGACATTTGGGACTTACCCCTCAATCCATCCATAAATTCGGAACCTATGTTGTTCGGGCCAGGGAAGATGGGGAAGCCACAAAGCTGGTAGAAGATGCACATATTCTCGAAGAAGCCGGTTGTTTTGGACTTGTCCTCGAAAAAATCCCTGCCAGCCTGGGGAAAAAAGTAGCACAGGAATTAAAGATCCCGGTCATTGGGATCGGGGCCGGACCGGATGTTGATGGACAGGTGCTCGTATTGCATGACATGCTGGGGATTACACAGGAGTTCTCTCCGCGATTTCTGAGGCGATATCATAATCTGCATGCAGAGATCAAGGGTGCCGTTCAAACCTATATCCAGGATGTCAGAACGCTTCAATTCCCAAATGACAAAGAACAATATTAAGGAATAATAATCATTGGCGGTCATATATCCTCTCCAAGACAAATGGCCAAAAATGATAGTTCAGATTGTTATTCATTAATTATCAATGAATTGCAGTCTTCTGTTGTTAAAAACTGGTATTGATTAGATTAGGCGCCTATATTTTGTGCTGCACAAAATTCAGCGCCGTTCTAATCAATATCAGTGTATGATAGTGAGTTTAGTGGAATACTCTGTTTGTGAATAATAAATTGGATATATTATTTGAGGACAATCATTTGATTGCGGTAAATAAAAGGGCTGGACAGCTTGCTCAGGGAGACAAGACCGGAGATCCTTCGCTCGATCAACTGATAAAACAATACATCAAGGAAAAATACGGGAAGCCGGGGGATGTTTTTCTGGGTGTTATTCACAGGCTCGACAGGCCGGTAAGCGGAGTTATACTTTATGCCCGTACCAGCAAAGCCTTGCTCAGGATGAATAAGCTGTTCAAAGAACAGAAAATACAAAAGGACTATTGGTGCATTGTAAAGGACCGGCCACAACTTGAAGAGGGTACCTTAGATCACCACCTGGTAAAGAATGAAGCGCAGAACAAGTCCCATGCCCACGATAAACCAAAGTCAAACACAAAACCGGCCAGCCTGAGTTACAGACTTATCGCCAGTTCTGCCCGCTATTATCTCCTGGAGGTTGCCTTGCATACCGGACGGCATCATCAGATCCGCTGCCAGTTCGCGAAGATTGGATCACCTATCAAGGGAGATCTGAAATATGGTTTTCCCCGCTCAAATAAGGATGCCAGCATCAGTCTTCATGCACGTTCCCTGGAATTTATCCATCCCGTCAGAAATGAACCGATCCGGATACTGGCCCCGGTACCATCTGATCCGCTGTGGAAGGCGCTGACTGCCCATTTGGATTGAGAGGAGGCTTTAAATTTTACTTTGATTTAAGGAAGGAGCTGTCGAAGCTTAATGGCAGGAGGTCCTTGATGCTGTTTACGACATGGATGCCTTTTTGTCCATACATCAGGATCCTTACCGGCTGATTATACCTGTTTTCACTTTCCAGCAGTGCCTGCCGGCAAGATCCACAGGGATAAACGGGCTGGTCAAGCAACTTTTCCTGGAACACGGCTGTTACCGCCATCATCCTGACAGGGGAGTCCGGGTGAATAGCATTCGCTGCAAACAAGGCAACACGTTCAGCACAAAGTCCATCCGGATAGGCGGCATTCTCCTGGTTATTTCCATTGACGAAGGTCCCGTTTTCAAGCAGAAGGCAGGCCCCAACCCGAAATTCCGAGTATGGTGCATAGGCATCCTGGGCTGTTTGGATGGCCCTTTCGATCAATTGCTGCTCTTCTACCGAGAGCTCATCAAGAGATCTGTACTCCTCAATATTTATATGTATATCCACGTTATTAATATCACCCCGAATCAAAATTACAAATCTTGTTGATAAGTCCAAGTATCCGAATGAAACGGAAAAACTCAATATTGATACATTTAGACAAATTATTTCGAGACATGAAATCGCAGATCCTGGCAGGTTCAGCCTTCTTATGCATGCTCATAGCTCCGTTAATTGTCACCTCGCAGCATACAAGCCAGCAAGCATATATTGATCACTATAATGATTGGGCAATTGATGAAATGAAGCGAAGTGGTATACCTGCCAGTATTACACTGGCTCAGGGGATGCTCGAGTCAAATAATGGGAACAGTACCCTGGCGGTAAAGGGGAACAATCATTTTGGGATCAAATGCCATGATTGGAAGGGCAAGAGTATCCGCCATGATGATGACAAAAGAAAAGAATGTTTCCGTAAATATAAGTCAGCCAGGGATTCATATATAGACCATACCAATTTCCTGATGAATGGTCCAAGGTATTCCTTCCTTTTTGAGCTAGATCAGACAGATTATAAAGGCTGGGCCAGGGGACTGAAAAAGGCTGGCTATGCGACCAGTCCAACTTATGCAAGTGCCCTGATAAGGATCATTGAAGAAAATGAACTGGATCATTTTGATACGGGCAAGATACGACGCAGGAGGACAGATGAGACGCAAACGATCACTGAAGAAACCGATATTGATGAGTTTGAGATCGAGATTGATCACAGGAAGATACTGATGAGGAACAGGATAGACTATATAATTGTAAAAGAAGAAGATACATATCAGAGCATTACCAGGGAACTGGAAATGATGCCTTATGAGCTGGCGAAATACAATGAAATTCCCAGGGATTCAAAGCTGGTCAAAGGTCAGGTACTGTACATGCAACCAAAGAGGGGCAAGGCTTCTGTTGAGTTTAAATACCATACCGTTGAAACAGGGGAGACGATGTATGATATTTCCCAGATGTATGGTGTCAAGTTAAAGAAACTTTACCAGTTGAATCTAATGATATCCGGTGAGGAGCCAGAGGTTGGGGATGAGATTCAACTTCGGAAAAAGAAAAAGCCGGTGGATCCGGTAGTAGAGGCTGATACGATTGGTATGAAAGGGGGGTGAGCCGGTTATTTGAACAGGAGTCCGGAAATATCCTTCAATCCTCTCAGAAATTCGCCAGTTTCCATTTTCTTTTTTCCCTCAATCTGGACCCTCGTCAGCCTGATGATGCCATTACGGCAAGCTATCTCCAGGGTATTTATATCATCCGTCAGCAATGTTCCGGATTTTTCATTCACAGGCAGGATCTCCTTTTCGGCTGCAAAGATCTTCAGGATCTTTTCTTCTCCCTCCTGATTCTGCAAAATGGTCCAGGCAGCCGGATAGGGTGAGAGTCCACGGATATGATCGTAAATCCGATCTGCTTCCTGATCCCAGTTTACCCGGCAGTCCTCTTTGAATATCTTTGGGGCTGTTTTGAGTGCTGCATGCTCTTTGATTAAAGCAGCCTGGTCGATCAGTGGTGGATTCCCCTGTGCGATAGACCTGACGGTCCTGATCAGCAGTGCTGCACCTGCTTTCAAAATTTTATCATGCAGGCTGCCGGCATTTTCATCCGGGTCAATAGGTACAGGTTCCCGCAGTATGATCTTCCCGGTATCGATATCCTTTTCAATGAAAAATGTGGTAACACCTGTTTCTGTTTCCCCGTTCATCAGGACGTGGTTGATCGGGGCAGCACCACGGTACTGGGGAAGGAGGGAAGCGTGCAGGTTGATGGTGCCCATTGGTGGAAGTTTCCAGACCTGTTCGGGCAGCATCCGGAAAGCCACAACCACGATGAGGTCCGGTTGCAGATTGTGCAGTTCTTCAAGGAAATCCGGAGACCTGAGTTTCTCTGGTTGCAATACAGGGATGTGGTGGGAGAAGGCGCAGGTTTTTACCGGGGAGGTCCTCATCTTCCTTCCCCTGCCGGCAGGTTTATCCATGCTTGTAACCACAGCGATTACATGCTGGCCGTCGCGGATCATGGCATCCAGGCTGGCAACTGCAAACTCCGGCGTACCCATGAAAAGGATCCTCAATTTGCGTGTTACTGGCCTGTCCATGCTTCTCGGGTCATTCTTTTTTACCAAGGTTGTATTGTGCGAGGTCGAGGAAATGCCCCATTTTATCCTGCTTGGTTTTCAGATAGAAGGCGTTGAATTCATTGGGTTCAATCACCAGGGGAATATTCTCGATGATTGTCAGACCATAGCCTTCAAGTCCGGCTCGTTTCACAGGATTATTCGTAATGAGTTTTAATTTTCCAAGTCCCAGTTCCCGAAGGATATTGGCACCCACGCCATAGTCCCGCTCATCTTCTTTGAAACCGAGGTCAATATTGGCCTCAACTGTATCCATACCTTCTTCCTGGAGCTTGTATGCCCTGATCTTATTGAACAGTCCGATCCCCCTGCCTTCCTGGTTCATATATAGAAGCACTCCACGACCTTCTTTTTCGATCATTTCCATGGCCTTATGGAGTTGTGAACCACAATCGCAGCGGTAAGACCCGAAAATATCACCAGTCATACAGGAGGAATGGACCCTTGTTAAAACAGGCTCATCCTTGTTTACTTCCCCTTTTACGAGGGCGATGTGTTCGAGACCGTTTGACTCCTGGATGAAGGGAATAAGTTTGAATGTACCGTATTGCGTAGGCAGGTTCACTTCAACACCCTTAATGACAATACTTTCTGTCTGAAGCCGGTATGCGATCAGGTCTTTGATCGTTATCAGTTTCAGGTTGAATTTCCGGGCGATCTCCATCAGTTGTGGCATTCTCGCCATCGAGCCATCCTCATTCATGATTTCTACGAGAGCACCTCCGGGTTTTGATCCGGTCAGCCTGGTCAGGTCAACCGTTGCTTCCGTATGGCCGGTCCTTCTAAGAACGCCTTTGGATTTGGCTTTTAGTGGAAAGATATGTCCCGGCCTGGCAAGATCAGCTGGTCTGGTAGCAGGAACCACCAGGGAACGAATGGTCTTTGCCCTGTCGCTGGCAGAAATCCCGGTGGTGGTACCATGGCCCATCAGGTCAACCGATACGGTAAAGGCTGTACCATGCAGGCTGGTGTTTTTGCCGACCATCAGGTCCAGTTCGAGCTCATCGCACCTTTCTTCAGACAGCGCCGTACAAATCAATCCCCTGCCATGAGTGGCCATGAAATTGACAGTTTCAGTGCTTATATTTTCTGCTGCGGCAATGAAATCTCCCTCATTTTCCCGGTCCTCATCATCAACTACGATGATGATATTCCCTTTCCTGATCTCCTCAATGGCTTCATCAATGGAATTAAAAACCAGGTTATCAGTTTTACGATCTTCTTGTAGGTTGCCAGACATTTGTTTCTGTTCCTTTTATAAATTTCAAAAAACCTGCCAACAGGGCCAGGTTCATGCTATAGAAATGAGTAATGAAACGCAAAATTACAATATGTAATCCTATTTTCCTTAATAAAAAGTCAATAATTGGACTGATGATGAACAGGCCCTGTATCAGGAGCATGATTCTGTAGAGAGGATTTGAAATGGCAAGGATAATATTGGAGATGATCAGTAATAGCAGGAAAAATGGTCCCAGCCATCGCAACACCTTATGGGAAAAAAAACTGAAGGCAAGTCCCGTGTAAGGTGGCCATAACAGTTTAATAAAGGTTCTAAGGTTCTGGAAATTTCCTGCGGCTATCCTGATTTTCCTGCGGAACTCTTCAGACAGGCGGTTAGGAACATTCTCATAACCTATGGCTTTCATCTCGAGAATGCACTTTTTCTTTCTCTCCAGCACTTTCATGGTGAGGTAAAAATCATCGACAGAATATCCTTCAGGAACAGTTGTGAAGTAATCATTTTTGATGGCAAAGCAGGCGCCATATGCACCTATCATGGTTCCCCAGAGCTTCCCTTCGTAGTATTTCAGCTTGATCTCCCTTGACATAAATGACCATTCCTGGTATGAGATCCCGCTCTTGTCTAATCTTGTATTCAGGATATTGGCTCCTACCAGGCCGATCTGTTCATTCTTGAAGTGTTTGACCAACTCAAAGATGGTATCCGGAGTAAACAATACCTGGGCATCGGTCATGATGAGTACATCACCCATGGCTTTATCCCTGAGCTCATTGATTACCGCGGGTTTGCCACGCCTTTCACTAAATGCATGGAACCGGAAAGATTCATAATCATTTGAGTATATATTCAGGATTTCATCGGTTTTGTCAGAAGATCCGTCAGATCCGACGATTAGTTCCAGTTTTTTCTCTGGATAATGGGTATTGAAAATACTCTTGAGTTTCGCAGAGATTACCTCCTCTTCATTATGCACAGCCATGATGATGGATACAAAAGGAAGGTCGCCAGATGCCGTAAAAACAATATCGTTCTCTTTTTTATACATTGATAAAAAGCTGATTATCAGAGGATAAAAAACATATGACTGCATAATGGCAACAACGGAAACCCACAGTATAATTTCCCAGATCATTTGAGTTGCTCTTTATAAAAGGAGATCAATTTTTCGGAGAGCACTAAGTTATCAAAATTTTCCGTAACAAATTGGCGGGCTTTCATACCGGTTCTTTGAAGGAGTCCATCCTGATCCGACAATTTTTCCAGTACACTGATGTATTCGTCCGGTGTATCTGCCAGGAAAAGGTGTTCCCCATTCCTGGCTTCCAGTCCGGCTGCACCGATGGTTGAACTGATAACTGTCTTCCCCATGGCCATAGCCTCGAGAATCTTAATCCGGATACCGCTTCCGGTAAGCAGGGGCACGATCATCACGGTATGATTATCAATAAATTCAATTGCATCTTCTACCTCGCCTTCCAGTATGACATTGTCGGGCAGACTCCTGCCATTGAAATAGAATGAGGAATTCCTGCCTGCAATGTGGAGGATATGTCCGGGCCATTTTAACCGGAGTACAGGCCAAACCTTCTTGAAGAACCAGTCCAGACCCTCCTGATTGGGCCCCCAGTCCAGCGCTCCGATAAAAAACAGGCGGATGCTATCTCCCCTGTCATTCAAAGGGTAATTGGAAATGTTTATACCTGTGGGAATTACCTGTGCAGGCAAATGGTGGCCAATTTGATCGAATCCCTGCCTGTCTGCTTCTGATATGGGAACAAGCAGGTCTATTTCTGACAGTTCCTTCTTCTCCAGATTTAGGATCCTTCCGGCAAGGGATGTCAGGTAGAACCGTTTCAGCGGGTTTTTTTCCTGTTGTGCCATAAGCCTCCAGATGCGGTGTTCGAGGTTATGTCCACGCATGGCAATTTTGGCCTTTCCCTTAATGCAGGAGATATAGTATTTCAGGTAAGGCCCTTCCAATTGAATGATATCAAAATCATGCTCTGCCAGGCATTTCTTAAGTTCAGCCTTGAAAGGTTTTGATACAAATCTCAGGGCATTATAAGGATACCTTGAAAAAAGAAAATTCATCAGCAGCCTTACCGGACGAATTTTTGTATCCACATCGACAGACCGGATGGAGATCAGATCCCTTATGTTTGCCGGTATCTCAGTTTCGGGGAAGTAATGCTTCCCTGTATTCATGGTTAGCAGAGTGACCTGGCAATTTTTCCCGGCAAATCCAAGCGCCATATTAAGTGTGGCTATGGCACCACCATCTCTGGCCGGCCAGGGCATTTTTGTACTCAGGATCAGGATCTTCATGTTTTGACACCAAGCTTTATCCGTGTATAGCGAATCCTCCTCCGGATCTTCCTGAAGAATAAATAGTAGGTTTCCATATTCATAAGGGGGGAGTCGGTCATGGATTTGTAGGTGAGCCAGATACCGATTGGCAGGAGGATGGCTGAGGAGAGCCACATTCCGAATACGGGACTGATGGCACTGTCCCTGGCAAATTGCTCTCCTGTCATAGACAGCACATACCATGCAAGAAAGAAGATGACAGATATGACGGTGGGCATGCCCAGTCCGCCTTTCCTGATGATGGCACCCAGTGGGGCCCCAATGAAGAAAAAAATCAGGCAGGCAAAGGAGAGGGTGAATTTCCGCTGTATCTCAATCTGGTATTTTCTCAGCCGTGTGACTTTTGCTGCTGAATTGGTTCGGGACGTAGATATATGGTTCATGGAGGCCCGCGCCTGGGTCAGCGCCTGGCCGATGGTCTGCACTTTGTACCGATCCTCCATTTCGTTGTAGAGACTGTCGAAATTAAGCCTGTATAGGACGAATTCATCTTCCTTAAGCTCTTTGGGGGTTGACCTGGGACCAGGCCTTTTGTAATTGTAATATGTTCGCTGGCTGAGCGCAACCCCCAGGCTATTATAAATTTTATGGATCTCCGTCTTAAATGAATCCTCGTAATGCCCAAGCATCTTCAGGCTCATCATGGAGTAATTACTCTTAAAAAGGGATTCATCGGTGCGATCAAGTCCAAATCCTGTCAGCTCTATCAAAATTGTCTGTTCCTGGAAGAGATCTCTTCTGTGAGGGTAGGTAAAACCCTGCTTGTTTTTCCGGTCTGATTCAATTTCATTGTATGAACGGCCGCTGTAGAGGGTAAATATCAAGTACTGGTCATCATCAGATACCTTCATGTGGCCTGAATCAGCCACGGTAACCAGGGTGTTTCCCTTTCTTTCAGTGTGATCATATATCCGTATTCCGTATAAAATATTGCTATTCGGATCCTTGGAATCGATTCTCATGCTGTATCCCTCAATACCATTGTAGAAAATGCCATCGACAATCTGAAAGGCCGGTCGTTTTCGCTGTATATCATACAACAGTGACCGCATTTTCAGATTGGCAACTGGCAGTACGTAGTTGGAAAAGAGAAAAGCCCCGATACTGAGAAACACAGCTACGAAAATAAGTGGAAGCATAATCCTGACAAGTGAGATACCGGATGATTTCATCGCGGTAAGTTCATAGAATTCACCCAGGTTCCCGAAGGTCATCAGCGCCGCCATAAGGATGGCAAGCGGTAGTGCCATAGGCACCATGGAGGCCGTAAGGTAAAGCACAAATTCTGATACCACGGGGAACTCAAGGCCTTTGCCGATCAGGTCATTGATATATTTAAACAGGAACTGCATGACCATAATAAATATCACGATCAGGAAAGTCATTGCGAAAGGTCCTGCAAAGGATCTTAAAAGGAGGATATGTATGCGCCTGACTCTGATCCGCATCTGCTCTGAGTTATACCAGTAAAACGGGTATAAAGGTAAGATATTTTGGAGGATTGTACAGGAGGGTTAAAGCCCGATCACATGTTTTAATTCAGCTATTTGGGTATCCCAGAGATCTACAACATCAGTCTTCTCATCATCTTCAGCAAAATCGGTAATCATCAGGGAAACATCCCCGGTAAGTTCATCCTGGTTCAGACGGAATTCAAAGTAGGACTCCTTGTCCTCTTCTTCAATCCACCGGAACCTGATATATTTGTTATCCTTTCGCTGAACCATCTCCGCCTGTTGCTCCGATCTATCCCATATGAAGGTATATATACTCCCATGTAAATTTACATCATCGGCAAACCACTCAGCCAGCCCTCCCGGTGTGCTTAGTCTGTTAAACAATACTTTTGGAGAAGAATTGATTGCATACTCAAGTTCAAATTTCTTTTTCATCCAGATCAGCATTATTTGGTTTGTTCATCACTCGTAAGTGCAATATAAACAAATTTATGGATATTGACACGGGTATTGCATATGATGATGGACCTGATATACTTTGGTGGAAAACTTTCAAATAGGTAAGGTCTCTTTTTTTCTATATTTGAAAGGTTGTCAACCACTATTTCGCTATGCGTCAGCTAGCTTTCATATTTCTTGCCCTGATTCTGACTACATGCAGGTTTTTCCCTCAGGATAAAAAACTCTTTAAACAAACCTTTGTTGATGCAGAGTATGCCTTTATAACTGAGGAATACGCGGCGGCACTCAATGACTACATCGAATTGCTGAAGATGGATCCGGAAAATGCCAACCTGCATTTTTTAACAGGGGCCTGTTACCTGAGCATTTATGGCGAAAAGGATAAAGCCATTCCCCATCTGGAAAAAGCCATCCAGAGCATGACTGCCGGATACAGGGAAGGTTCCTATAAAGAGAGAAACGCACCAAGGGAATCACTTTTTGCACTGGCCAGGGCCTATCATATCCGGCATGAATTTAACCTGGCTATCGAACATTACCAGAAATACAGGAATATCATGTTTAAAAGGCACTTTGCCGAGGTTGAATATGTTAATAAACAGATTAAATCCTGTGAACTGGCCATGAGTATGATACAGCAGCCGCTGGATATACAATTTCTAAGATTGAGTGATGAAGTAAACCGGTTCCCCACCAATTATAATCCGGTAATTTCCATGGATGATTCAACCCTGATCTATATGACTGACCAACCAGAGAACCGGACCATCATGATAAGCCGTCGTAAGGCGGATGGCTGGACAGAACCCAGGTACATCAATGAGGAGTTAGGGTCTGATGGAGATTGTTATCCTAACTGTCTCTCTTTCGATGGCAAGGAGCTTTTCCTGGCTAAACGGGATCATATGGGATCAGATATTTATGTCAGTTACCGGAAAGGTGATAGATGGACCCGTATGGTAAGATTAAATGATCATATCAATACTGATTATTTTGAAACCCATGCCTTCATCTCAAACAATGGCAAATCCCTGTTTTTCACCAGTGACCGTCCGGGGGGACAGGGAGCCCTGGATATATGGGTGTCGGAGACAACAACCCAGGGGGACTGGGGGGCTCCGAGGAATCTGGGTTCAAAAATAAACTCCCACTATAATGAAGAAACCCCATTCCTGACAGAAAACGGGAAGAAGATATATTTTAGTTCACAGGGACATGCCACCATGGGGGGATTCGATATTTTTGTTGCTGAAAAACTTCCCTCGCTGCAGTTGGATGCCGGGGGAGTCTTGTCAGAAGATGTTTCCAACGGTGAAATGCCTGTCGCCAGATGGTCCTTTCCCCAGAATGCAGGTTATCCGATCAGTACAGCGGATGATGACCTGTTCTATGTCCCAAGGAAAAACGGAATGCGAGGCTATTATGCCATAATCATTGATTCTGTCAGCAGTTACAGGAGTATCTATACCATGCGGACAAAAACTGCAGATGAATTTCAGATTGCAGCCATACAGCAGGGGGCAGAAACAAAGATTGAGCCAGGTGGACTCAAAACCACCAGCCTGGAGACTCCGGAAGATACAACAGGTGCTGTGCTTTACAATGTGCCCGGCACGGTTGATCCGGATATCTACTATGTTCTGAATAGTATCATGTTCGATTTTGACAGTCACAACCTTACTGATGCTGCAGCGGAGGAGGCGGACCGGATATTTACGACCATGCAAAAAAATCCGGAGATCAAGCTTGAGTTATCCGGTCATACCGACGAAGTTGGCGCGGATGAATACAATCTTCGTTTATCGGAACGCCGGGCGCAATCTGTTGCGGATTACCTGATCGGTCAGGGTATCAGTGATGAAAGAATCCGGGTCACGGCTGCAGGAGAGACTGAGCCTATTGCCATCAACCGGTATGAGGATGGAACTGATAGTCCGGAAGGCCGCCGCCTGAACCGGCACGTCTCCCTGAAATTTGAAAACCTGCAGGATGAAAAGATCCGTGTGGCCGATATATTTGTGCCCAGTCATCTGCGGTCAAAGAAAGACCAGTCATTCAGCGTGCTGCTGATAAACAGCGATCACATGATAGATACCATCCCCGATGAGGTGGCAGGGGAACAAACAGCACTGATCATCACGGATTCAGCCTTTCTCTATACAGCCGGAAATTTTCAACAGAAGACCGATGCCTTAATATATCTTAACGAGGTCATCGATAAGGGATATCCGGATGCAGGTATGCTGGAAAAAAGAGACCTGGAACAGCTCATTGCACAGCTTTCGGAGGAGGACATTATGGTTGAAGCCAGTTTTACTATCCAGATTATGGCCCTGAAGAATCCCGTTGAGGTTGATTACTTTACTCCTTTAGAAGGGGTAATAAGATATGCGGGACATGATGGACTTCACCGTTATGTATATGGTGAGTATGATGGTATTGATGTAGCCATGAACATGCTTCCCACCCTGAAAGAAATGGGTTATTATGATGCCTTTATCATGAGTGTTCTCCGGTACCGGAGATTGCAGGAGTGATCTTGCAGGATTATTTACCCAGGATAAAGGGCAGGGCATCCTCGAGAGAATCGTAAAATCCTGATAACAGGGGTTTCATCCCGCTTTTTTCAATGTTGCCACCTGTGATTCCCATGGCGGTAAAGCCTGCCAGGCGGATAGATAATACACCTGCGGAAGAATCTTCCAGTCCAACTACACGATTACTACTCTCCACCGGCATTTCAAGTCCGATCCTGGCCATCTCGGCATATAACCAGGGATGGGGTTTGGGTGCCAGCTCCCCCAGGGTGCCGGTTTGCCCTTTCCGCAGGGTCTGTCCGGCTGTAATAATTGCATCATAGAATTCAAGCGGATCTCCCATGTCCATACTACGGAATACAGAGACGATCTCAGGCCATGCTTTCTCGTAGAGTCCGGAAGTAACCAGTCCGATCTTGATTTTTTTTGATTTCAGGGTGAA
>DAOWJB010000037.1 GCA_030640625.1 Bacteroides sp.
CAATATCTTCTTCATTCACGATATTATCAAGATCATGGAAATCTTCAATAAGGCCTGTTGAATTCTGCATTTTCCGGTGCTGTTTCTTCATGAACCGGTTCAGGGAACGTATTTTTTCCACTTCCCCTGCGACCTCTGGTTTCCTGAGGATCTCAAGCTCGAACTTGCGCAGGGCATCGCCGCTCAGTTCTCCCTCCAGGTATTTCTCAACCAGCCAGGTGTATTTCATCTTGCAAGCGTTTATATTCAGGATTATTATATATTTTGTTCATCAGGGATTTCTTACAACGGTATTTCTTGTCCTTAGTGATCAGGACATCCTTATAACCCATTACAAGGCAGATCTCCTCCATGGAAGCCCGTTGGAAATACATGTTCAATACCTTCCGGCACTCCTTGCCCAGCTCATTGAAATGCTTCTCATATAGCTTAAGTTCTGCATTCTCACGGATCTGGTTATTTGCCTGGCAATCATCCAACAGATCATCCAATGGGACGTTTTCTCTCCGGGAAGTTTTTCTCTTTTCCAGTTCATTGAGCCAGAGGAACCTGCAAACGGAATACAGATAGGTTTCGAACCTGCAATTCAGTTGCAGTGTATGGTCCGTGATTTTCTGGTATACTTTAATCATTCCCTCCTGGAAGATATCCTGGGCATCATGCTCATTTCCCCCGTTGGACAGGATCAATTTTCTGACATCCTGGTAGCTGCTTTTGTAAACATACCGGATGATACTGTCCTTACCCCTGGCAATTCCCTTTATGATCTCTGCTGAAGAATATACTTTCATAGTATGGCGATAAGCACAACGCTAATCGAATTTAATAAATTGTATTATAATAACAATACTTTTTGCCCCGAATTTGATGAACGCATATTACGGCATATCCGGGAGTAAATTTATAATAAATTGTTTATGTCCGGGCAGGTAAACAGGTGATTTAGCTCACCCATCAGCATGAATACCAATTTAAATTTTTATATTTTTGGAGAAGTTCCTTTAATCCCCTTGCCAGGTGTCTGAAAATATCTTTATAAGGATCTTTCGCTTTTATTATGAAGGCTTTAAAAACATGACAGTGGGCAAGCGTCTCTGGCTAATAATCCTTATCAAGCTTTTCGTGTTTTTTGTCATTCTGAGACTTTTCTTTTTCCCTGATTTTCTTAAAACCCGTTTTAATACAGATGAGCAGCGGGGTGATTATGTACTTGAACAATTAACCCAATAATTTCCAATATGATTGACAGCATTGATCTATCCCTGGTAAACTGGTCGCGCGCACAATTTGCCCTTACTGCCTATTACCACTGGCTCTTTGTTCCGCTTACTTTGGGTCTGAGCTTTATACTGGCCTTTATGGAGACCCTGTATGTCAGGACCGGCGATGAAAAGTGGAAAAGCATCACCAAATTCTGGATGACTCTTTTCGGAATCAACTTTGCCATCGGTGTGGCTACCGGGATCATTCTGGAGTTCGAATTCGGAACGAACTGGTCCAATTATTCCTGGTTCGTCGGTGATATTTTCGGCGCACCCCTGGCCATTGAGGGTATTATGGCATTCTTCCTGGAATCCACATTTCTTGCGGTTATGTTCTTCGGCTGGAACAAGATCAGCAAGAAATGGCACCTGGCCTCAACCTGGCTGGTTGCCATCGGTGCCAATCTCTCTGCCCTCTGGATACTGGTGGCCAATGCATGGATGCAGCATCCCATCGGCATGCATTTCAATCCTGAAACTGCCCGCAACGAAATGCTGAACTTCTGGGAAATATTATTCTCCCCGGTGGCCGTGACAAAGTGGCTGCATACAACCACCGGCGGGTTTGTACTTGCATCTGTGTTTGTGGTCGGGATCAGTTCCTGGTTCCTGCTGAAAAAAAGGGAGATCCTGCTTGCCAGGCGAAGCATTGTGGTGGCGGCAACTTTCGGAATTCTTTCAAGCATCTTCCTGATATGGACAGGGGATGAATCAACCCGGCAGATCGTCCATGTTCAGCCCATGAAGTTAGCGGCCATCGAGGGACTCTATCACGGGCAGGAAGGGGCCGGCCTGGTTGCCATAGGCATCCTGTCACAGTCGGAAGAAGATCCGGAAAACATGAACATAAAGGATTTTTCCATCCGTATCGAAATCCCCAATCTCCTTTCCTACATGGCCTATGGCCGTTCTGATGCTTTTGTTCCCGGTATTATTGACCTGATCGAAGGAAACAAGGAAAGGGGCATTATGTCTTCTACCGAAAAAATGGAAAGGGGGAAATACGCACGTGAGGTACTCAGGGAGATGAAGGACGCCAAAGCAGCGGATGATTTTGTAAGCTATGAAGCCCGGAAGGCAATATTCATGGACCCCGGTTTTCAGGAAAACCATTTCAGGTATTTCGGCTACGGGTTTATCGAAGATCCGGGCCAGCTCATTCCCAATGTACCTGTATCATTTTACAGTTTTCACCTGATGGTTGGTCTGGGATTCTATTTCCTGGTATTTTTCATCCTGGCCATCATCATGGTGTACCGGGATACCCTGATCCGGAGGCGTGGCTTTCTACGGCTGGCTGTATGGACCATACCGCTTGCCTATGTGGCCCAACTGTCGGGGTGGACGATGGCAGAAATGGGCCGGCAACCCTGGGTGGTCCAGGACCTGATGCCTACATTTGCTGCGGTTTCCAACATTGATGCTGGTATGGTGCAGGTAACCTTCTGGTTATTTGCAGCCATCTTCACTACCCTGGCCATCGCTGAGGTCAG
>DAOWJB010000017.1 GCA_030640625.1 Bacteroides sp.
ATGATGGTGGCGCCGTCTTTGACCCATTTCATGTTGGCTTTCAGCGCCGCCGGATTCATCGCAACCAGAACATCTGCCTGGTCACCGGGAGAGTGAACTTCCTTATGCCCGATATGCACCTGGAAACCAGAAACACCCGCAATGGTACCTCCTGGTGCCCTGATCTCTGATGGGTAATCGGGAAATGTTGAGAGGTCGTTTCCAATGAAAGCAGAGGTATCAGAAAACTGGGAGCCAGTTAATTGCATCCCGTCGCCTGAATCGCCAGCGAACTTGACCACCACCTCTTCCAATTCTATCACTTTAGCATTCTTGGCCATATTGATTTATAACATATTGATTAACAATTGTATACAAAAAATAATGCATATAAATATTTATATGCATTTTAGTGACTTCTGTGAATAGCTTATGCGTTTATGGTTGAAGATTTCCATTACAAAATTAACGATTTTCATATAGGTTAAATTATTATTAACCCATTTTTTTTAACATAAATATAAATCGGCTGTAAGCCCGTAATTTTTACGATATTAAGACCTTAAATGTTACTGTGAGAAGCTATTTCCAGAAATTCAGATGTTCGAGGTGGACTTCTTCCTCGAAAAACATCTTGGCGATCTTTTCAAAATAGGGGGTATAGTCCGAAATATAAAACTCATGCTTTGCCGGTTTTCCGGTATGCATAAGTCCCTTTTCTTCAAGTGTTCTTTTCAGCTTGTTTGCTACGATGTTGCCAGAATCGACTATATCTACCCCGAAATTGAATAATTTTTCAATTTGCCTTTTGATGATGGGATAATGGGTACAACCCAGGATCATGGTGTGAATGCCGCTGAAGCGCTTGTCTGTAAGATAAGCCCGGATAATGGCATTGCTGATATCATCAAAGATAAATCCCTCTTCTATCATAGGCACGAACAGGGGAGTGGCCATGGAGATCACTTCAAGTGAGGTATTTTTTTGCCGGATCTTATGCTCATAGGTCCCACTATTAATCGTCCCCTTTGTACCGATCACACCCACCCTGCCATCTGCATGCTTTTCGCTCACCAATGAAACAATGGGATCCACAACATTCATGACTATTGCCCTGTCAGCCACATGTTCAACCACTTCGTCAAATGCACTGGACGAAGCAGTATTACATGCGATCATAACGGTTTTGCAGTGCTTCTCTAATAAAAAATCTGAAATTCTGCTCGCATAATATCGGACCGATTCGCTTGATTTATCGCCATAAGGCAGATGAAAGGTATCACCAAAATATATGATCTTTTCCTGGGGAAGCAGGGATTTTATGGCATGTGCGACTGTGAGTCCGCCTACACCTGAATCAAATATCCCTATGGGCTGGTCCGCTTTCAGTTGCATGTTGGCTTACCTTTTTAATAAAGAAAAACCATCCCCAAAGCGGAGATGGCCTGATCTAATATCATATTAGCGTAGATTATAGTCCAAGCTTGGTCCTGACCAATGGAAGTATATCAATGCTCTTGTCAGAAAAATATACCGGGTTGCCACGGCTGACATCAAAGATATAGACAAAACCATTCTCTTCGGCCACTTCCTTGATGGCATTATTGGCCTTTTCAAGGATGGGCTGCAGCAATTGCTGCTGCTGTGACTGGAGATCCTGTTGTGCCATCTGTTCAAACTGCTGAATTCTTTGCTGCATTTCCTGAATATCTGCTTCCTTGGTCTGTTTGATCAGACTAGAATAGCTGTCCTGGTTATTCAGGTAGTCGTCATACTTTTTCCGCAATTCTACATTCATCTCTTCCAGTTGCAGCTCATAATCGCCTGCCAGGCTCTCAATCGTAGCCTGTGCACTGTCACTTTCCGGCATAGCCGTCAGGAGTTCCTGGGAATTGATATGCCCGAATTTAAGATCCTGTGAATTAGCTGGGATGCAAGCTAACAGGAATGCACTTACGAGTAAAATATTAACTACTTTTTTCATTGGATTATTTTTTTGCTATCAGCGCTGAAATTGAATGCGCTTATCTTGTTTTATTATCTGGTTTAGAAAAAAAGTGATACAAAAATAAGGATTTAATTCTTATATCCTAGCTTTTCCAGCACCTCATCGCTTTTGTCGTATTTTGGATTGGTATACAGCATGTTGGCACCTGAGGCAGTATCAAAGATCACCGCATAATTTCCTTCTGAAGCAATTTCCTTGACTGCCCGGTAAACTTCATCCTGGATCGGCTTGATTAGTTCCTGTCGTTTATTAAACAAACTCCCGTCCCTTCCAAAATACTTTTGCTGGAGATCCTTCACCTCCTTTTCCCTGGTTATGATCCCCTCTTCCTTCTTTGTTTTCATTTCCTCGGTCAGTAACACTTTTTCTGCCTGGAAATCCTGGTACATCTTTTCAATGCTTCCATACATGGTTTCCACCTCTTCCTGCCAGTCCATTGCCATCTTATCAAGCTGGTCCTGTGCAGCCTTATATGCCGGGATACGATCCAGGATGTACTCTGTATCCACAAAGGCGTATTTCTGGGCCAGGCACAAGCCTGTAGCCAGAAATATAATACTTGCTATTGATGTTATCTTTTTCATCGGTATATATTTTTAAAATTTAAAAAAATTGAAGATTGGCAAATCAAATACTGAAATCTTCAAATCTTCAATTTCCCAATCTGTTTATCACTTAAAATTGTTGTCCAATGGTGAAATGGAACTGGCTCTTATTTGCATCCGGTAAACCGGGTATTGGATCAAATCCATATGCCCAGTCGATCCCCAGCAGACCAAACATCGGCAGAAAAGCCCGCAGGCCGAAACCGGCTGATCTGTTGACCAGGAATGGATTAAACTGATCTATACTGTACCAGGCATTACCCCCTTCCATGAATGCGAGCACAAATACTGTAGCTGAAGGATTCAGGGTTATCGGATAACGCAGTTCCAGTGTAAGCCGCGTATAAACATTCCCGGATTTTAATCCATTCACCCTTGGTGTCAAAGAACCATTTTCATAACCTCTCAGGGCGATCACCTCATATCCGTATATATTAAATCCTGACATCCCGTCCCCTCCAACATCAAATCCTTCGAAGGGGGAAGGGCCAAGATCATCATTGTAATGACCGGGGTAACCAAAATGTGCCCTTGTATAGAATACCAAATTTCCTGCCAAGGTTGTATACAGGTCTGCTAAAAACTTCCATTTATGGTACTCAATCCACTGGTATCTCTCTTGTTCACTGACACTTGTGTAATCTTTATTATTAAATGCAGAATATGGCGGGGTTAGCTGGAGACTCACAGAAAAGGTGGATCCACGCCTCGGATAGATCAACTGGTCAATTGATTTCCTTGCCACGGTAGTAGTAAAACTAAGATTGTTGGATTTTCCGTTCGAGAAAGTAAAATAGCCAGTCCAGTTATCCAGGTTGTATTGTTGGAAACTGATCTCATTATAAATGGTAAAGAAATCATCGGGCCATTTCAGGCGCCTTCCCAGGCCAATGGAGGCCCCCGTGATCTTCATGGAGCTTGAACCGGCATCCCAAAAATAGAGCGAATTATTGGTCAGGGTATGGAAGAATGAGATGGCCAGGGAATTTGGTTTCTTTCCCCCGAACCAGGGTTCTACAAAGGTCACATTATAGCTCCGGTAGTATTTGCCGTTGGATTGGGCACGAAGACTGAGGGTTTGTCCATCACCTGCCGGGATAGGTCTCCAGGCCTTGGGTTTAAAAACATCCTTGATCGCAAAATTGGAAAACCGCAAACCTATCGTACCAACCAGCATTCCGGCTCCCCATCCTCCGGATATCTCAAGTTGGTCATTGGCCCTCTCTACCAGCTTGTATTCTATATCTACAGTACCATCTGTAGGATTGGGGATGGGGATCGGTTCAATTTTTTCAGGATCAAAATGTCCCAGTTGTGCAAGCTCCCTTACGGTCCGAATAATATCCGATTTACTGAACAATGCTCCGGGCTTGGTCCGGATCTCCCTCCGGACAACATGTTCATTGGTTTTGGTATTCCCTGAAATGATCACATTATTGATCCTGGCCTGTTTCCCTTCATAAATTCGCATTTCAAAATCAATGGAGTCACCTTCCACCTTGATCTCCACCGGGTCCACACTGAAAAACAAATAACCATTGTCAAGGTAAAGGGAGCTGACGGCGTCCTCATCCACTTCGAGGCGTTTGCTGAGCAGGGTCTGGTCAAATATATCTCCTCTCTCAATGCCCAGGTATGCATTCAATATTGGGGCGGGATAGATAGTGTTCCCCACCCAGGTAACATTCCTGAAAAAATATTTACGCCCTTCCACAAGAAACACTTTCAGCACCAGCCTGTTTTCTTCCTCCAGCCTGACCATTGAATCACCCAGGATCTTGGCATCCCGGTACCCGTTTTCATTATAGAAGGTAAGCAGGCTTTGTTTGTCCTCCTTGTACTGATCCTTAATGAACTTGGATGCTTTGAATATGTTTATGTTTACCTTCTTTGTGTTTTTTAGCACCCTGCGTAAACGCTTGTCGGGAAAAACCTCGTTCCCATCGAAAATAATATCATCAATTTTAATCCTGTGTCCCTTGTCCACCCTGACGAATAACTGAACGGAATTGGGTCGTAAAGTATCCGGTACCTGGGTAATACCGACTTTGGTATTGAAGAATCCCTTTTCAATGAAATGGTCTTTTATGATGCGCTCTGTATTGTTTAGCAGGTCAGTGGTTACCTGGCTTCCCGTACGGACATTCAAAGTTTCCATGAGGTCCTGGGTTTCCCCCTTTTTCAATCCGTCTACTGTCAGCCTGGAAAGGCGTGGTTGTTCCTTCAGGTAAATGTCAAGATATATTTTACCGTCCTCAATTTTTCTGGCAGTGATTTTGACATCAGCAAACAAACCCTGGTCCCAGAATTTCTTCACGGCCTTGGTTATATCGTCACCAGGAATTTTTATCTGGTTCCCCACCTTGAATCCTGAAATGGAAATAAGCACGACAGGTTGGAGAAATTCCACACCTGATACGGTAATATCGGCTATTTCATATTCCTTTATATTGGCGTAATCGATTACAGGAAGGTTGTCATAATCAATTTCCTGGGATAATACAGCCAGGGAAGATGAAATTGATAGAATAATGAATAGTAGATGCTTCCGGTTCATTCCTTTCTAATCTCCATTTTACGATACTACTTGTTCACTGATTTTGCCGAACCGGCGCTCCCTGTTCTGGAAATTGCAAATGGCGGCATAGAGGTCCTCCTTTGTGAAATCCGGCCAGAGTGTATTCGTAAAATACAATTCAGCATAGGCAATCTGCCAGAGCAGAAAATTGCTGACCCTGTATTCACCGCTTGTCCTGATCAGTAATTCCGGATCCGGTATATCACGGGTCTGAAGCTGTTCAGTAAAATGATCACATGTGATTTCCTTCGCAGTCAATTCCCCTGATTCTATTTTCCTTGCGATGGATTTCAGGGCATCAAGAATTTCCCAACGCGCACTGTAGCTGAGGGCCAGCACAAGGGTCATACCAGTATTCAGGGAGGTCTTGTTGATGGCCCGCCCAAGATTGGCTTTTACCTTCCTCGGCAGGCTGTCAATATCACCGATTGCCACCAGGCAGATATTGTTCTCCATCAGGTTATCTATTTCCTTGTCAAGAGTAATAACCAGGAGGGACATCAGAGCATCTATCTCGGTCCGGGGCCTGTTCCAATTTTCAGTTGAAAATGCATAGAGTGTCAGGTAGCCAATTCCCAGCTCAGCAGCAGCCTCCACGGTTTCCCGAACGGCCTTAACACCGTTTTTATGCCCGAATATCCTTTCATTTCCTTTGCGTTTGGCCCAACGGCCATTCCCATCCATGATGATGGCAATATGCCTGGGTAACTTATCCCTGTTTATCTGATCTTTAAGTGAGTTTTCCATCTGCTTCCCTGACTAATCGTAGGCCTCCGGGCAGTCTTCCCGCCAGTTAAATATCTTGTAAGTAAAAAATATTCCAACTATTGAATACCAGTCTTTATTGTGAAAAAACACATTATTATCCGCCCCTATATTTTCAACCCCATCCAGCATGTCATTCAGGGTTTTCCTGAAAGTCCATTCGGCGCCAATACCTATACGCCGGGTCAGGTTGTATTTGAATCCACCGCCGAAATTAAGGGTAGTAGCTGATTCAGCCTGTACATCT
This sequence comes from Bacteroides sp., assembly GCA_030640625.1. Taxonomy (GTDB): domain Bacteria; phylum Bacteroidota; class Bacteroidia; order Bacteroidales; family SM23-62; genus SM23-62. The sequence goes on from DAOWJB010000017.1 coordinate 6,183, forward strand.
GAAGTCAGGACAGAGGCATAACCTATCCCAGCTGAGATATAGGGTGTATACCTGTCCTTTCTCAACTTGGTGGTCTCATAAGACATGAAATTAAATTCGCTGCTTATGGCCAGGTCAATTATACTGGTTTTGAAACTGCTGTTCCTCCGCTGCTGAAAGGCATCTTCGAAATCACTGTCACTCCCCTTCAGAGAAGTATATATCCCGCTAAACCTGAAGGACTGCCTTGGATTGAGATTATACCGGAAGATGATCCCTCCTCCCGGGGATGGTGAATAAAAATGGCGGGTATGATTGATGTCACCCATGTAGTAGGATGCACCACCAATCAATCCGATATCCGCTTTTTTTTGAGCGGATATTCGTTGTGACGGAATTACCAGGAGGATTATTAGAAGAATGCCGGAAAAGAAAGTTTTACAGGAATGTTTTTCTTTTCCGTCCAAATATAATGGGGACACCTGCTCTTGATGTTCTGATTCTGTATATGCCATTAATAAATCCAAAATAATAGAGATCATTAGCCCTTGAAAACTCCGGATGTGAATACCCATCCAAATAATCTGTAGCTGTGAACCGGATCCCGAATTCACCGCCAACTGACCAGTTCTGGTTTATCACATATTTCAACCCGATGCCCCCCGGCAATACAATACCTGCCTTGGGATGATCCGGATCATATGCCACGGCGTTCTCTAATGCATCGTTCACCTTTGGATTGAAAAACACTCCGCCAATTCCAGCATACAAATATAAGTTGATTTGGGAAAAATTGTTAATCATTCCCCTTTTATTGAACAAAGCACTGGATTGATAACGTTTTTCCTCTGATATTATCGAGTATTCAAACTGCACACTGGGCTCAAATATATTCGTCGAAAACTCGAATCCCCGGTCATTGTTTTTTGATCCTTCATCACTTCCTGCCAGGAATCCATACATCAGGTTCATTTTTACCGACATATTTTCCCGGATCTTATACCTTGCTCCGAGATATAACGAAGGACGGGTATGTTTTATTGAAAGGTCCTTTAGGCCAAACCAGTTATCGCTGGTGGCCGCTCCACCGATATCTCCAAAATAATTCAGAAATCCCACGCCGAAGAGCGCTTCATATCTCCTTAATTTCCATCGCTGTGCATTTCCCTGCTGTGGAAGGCAGAATATGACCAGCAAGATGATTGGGAAGACTCTCTTTATCATGGAATACGGTACTTATAAACAAATGTAACAAATATTCCTTAAATATTAATTCCTTTTGTCAACTCCCCACATTAATTTGTTACGCAATGTGTTATAAAAAGTTGCGTCTTTGATCCTCAGCGTCTTAATGGTAAAATCAGCCCTTTTAATGCGCAACTGGACATTCCCCTCGATGATTTCGGTACGCGAATCAAGGGTAAGCAGGAAACTGTCGTCACGGCTTTCAACCTCAATCCTGATCACGTTGTTATCCGGAACAATAACCGGCCGGATGGTCAGGTTATGTGAAGCCATGGGAGAAATAATAAAATTATTTGAATCCGGTGACATGATAGGTCCCCCGACACTCATTGAGTATGCTGTAGAACCTGTCGGTGTGGAAACGATCAATCCATCGGCCCAGTATGAATTCAGGTACTTTTCATTCAGGTATGTATGCAGGGTGATCATGGTGGAATAACGTTTCTGTATGCTGACTTCATTCAGGGCACAGCTAAAACCTTCCAGCTCCGAGTTGATCAGCTCCAACTCCACGAGCGACCGTTGTTCCACCTTATACTGGCGGTTAAGAATGGCAGACAGGGATGCTTCAATATGCTCCGTGGAAATATCCGCCAGGAAGCCCAGGCGGCCTGTATTGATCCCCACAATGGGTATTCCATAATCCTGGACAATAGAGACAGCCTCCAGGAAGGTGCCGTCACCCCCGATACTGAACATAATGTCTGCATTTCCGATGATATCATCATGCGTATTGAATACTCCTGCATTTTTAAGTGACAGCTTTTGCTTTTTTACCAGAAATTCATGGAAAGGTTGATGGATAAAAAATTCAACCCCATGCTTCTCGAGCAATAAGAAGAGCATGGTTATGTTCTTCTCAAACCCTCTGCTGACAGGTCTGCCGTAAATGGCGATTTTCATATTAGATATTCAAAAATTTCATAAATGCCTCATACCTGTTATGAAGCAGGTCTTCGAGCTCACCACTCTCCATATATGAAGCCTTCACCGTATAATCATACCTGTTAAAGGTCTGAATGATCGAGGTAATATCTGTGGTATTCACTTTCAGGGTGATGGTCATTTGCATGGAATCCTCAGGAGATGATACATACATGCTGAGGATCTTGGCATCATTGCTTTCCACGATCTGGCTGATCTCTGTTAGGGTATAATCGTTAACATTGAGCTCCAGTTCGATAATACCCCCGGGATGTTTCAGCGCTGAAAGGTTCGCAAAACTCTGCAGCAGGTCATTCAGGGTGATCAAGCCCTGGTAATTCTTTTGCTCATCCAGTACCGGTACAACCGTCAGTTTCAGGCGTGAAACAATTTCAATGACCTCATATATGTGCTGGCTCAGCAGTATATATGGACTAAATAGTGATAACTTATGATTTCCAATGGCTTCCTCGGCCATGTTCAGGTTATAGATATCCTTATCGGAGATCAAGCCCAGGAATTCCTGATTATTGACGATAGGCAGATGAGAGATCCTGAAAATATCCATCCATGCCAATGCCTGTAAACCGGTATCGGAGGTCTTTAATGCCGGCACTACTTCAGATATAAGATCTTTTGCTAACAAATGATTATTTCTTCTGCTAAAATACTCGTAATTTTGTAGTAGTTTTAGTATATGATCAAGATGACCAGATTAAGTGTAAATATAAATAAAATTGCCACATTGAGGAATGCCAGGGGTGGAAATATACCCAATGTGCTGAAGGTTGCTGAGGACTGCCAGAAGTTTGGTGCAGATGGGATTACTGTCCACCCAAGACCGGATGAAAGACATATTCGCTACCAGGATGTGCGGGACATCAAGTCCGTTATTAGAACAGAATACAATATCGAAGGATATCCTTCCCGTTCATTCCGGTCTCTGGTGAGCGAGGTCAAACCGGACCAGGTGACCCTCGTGCCGGATCCACCTGATGCGATCACCAGCAGCGAAGGCTGGAATACCATTAAATGCAAATCCTTCCTCACCGAAGTGATTGCTGAATTGAAGGAGCAAGGGATCAGGACATCGATCTTTATCGATACCAACCTTAAATACATTGAAAATGCACTGGAAACCGGGACAGACCGCGTTGAATTATATACTGAACCCTATGCCCGTAATTACCCGGCAGATCCTGCCTTTGCTATATCGGCCTTTACGGAAGCAGCTGCCAGGGCAGTGGAAATTGGACTTAAGTTGAATGCCGGGCACGATCTCAGCCTGGAGAACCTGAAGTACTTCAACGACCATATCCCCGGATTACAAGAAGTATCCATCGGCCATGCCCTGATTTCTGATGCGCTTTACTTCGGACTGGAAAATACGATCCAGTTATATCAACGGCAGCTTACGTAGGCAGCACGCCAAATAATCACCCATCATGGAACTTTTTTACAGAAATTTTGGAGAAGGTCCGCCCCTGATCATTGTACATGGACTTTATGGGGCCTCTGACAACTGGTTATTCATAGGCAGGTCGCTTGCCAGTAACTTTGATGTTTATCTTGTAGACCAGCGAAATCACGGACAGTCACCTCACTCCGACTCACATAATTACACGGCCATGAAGGATGACTTACTCACATTCATGGACCGTCAAGACCTCCAGAAAGCAATCCTGGTGGGCCATTCCATGGGCGGAAAAACGGTTATGTTCCTGGCAGAAACTCATCCGGAAAGAATTGATTCCCTGATCGTCATCGATATTGCACCCACTACATGCCATCCGGATGACCATACCAGCCAGTCCAGGACCCATACGCAAATCATCAGTGGCATGCTTTCAGTGGATTTCAGCCAGGTGAATAAACGGGAGGATGTGGACCGGCAGCTTGCCCGAAGCATTCACTCCCCAAAGATCAGGAGTTTCCTGATGAAAAATGTACACCGGGGCAAGGATGGCAATTACCGCTGGAAATTGAATGCCGCTGTGATCGAGAAGGAACTTCCTTCCATTTTCGAGGGAATTGATCTTTCAAAATATACACCAGGGACCGGTATTACAGGGTTTCCGGTTCTTTTTATACGCGGTGAAAAATCAGATTATATTTCGGATGACTGCATCTCTGACATAAAAAAGATCTTTCCCATGGCTGAGATCGCTACCATTCCTCAAGCTGGCCACTGGCTGCATGTTGAACAACCGGATCTGCTGATCAAAACCATCAGGTATTTTCTATAACTTCCACATTCTCTTCCGGGATCAGGTTTTCTCCCCGCAGTTTCAGCAGGATCTGGGCAACTGTCAGGACGTCTTTCTCGCAATACCGGGCAATCCTTTCAATATCCTTGTCCTCATAATAAACCTTGCCTACCTGACTGCCATCAATATCATCTTTGGGATTGGGAATATCCAGGATCTCTGCCATCAGGGCCAGGGAAATGTAATGCCTGTACGCACCAAACTTCCATAGCTCCATGGTATCCACAAAATTTACCTCCCAGGGTTTCTTTCCGGCAATATTCAATACTTCAGGCAGGGGAAGTCCAAGTACAATCATTCTCCGGGCCATGAACGGAAAGTCGAATTCCTTCCCGTTGTGGGCAGAAAGAATAAGTTCCCTTCCTGAACGGAACTTTTTCAATAATCCGGAGAATCCATCCAGGATTTCCGCCTCATCATCTCCTGCAAAGGATTTTATGCGGAAACGCCTGGGCTGTTCCAGGCTTGAAAAAATACCAGCTGAGATGCATATGATCCTGCCAAACTCGGCATATAGTCCCCCCCTCTCCCACAATTCCTCAGGCAAACCCTCCTCATTTTTGACAGGGACGGCAACCTTTTTATCCCATAATGCTTTCATGTGGTCGTTGAGCATCCTGTATTCAGGGACCAGCGGGACAGTTTCAATATCCAGGAACAGGACGTTTTCAAGTTTAATGTCACGTATCATATAAACTTATTTTTGATGCCAGGTATCTATTGCTTCTTTAATCGGTCCAGGATAATGGTGGTGAGAATATCAATGGCTACCAGATTATTCCCACCCTGGGGTACAATGATGTCAGCATAGCGCTTGGAAGGCTCTATGAATTGCAAATGCATGGGTTTTACTGTTTTATCATAACGCTCCAGCACCTTGTTTACCGAACGGCCCCGTTCCTGAATGTCACGGTTGACAACCCTGCTTAACCTGTCATCCGCATCCGCATCTACAAAAACCTTGATATCTATCAGGTTCCTCAGTGCCTCGTGGGTAAGGATGAGGATGCCTTCCAGAATGGTTACCTGCCTGGGTTCTATCGGAATGGTTTCATCAGACCGTGTGCAGGTGAGATATGAATATATTGGCCGTTGAATAGCCTTCCCTTCTTTCAGCTTGATTATGTGCTCAATCAGCAAAGAAAATTCAACTGAATCCGGGTGATCAAAGTTCATCTCCTGCCTGTCCTCCAGCTTCAGCTGACTATTATCTTTATAATAGGCGTCTTGTGGGACAAATGCCACTTTATCCTCCGGCAATCGTTCCAGTATCCTGTTCACTACAGTGGTTTTACCTGACCCGGTTCCTCCGGCAATCCCTACTACCAGCATATTATTCCTTTGCTAAAATTGATATCTTTGATGAGATTTTAAACCGAAAATACAAAATCTATAAGAGTTCAGGAAATGATACATCATATCGTCATGTTCAAATTACTGGAGACCCCGGATAGGGAGCAAAAAGATAAGAACAAAATGGAACTTAAAAAACGTCTCGAAGCCCTTCCGGGTAAAATCGATGTCATCCGGTCCATGAAGGTGGGGATCAATGTAAAGGAATCTGCCAGGGCATTTGATGTTGTCCTGGTATCCACCTTTGATAACCTTGAAGATCTTGAGATATACAGGGTGCATCCCGCACATCAGGAGGTGGTTGAATATATAAACGGTATACGCGAGAAGACAGCTTCAGTGGATTACGAATCTTAATGCACCTCACAAATAAATCTCTAACAAACTGCTGTTTTCGTATGGAATAAGTGAAAGATTCTTAATTACAGCAGGAATCAGAATGGTATCTCCCTTACTCAGGCGTGTCCGGTTTTCACTATTGTACTGAATTTCAAGATCACCACTCAGGCACATGTAAATCACGAAAGAATCAATAGCTTCATAATCCCTTTCGAATCTTTTATCAAAATGAATGAGCCGGGTAGTAAAATAGGGACAATCTACCAGGTTCACACTGGCATTCTGGATTTTTTGATAACTGGTTTTGTATGCTGAATGAGCCTTAAAATCCAATACATTCAGCGCATGCTCAATATGCAACTCACGTGGTTTCCCATCTTTCCCGAGACGATCCCAATCATAAATCCGATAGGTCCTGTCGGAAGTCTGTTGTATCTCTGCCAGCACAATGCCCGGTCCAAGTGCATGTATCCTCCCTTCAGGTAGAAAAATGACATCTCCTTCCGATACCTTTTCAAAATTGAGCACTTCCTTAAATAAATTATTATTCAATTTTTCATGGAGAATCTCCCTGTCGAGATCCCGGTTAAAGCCAACAATCAACTGGGCATCTTTCTCTGAATCCAGAATATACCACATTTCTGTCTTCCCGTTCTCCCCATGGTGTTCAGAGGCATATCTGTCTCCGGGATGAACCTGGATGCTCAGATCGTCATTGGAATGAATGAATTTGGTCAGAATGGGAAATCTGTTTCCATACCGTTTAAATACCTGATGGCCAACCAGCTCACCTTTATACATTTGAACGATCTCAACCAGGCTATTACCTTCCAGAAATCCATTGGAAACCAAAGAGATATTGTCTTCAACACAGCTGATCTCCCAGCTTTCGCCGGTTTTCTCGGGCGCATCCGTTTTTCCATAATGCTCTCTGAGTTTTTCACCACCCCATATCAGCTGTTTGTAAATCGGGTGGAATCTTAGTGGATAAAGTGATTTAACCATGTAGGCTTTGAAATATGGTAATAAACCACAAAAATATAAAGGAATTCCAATACTGAAAATAATCAGCAGAATTAATTAAATTGCCCTCTGAATCCGCCAGGATGAAATTTATGAGAAAAAAGTCGATACTATTCGCTCTATGTGGTATTATGGTATTGTTATCCAGCTGCAGTAATCGTCCTGTTACACCCATTGATCTGCGCTTTCATACCGAAACACTGATCCGGCTTGATAATCCTGGAGACAACTGGTGCATTACCTGGACCCATGAAGGGCACCAGGTTACTTCCATGTGTGATGGGAACTGGTTAAATGGTGAATACCAATACCATAATCATTTATATCGTATAGTGGGTGAAACTGAGGGTTTTACCAGGGAGGATATCCCGGGATATCCCCAGTTCACCAAGGACCTGGGGGGTTGGTTCGGGTACGGCGTGCTCAGTGCAGGGGATCATCTTTATTCCATGGTTTCAAAGACTTCCGGGGCAGACTGGAGCGGACCTTTCAGGGGAATTAAAATGCTCAAATCACCCGATTCAGGCAAGACCTGGTACCGCGTAAACAGCCTTGGCGAGGAAAGGTTCCTGGACCCCTGGGATGATATAGCCAGGGAAGATATAAGCCATAAGGAGATGTTTTTCATGGAGGAGTCGGGGAAATTTATTCATGACGATACAGCGTATCCCTTTTCCTTTTGTTCATTTGTTCAAAACGGACAGGCGAATTCAGCTGCACAGGATGATTATATCTACATCTATTCTCCCGAAGGGGCACAATCCAATCACTTGCTCCTGGCCAGGGTAAAACATAATGAGATTGAAAAGAGGAACAACTGGGAATATTTTGTTTCCTGGGACGGGGGCGATCCTTTATGGACAGATGACCTGGACAACAGGGGTGTGATCCATGAATTCCCGGAAAAAAACGATAGTGGGGAATATTTTGGTTGGTATTCATGGCTTCCTTCCATTGTGTGGAATGAGGGACTGGGGCTATATATCATGGTAAACGGAGGCACCTATGCCGGACATGGGCTCACTGATTCCAGAGACGACTATTACGACAACTGGATGCACACAAAAACAGGCAGTCTGGGTTTCTGGTTTTCAGAAAAACCTTATGGTCCCTGGAAGCAATTCTTTTATACGGACTACTGGATCGTGGATGACGAAAAAAACAGGACCTACCAGCCCAAATTGTCACCCAGGTGGATCGGTGAAGACGGGACAAAAATGGTACTGATCTGGTCAGATGCCATGAGAAACGAGGAAGGCAGGTCACATACCGTGAATTACCGCTGGAACCAGATGGAAATTACCCTGGAGATTGAACAGTAGTTCGGGTATTTATGCAGTCTTTGGATAGATGCATATCTCAGGCAATATGAATTATTCATGTTAAAACAGTATAAAATGAAAAAACTAATTTTTATTTTGTTAGTGCTATCGAATGCTGCATACGCACAGTATGAAGAATTCAAAATTGATGCACTCGTTACTCCACAACGCACAGGAACTATCATTACTGTCGGAGGGGAACAGGCTGATATCCATGGATTTTCAAATGAGTCCATTCAATTGGCTGTGGATGCTTTGCCAGTCGAAGGCGGAACAGTAAAACTGCGGGCAGGTACTTTCGAACTGAAAGATGCTGTACGTCTCCGGTCTAATGTGAATCTGATCGGATCTGGTCCCACGACTATTTTAAAACGAGCTGAGGGTTTCAAATCAAGGCTGATCGATGATGCCGATTATGCGGAACTGAAATTGATGGTGGAGGATGCATCCGGATTTGAACCTGGCATGAGTGTGCAGATCTGGGATGAACCCCAGTCGTCTTGTTGGAATGTGTCTGCCGGTACGATTACAGACATCCAGGAAAATGTACTTTATATTGATAACTACCTGATCAGGGACTACAGAGCAGATAAGGATGGCTGGGTTTCCAATGCTGGTTCAGGGGTCCTGGTAAAAGATGCTGAAAATGTTCTTGTATCAAATCTTGTCATAGATGGAAATAAAGAGCATAATGAAAGGACGGACGGGTGCAATGGAGGTGGTGTTGCGATTATAAAATCAAAAAATGTTACTGTTGACAACGTTCATGTCAAGGATTTTAACGGTGAGGGTATAACCTGGCAGATCACCGAGAATGTTCTGGTACAAAATTGTGAGATCGAAGGTTCTGGCAATATTGGTTTACATCCCGGAACAGGGTCTCCCAAATCAAGGATACTGAATAATAATGTTCACCACAATACCGTGGACGGCATGTTTATTTGCTGGCGTGTTCATCACAGTCTGGTAAAAAATAATCAATTTCACCACAATGGAAGGCATGGAATATGTACCGGACACAAAGATACAGATGTGGTTTTTGAGGATAATCATATTTTTGAAAATGGCAGCGATGGCATAAATCTCCGGGATGAAAATTCACGAAATTCACCTCACGGTAATACATTTAAAAATAACCTGGTCGAAAATAATGGCCAAAACGGTGAAGGTTATGGTTTTGCAGTTCATAGTACCCCGGAAGACCTGGTTATAAAAGACAACACTATTCGAGATACTGGCAAAGGCACTCAAATAGCAGGCGTTTTTCTGCGAGAAGTGGTTCCGAAAGTAACCCTGGAGGGCAATACAATAAGCGGTCACCCGGAAGGCAAGGTGATCGTTAAATAGGTTTTCTTATACCAATCCATGTATTCCAGGAGTTTTTCTTTATAATCTTCCAGTCCGAGTAACTGCTCATCATAGATCAGGTAAGACATATCTGCCCGGCGAAAGGCAAAATGCCGGGCGCGGTCCTGCCGGTGAAAGAATTCCTTATCATCCGTGGAAAGTCCCTTTGGAAGACGTGTTTTTTCCCATATGGCCAGCAGCTCATGGTACACCTTATGCCTCTCTAAAAGGTTTGTCTCAATTATTTCAACTGCATTTTCCATGGATTGATAGGCGGCCTGGTGGCTTAAAAAACGCTGGTTGTGGGCTTCCTTAACAGCCTTTTCAAGTGTGGACAAGGCCAGGTAGGTGTTACAGGTATGACTGACCAGGTCTACAATGGTAGTGAAAAGTTCCAGGTCATAGCTGTGCTTAACACCGGCTGCCTGGTTGGCCCGGATGATCTCCCTGGCACGTTCCATCTGTTTTAACTGCTCATTGGATTCATCAATTTTTACTGCATACTCCCGGTTCCAGAATTCATCATATTCCAGGTTATCGCCACGAGGCAGGTCAGGAAGATGGGTCTTGCCCACATCCCCATAATGCCAGACCCGTCGTTCCAATGATTGGTAATAATAATAGCCTGCCTTATTCAGCAGCAGGAATAATTCTCTCATGTCTCTGGAATCCTCCCCGTAATAGTTCATAAAGTATTTATTGATGAATTCTTCCAGTGTAGGATTGCTTCCGCTCCAGGACCACTCCGCAGAATTGATAAAACTCATCATCCACATCTGGTTGTGAAGTCCGGAATCATCCCATGAAGTGTTGATCATCCCATCGAATAACCCTGTTTTTGCGGCCCGTGAATCCGCATCATAGGATCTTTGCAGGCAGTTTTCAACTTCCTTCTCCTCATCGCCTTCTCCCCTCAGCCTGTAAAAGTAAGGCAGGAAGAGGGGTTCGATGCCCGGATTGGGATCATAAACAAATATTTCGTAGCCCTCCTTTTTAATTTCATTTAAATGTTCAGTGCCCATCCTTCCCCAGGCATCGATTACCATTCCCTTTGGGGGATTTAAATCTTCCCCGGGAACGTATTGAGCACTCCAGGCCATAACTGTCCGGCCTTCCTTCATCAGGGGTTTCGCACTGCGGGCGATGAACTTTGTCATCATGGCATGTTTGCCTGTCTGTTCAACCTCAGCCTGGCAACCACATTCAACACCCTTGCCCAATTCGTAAGATTCATCGGTTCCTATATGCATGTACTCAGAGCCAGGGGTAGCTTTGATTGCATCCTGCCAGAGATCGTTCAGCAGTTCATAGCTGCCGTCTTTCTGTGGACAAAACTCCCAGTTGGAGGCAGGTATTTCCCGCAGGTGACTGTGCTGGGGCCATTTTAAGATATAACTCACATGCCCCAGTCCCTGCACCAGGGGCACCAGCTGCACATGGTATTGTTTGGCATACCGGGTGATCTCCTGCATTTCTTCCATAGTGAATGCACCGGGGGCACCAATCTCCGGATGGCTGGGATACTCGAATTTGTCCTCCCATTCCCAGACCAGCATATTGATCTTGTACCTGGCAAGATCCCGGATAAAACTTTCAACATATGCTCGCTTGTCCTGATGATGCTTGGTATCATAATGACAGGCCCGTTCGGGAATATCCGGCCAGTCGGTGATCTCCATCCCGGGAACATAGGCACCACTGGTCCCCTTCTTAATGATCTGAAGTATGGTCTGGGTACCGTAAAACAAGCCTGCCTCGCTTTTTGCCCTGATAATCAACTGATCGGCTTCCGCTGTCAGCTGGTATCCCTGCATGGCTTTCTTCTTTGGCAGTCCGGTTACTTTTTTGGAAACCCCTTTATGCGTCAGTATGATTGATTTGCCGGAAGCAGAACCGGCGATAACAGCGTTTACCCCCCATTCTTTTTTGAGCTGTGCGGCAAGTTCTGTTGCTGCGAACCTGTCCCTGTCGGAGGCTTTTCTGTCCAGTACTATGGACAGTTCACTGCCCAGCACAAAATCATCGCCCTCAAGGCTTACTTCCTGGGGATGGGGAATGAGGTAGATCCCTTCGTTGAAAAGGGCAGTTGTGGCCTCCTGGGCAGGAGCTGCAAGGAATAAAAATAAAAACAATGATGATAAGAGCATTAGAGGGTGCTTTGGATGGATGTTGTAATTCATGATCTGATCTGATTTTATTTATTGTTTACTACTTTAAGTTTCTCGGCAACAAGCATGGTTACAGCGTCAATGGCCACCGGAAAGACTTTTCTTAAATCAATTTCGCTTTCATTTTCCAATTTTGCTTTCAGCGTTTTCATGAAAATGTTTTTGATTTCCGTTGCCAGGTTTATTTTACATATACCCCTGCCAATGGCTTCCCTGAGTGTTGCATGAGGAACACCACTGCCTCCATGTAAAACGAGAGCTGCATTTGTAACCTCCCGGATATTGGACAGTCTTTCAAGGTCTAAGCGGGGTTCCTTCTTATAAAATCCATGTGAGGTACCGATAGCAACAGCCAAAGCATCTACCCCGGTTTCATCAACAAACCTGCTGGCTTCTTCCGGCATCGTAAAACCTTCCTTTTCCGTAGATTGTCCAAGTTTTGCCACATAGCCAAGTTCAGCCTCAACACAGGCATCATATTTACGGGCCAGGGCAACAACTTTCTGCGTGACTGAGATATTTTCAAAGAAAGGTTTTTCGCTTGCATCAATCATAACTGAATCAAACCCTTCATCGAGGCATTGAGCAACCAATTCATAAGAATCCCCATGGTCCAGGTGAATCCATGCCTTAACACCATGATGGTTAATGGCTGTCCTTGCCATTTGAAAAGCCATCGGCAAGCCCATATATTCGATAGAGCTCCGGGTAAGCTGAAGGATAATTGGGCTCTTACACTGAACGGCTGCCTGCAGTACTCCTTCGAGGGTCTCGAAATTGTAAAAATTGGTTGCGAGCAGTGCAATGGGGGTATTCCGGAGTTCTTTATACTTGTCCTGTAATCTCATATCCTGATATTTATCCATTTGATAAACCACAGGCCCTGGAATAAATCCCGGCTACTATCCGGATATAATCCAGAACCAGTTCCTTTGGGTCATCAGTCAGCCTGCCATTTAATACCTGATAAAACTGCTGAGGCATAAACTGGCTCAACAGGGATAAAGGTATCCGGTTTTTTCTCAGATTCTCAAACAATTTGTTTTTAGCAGATATTACAGATTCATCAGGCCAGTAATACCTTGATCTGTCAGAAAAGCTGTATTTACGTTTAAATAATTGCTGATTCTCTGTTCCGGAATAATATTTTGCCCAATGCTTTGGATCATTGACCATAACACTGTCCAGTGTATCTATCAATCCTGACAATCTTTCATTCCCTGCGCCCATTATCTCAATTTCCATTGCTTCCAGGGCGAATAAAGCTTCCCGGTAAGCGAAAGTCAACCATGGTCCCACTTTTAGAATGCAGAAATGGTCTTCAACCAGGGTCTTTAAATCAGCTTCGGTCTGATAATCGGTTGAATGTGCTTCGTAGACAAGCCTGTCATACTCGGAAATTTTACTGCTCAGTCCCTTTGCCAATTCCCTGTTATATTTAAACACCCCGTCATCACCGTATTCTACACCTGGCTGGACCACCACTGCTACAACCCGGTCCCAGGCACCTGAAAGATCCGCATCATAAAAGGATTGCCTGGTAATTTCTATGGTCCGGGCAGCATCTTCGGGCTTCGTCGGTGTGATTGTATCCTCTTCTTCCTGTGCCCCACCCGGGACAGGCACTTCGCTGCCAATAACATAAATAGGTTGGGGGGAGTTTTGACAACATTCTTTCCA
>DAOWJB010000261.1 GCA_030640625.1 Bacteroides sp.
AAATCCCTAACCGTTATTTTGCTTTGCCTTGCTGTAACTGCGTCATGCACATCAGAAAGGAAAAGCAAATTAATCATCTATCCCGCACCCCAGGATGAACCAGCAGCCGAAGACTTTTCATTGAAAGTCAACAATCAGGAAGTTTTTGTCTACCAGGCCCGGGTATCAGCCTGGCCGATCAACCAGGTATGGCCGGGATACCAGCGACCAAAGGATCAGACCGAGATTGCCTCCTTCTCTTATTTTGATTGTACCGGGAAAGTCAAGGTCGAATTAACCACAACAAAAGAGATTGAATCGGTTACCATCCGTCCCCTCTCCTATGGCATTGTGCCTGAAATAAATGGAAACAAAATAAGCTTTGATCTACCCGGTCCACGCCAGATAGTGGTGGAGATAAATGACTATCATAATGCCTTCCATCTTTTTGCCAACCCGGTCGAATCGGATAAACCGGATCCGGAAGATCCATCCGTTCATTATTTCGGACCAGGCCGCCACGATGCAGGTACCATAGAACTGAACAGCAATGAATCGGTCTATATCGAAGGAGGGGCCATTGTGCATGGTAATATCCAGGCAACAGAGGCAGAAAACATCAAGGTCTCCGGCCGCGGGATCCTGGATGCCAGCAAAATTGGCCGCTTTGATGCACAACAAATGGTTTCCGCCCGGGGATGCGAGAATGTGGTTGTGGAAGGGATCATCTTCCGCGATCCACACGTGTGGACAGTCGTTCCGGTTAAATGTACGGATGTCCGGATCTCCAATATTAAACTCATTGGGCTCTGGCGATATAATGCAGACGGGATCGATCTGGTGAACAGCCAGGATGTACTTATTGAAAATTGCTTCGTCCGTGCTTTTGATGACAATATCGTCCTGAAAGGATTGCGATGGAGAGACAATTATACAGAGGCGAGAAATTTGAAAAATATTGAGGTCCGTAATTGTGTCCTCTGGAATGACTGGGGCCGCGCCCTGGAAATCGGGGCAGAAACGGTCGCCGATACCATCACGGATGTCGTTTTCGAAGACTGTGATATCATTCATTTTGTGCATATTGCTATGGACGTTCAGAATGGTGACCGTGCCGTTGTTAGAAACATCCTTTTCAAGGACATTCGTGTGGAGGATCCCATCAAGGACAAAGCCCGGATAGCAGAACGTCCATATGATCCAGACATGCTGGGTTTCCTGATTGACCTGAATATCAGGGCCAATCCATACAGCAAAGACACCATCCGTGGAAAGATCGAACACATCACCTATCAGCAGATTGATTATCAGGGAACCACATTCCCTCCGAGCATAATGCACGGTTATAGTGAAGAACACGACATTGATAATATCCAGCTGGAGGATATAGTAATAAATGGCCAGCGGGTTCAGAACAGGGAAGATCTGCAATTAAAAGCCAATGAATTTGTGAAGACAGTAAGCATTAAATAGCCGCACTTCAGGGTGAGCCCGGACATGAACAAAATCAATATACTGCTGATCCTTGGTTTTTTAATTTTGTTTCTATCTTCCTGTGCCAATGAACAAAGCAGTGAATTGACAATATATCCTGCACCGTCGGGAGAGCCTGTATCCGAAGACTTTGAACTGAAAGTCAACAGACAGGAAGTATTTGTCTACCAGGCCAGGGTATCTGCCTGGCCAATCAACCAGGTGTGGCCCGGGTATCAAAGGCCGAAAGACCAGACTGAGATCGCTTCATTTGCCTATTTTGACTGCTCGGGAAAGGTCCACATAGAATTAACCTCCAGGAAAAAAATTGAATCGGTAACCATCCGGCCTTTATCCTATGGCATAGTACCCTTGATTGAAAATAATATGATCAGCTTTGAGCTACCGGGTCCATGCCAGGTCGTAGTAGAAGTGAACAACTACCATAATGCCTTCCATCTTTTTGCTAACACGGTAGAAACTGATAAACCGGATCTGGAAGATCCTTATGTTCATTATTTTGGACCGGGTGTCCACCAGGCTGGTGTCATTCAAATGAAAATCAATGAGACTGTTTATATTGAAGGGGGGGCCATCGTTCATGGGGTCATTGAAGCAAAAAATGCCTCCAATATCAGGATCCTGGGACGCGGGATCCTTGATGCCAGCCAGGTAGGACGCTTTGATGCTTCCCATATGCTTGCGGTTCAGGGTTGCGACCAGGTATATGTAGAGGGCATCATCTTTCGGGACTCTCATAAATGGACAGTGGTCCCGGTCAAATGCTCAAATGTCAAAATATCAAATATCAAGCTTATCGGTCTGTGGAGGTATAACACGGACGGCATTGATGTTGTAAACAGCCAGGACGTGATCATCGAGGATTGCTTTATCCGTGCATTTGATGACAACATTGTACTAAAGGGATTGAGATGGAAGGATAACCTCACAGAAGAACGCAATGTGAAAAACATCAGGGTCCGGAATTGTGTACTCTGGAATGATTGGGGGCGGCCACTGAAGATCGGCACAGAAACGAAGGCAGACTCCATCAGCGATATACTTTTCGAACAATGTGATGTCATTCGTTTTGTGCATTATGCCATGGATATGCAGAACGGCGCACGGGCCCATATCAGGGATGTGCTTTTTAAGGATATCCGTATTGAAGAGCCCATTAAAGAAAACGCAATGATCGCAGAACGCAGCTACGATCCTGATGAATTGGGAAGATTAATTGGGCTGAAGATCAGGCATTACCGAGGAGAAGATACAATTCGTGGACAAATTGATCAGATCAGGTTCCAACATATCAATTATATGGGAACCACATTCCCGGCCAGCACCATGTTAGGCTTTGACGAGAAGCATTTGGTCGAAAATATCCAACTTGAAGACATCTTCATTCAGGGAAAACATATCCAGAACATTGAAGACCTGAAACTTGAAACAAATGAATTTGTAAAACAGGTGAGCATAAAATAATACTCATCTTAAGAGTTAACAATCACTTGCCTTGGCCAAGAATTAATAAACGGGCAATCCTTACTCCTGTTGCTTCCAGTAGTGTTGGGGTTTCCTTAATGGCATCTTCCAGACTCCTGGGTCTGTCAAGAATGGAAACAATGGCATCTATTCCCTTCCCGTAAAGTTCATCGGCGCCTTCCCCGATGGTGCCTGCAACGGCAATTACCGGTTTGCCATGCTTTTTGGCCACCCGGGCCACCCCATATGGAGTTTTGCCAAACTGCGTCTGTGAATCGATCTTGCCTTCCCCGGTGATTATGATATCAGCCCTTGCAGCTGCGGCATCGAGTCCGGTTTTAGCTGCGATGATCGGAACTCCTTCAACCAGTTCGCCGTCCAGGAAGGCGATCAGTCCGGCACCAAGACCACCTGCTGCACCGGCACCCGGGATTTCCGCCACGCTCTTTCCAAGTTGCTCCAGAATGAGATCGGAAAACTTCTTAAGATTGCTGTCGAGTTTTTTTACCATTTCAGGGTTGGCACCTTTCTGGGGACCGTAAACATGGGAAGCGCCGGTTGGGCCAGTCAATGGATTGGTGACATCACAGGCCACCATGATCTTTGTATCCTTAATCCTCGCAACCAGACCGCTCATGTCAATGTGGGCAACCTCACCCAACATTCCTCCCCCCTGCAGCACAGGATTTCCAGATTGATCCAGGAATTTTACACCCAGGGCAGTTGCCATACCCATCCCGCAATCATTGGTGGCAGATCCGCCAATGCCCAGGATGATATCACGGCAACCTTTGTCCAGGGCGGCATGGATTAATTCCCCGGTGCCAAATGTGGTGGTGATCCATGGATCTCTTTCATCCGATGTAATTAACTGAATACCCGAAGCAGATGCCATTTCAATTACGGCTGTGATTCCATCTCCAGTGATCCCGAAAGATGATTCAATTGGCCTCATAAGCGGATCATGAACCTGGGTTTTAATGATCTGTCCCCTGGTAGCATCGATCAGGGCCTCGACGGTTCCCTCTCCACCATCCGCCATGGGAAGGAGTTCAATTTCGGCATCAGGCAGGACTTTTTGCAGGCCCGCCTTAAGGGATTCTGCAACTTTCATGGCCGATAGGGCATTTTTATATGAATCAGGTGCGATCAGGATTCTCATAATATTGCTGTGATTGTTTGCCTTTTAAATTTACACTAAAGTTTTTGTATTCTCTGAAAAGTTCTAATTTTAGATCAGCGATTAAAACGTCTCAAACACACTTAAATCACCAAACCATGTCTCTTGGAGTCCTTGCCCTGATAGCATTTTTTCCTATTGCAATCATATTTATCCTTATGGTTGGCTTTCGCTGGGGAGCCACCAAAGCCATGCCAGTTGCCTTTATTGCGGCTGTTCTACTGGCTGTATTTATCTGGAAGACACCAATGCACTGGATCCTTGCTTCCACTGTAAATGGTGTGGGAATAGCCATCCAGATCCTGCTGATTGTATTTGGTGCACTGGCAGTATTGTTCACCCTCAGGGAGAGCGGAGCCCTGGCTGCCATCAATGTGGGATTTACCGCCATATCACCCGACCGCAGAGTGCAGGCCATCATCATAGCCTGGTTCTTCGGCAGTTTTATTGAAGGATCCGCAGGCTTTGGTACACCCGCAGCCCTGGCCGCTCCATTGTTACTGTCACTCGGTTTCCCGGCCCTGGCCGCTGTAATGGTTGCACTGATCGCCAATTCGACATGTGTGTCCTTTGGGGCCGTTGGTACACCTACGCTGATCGGTATTGGCCAGACCACAAATACACCTGAACTCATGCAGCAGATTGCTGACGCGGGACTCCAATACAATGATTTTATCTACCAGGTAGGATTGTGGACGGGGATTCAGCATGCCATCCCGGGCATATTCATCCCGCTGATCCTGGTAGCCATGATGACCCGTTTTTTTGGAAAAAATAAATCCATCAGGGAAGGATTGTCCATCTGGCCATTCGCCATTTTTGCCGGACTCTGTTTCGTAGTGCCATATCTGCTTGTGGCCTGGCTCTTGGGACCTGAATTCCCAAGTTTGCTCGGTGGATTACTCGGACTGGGCATCATACTGTTTACCACCCGGGCCGGATTTTTAGTCCCCAAGGACCCCTGGGACTTCCCGGACAAAAGCCAGTGGGAAAGCAACTGGATGGGATCCATTTCCATGTCCAGCAAAGAAGCCAAAACTGGGATATCACTGGCGATGGCCTGGGTCCCTTACATCCTGATCGCCTTAATTCTGGTCCTGACCAGGGTAAGATCACTTCCGTTTGGCGGCTGGATCAAATCCATCATGACCGTCCACTACAATGACCTTTTTGGAACAAGCATCAGCAATACTTTTAATATTCTCTACATACCAGGGGTGGTTCCTTTTATACTGGTTGCCTTGCTTTGCATACCTATTTACAAAATGAATAAAACACAGGTGAGCCTGGCATGGAAGGAGACCTTTATACGGATCAAGGGACCGACCATCGCTTTGTTATTTGCTGTACCGATGGTCAGGATCATGATGCAATCCGGAAATAATCCCATTGAATATAACAGCATGCCCCTTGTCATGGCTGAAGCAATGACAAATGTTTTCAGGGGCGCCTGGCCCCTGGTTGATTCCTTTGTAGGGGCGCTGGGATCCTTTATGGCTGGCTCCAATACCGTTTCCAATATGCTGTTTTCCGTTTTCCAGTATTCCATTGCTGATCAACTGGGAATCTCCAAGGTGATAATCGTCGCCCTGCAGAACATTGGTGGTGCTTTTGGAAATATGATATGTGTGCATAATGTGATCGCGGCATGTGCTACAGTGGGACTTGTAGGTGTTGAAGGCATCCTGATCAAAAGGAATCTTATCCCGATGACCATCTATGGCCTAACTGTTGGGATAATTGGTCTGATCCTGGTATATTTTGTTGTACCCGGACTTTTCTAATAAACCATTAATCATAAAATACGATGGAATTTTGTCAGGACATCGATTTTCTGCTGGATGAATTTAAAGGGGAAAAGTTTATTGGTAGCGGGATGATGCGGCCAACCATTTGCCAGGTTCTGATCAAAACGACGGTGCAATGAAAGTGAAACTTGCATATGGCAAAAAGGGACTGGAATGGGAGATTCCGGAAGGATACCATACGGATATTATTGAGCCTGAATGGGTGGAGGGACTTAAAGACCAAATTGGTGCTGTGACGATGGCTCTGAATTCTCCGATCAAGAGCAAACCACTGAAATATCTAGCGGGCAAAGAAACGAAAATTGCTGTCATTTTCAGTGATATTACCCGTGCCACTCCTTATGATATTATTGTTCCAGCCCTCCTTAGGGAACTGGAACATGTGCAACCTGATAACATTACTTTTTTCTGTGCAACAGGAACCCACAGGCCCGCCCCAAAACAGGAACTGGAAACCATACTGGGTAAGGAGATCGCCAACTCTTACAGGATTATTCAGAATGATACCAATGACAAATCCCTATTCATTCATACAGGGAACACCTCCTCGGGAAATGAGATATGGATCAACAGAGAACTGGCAGCCTGTGACCTGAAAATACTGACAGGTTTTATTGAACCACATTTCTTCATGGGATTTTCCGGTGGTGGAAAGGCAGTGATGCCAGGTATGGCTTTGCTACAAACCATCCGGTATAACCACTCCATAGAGATGCTGGAAAATGATAATGCACGCTGGGGGATCACTGAAGGCAATCCACTCTGGGAAGATGTACAGGAAGCTGCAGAATTGTTACCGGATCTATTTCTGCTGAACATAACCCTGAACAAGAACAAGGAGATTACCGGGGTTTATGCAGGTGATCTATGTAGCGCCCATAAGAAAGGATGTGCCTTTGCCAAGGAAACAGCCATGGTACCTGTAGACAGGCCGTATGACCTGGTCATCACCAGCAACTCAGGCTACCCACTCGATTTGAACATATATCAGAGTGTCAAGGGCATGAGTGCCGCCATGCAGGTTGTTAAAAAGGGAGGTGATATCCTGATTGCCGCTGAATGCTGGGATGGCACTCCGGCCAATACCGATTATGAAAGGATCCTCGCCGCAGTCAACAGCATTGATGAACTATATGACTATATCAAGAAATATGAAGAAGATCTTCAGGATACATGGCAGGTATTCTTTCAGGTAATTATTCAGCAGCGGGCACATGTATCTCTATATACCGACAAACTGGATAATGAGATCGTTAGACGGGCCCTGTTTGACCCGGTAAAGGATCCGGAAGAATTGATCAGGGAGATACTGAAAAAGCACGGTCCGGATGCCAGGGTCTGCGTGCTTCCCGAAGGCCCTCAAACCATACCATACATAAAGAATTAATTCCAATATTATCATATCATGACAAACATAAGTTTTAACCCTTCAGATGTAAAAATAGGATGGATCGGAACCGGGATCATGGGGGCACCCATGGCCCTGCATTTGGTAAATGCAGGATATGAGGTCTCGGTATACAGCCGCACCAAAAGCAAGTCTGAAAAGCTCATCGCGGAAGGATGTGATTGGTACGACACACCTGCTGCAATTGCTGAAAACTGCGATGTGATCTTTACCATTGTTGGCTATCCAAAAGATGTGGAGGAAGTATACTTTGGTGAACAAGGCGTCATGCAGACTTTAAAAAAGGATGCTGTCGTAATAGATATGACAACCACCCTGCCAGGTCTAGCTGTGAAAATTGATCAAGCCGCAAGGGAAAAAGAAGCCTGGGCGGTGGATGCACCCGTTTCAGGGGGTGAGGTTGGCGCCATTAATGGTGCCCTTTCGGTAATGATCGGAGGGGATGAGGAAATTGTTAATAAGGTCATGCCCATCATGGATGTCTTTAGCAAAAACATGGTATACCAGGGAAAGGCTGGCTCCGGACAACACACCAAGATGTGTAACCAGATCACTATTGCCGGCACAATGATCGGAGTTTGTGAATGCCTGATCTACGGGCATAAAGCGGGACTCGACCTCGAAACTGTTCTCAGCTCTATCGGCAAGGGTGCTGCAGCTTGCTGGACACTTGATGTGCTGGCTCCAAAAATTGTCCATGGAGATTTTGAACCCGGATTTATGGTGGAGCATTTCATCAAGGACCTTGGCATTGCCCTTGAGGAGGCGGAATTGATGAATCTTTCTCTGCCCGGACTTGCCCTGGCGAAGCAGCTCTATCTTTCTGTCATGGCTATGGGGAAAGGCACCAAGGGAACACAGGCCCTATACCTGGCAATAGAAAAACTGTCGGGCATGGATTAAGGGTTGTTCTTGACTACAGGATATTGGCCACCCATTTCATCAAGCTTTTCATGCATCCGGGTTTTTAACTTTTTGGTTATATCAGGGAATTTTTTCGCCATGTTTACCCTTTCCTCCAGGTCTGTTTCCAGGTCATACAATTCGACGGTATTATCCTCATAAAATTCTATGAGTTTCCAGTTGCCATCGCGGATTGCAGAACCCGGCCTCCATGTGGAACCATGATAATGCGGATAATGCCATACCAGGGTCCGGTCCGCCATTTCGCCCGGATTTTCAAGAAAGGGTACGAGACTTTTCCCGTCGACATGTTGATCCGGATCCTGTTCCAGTCCCGCCAGCTCAAGCAATGTGGGATAGTAATCCATACTTATGACAGGCACATCACAGACCGCACCTGCATGCGACATATTCGGATACCGGATCAGCAATGGAACCCGGATCCCTCCTTCATAACACCATCCCTTGCCCGCCCTGAGGGGGACAACTGCCGTAGGTCCACCACTGCTTGTAAGTCCACCGTTATCAGAAGTAAACACGATTATGGTGTTGTCAGCCTTCCCTGTCTCATCCAGTTTTTTAAGCAATCGGCCTACATTGGCATCCATTGAACGGACCATGGCAGCATATTTTGGATTGCTCTGGTTGATGCGGGTCTCAGTATCACGTTCTGTCACTGTAATGATTTTTCCACTGTCCGGTAATTGATAACTCTTTTCTTCATAGATCTCATCATATTTATCACATCCCATGATTGGGGTATGGACCGTGTAGAAAGCCAGGTAAAGGAAGAAGGGGTCATCACTGGCCGAATCAATAAACTGGATGGATTCATCGGTTAGTCTGTCGGTCAGGTATTCTCCATCTGGACCATTCTCCAGCCGGGGATTATTATAGGGGGAATAATAACCACCTGCACCTGAATTCCTTTTCGGGGCTCCCCAGCTGACTCCACCCTTATTGATATCAAAACCCTGAAATTCCGGCCAGAATTCATCGGTTTCACCCAGGTGCCATTTCCCGGCATAGAAAGTTTTATATCCCTGCTCTTTGAAAGCCTCAGCAATGGTGAACTCTTCCAGGGGTAGATTATGAATATCCTCCGGTGGGATCAGTTTCGGGTCCCGGGCTCTTGAGACAGACATCCCCGGTATCCAATCGGTTATATTCACCCTTGCCGGATGCTTACCTGTCATGATGGCAGCTCGTGTCGGGGAACATACAGGAGATGCCGAATAGGCATTCGTAAATCGTATGGACCGGTTTGCCAGTTCATCCAGCTTCGGGGTATCATGGAATTCGCTATCATAGCATCCAAGGTCTTTCCATCCAAGGTCGTCAACCAGTATGAAAATGACGTTTGGTTTTTCAGTTGATCCACAAGAAAACACGATAACAGTCAGAAAAATCAACAGGCTGGTTCTAAAGTATTTTTTCATATCTGTGGAGTTTTTATTTTATCCGTATCGATGACAACATGCTTGATCGTTCGGCGCATATATGTAGCTGACTCAGGTTTCAGATACACTCACCTCATAATCAGCCTTGTCAAGCCATTCCTTGCTAAACTCAACACCCCAGCCCGGTGCGGATGGCATATCCAGCTGACCATCCACGATTTTCAAATTTGGTGAATACAGCTCCCTGGCTACTTCATTGATCCCATCATCGAATTCAATCGTATACTCCAGGTAGGGGCCGGCATTAGGGATGGCCCTCATGATGTGCATGGCAAATACGGTCACCATGCAAAGATTTGCGGAATGGGGTACACAGGGGATCTCTTTTTGAGCGGCCATCTGGGCTGCGCGAACAGTACGTACAACCCCTCCAAGATAAAGCGGATCAGGCTGGATGATATCAACCGACGGTATACTGACTATCCTTCTCCATTGGGACAGGTCATTATCCTGTTCCCCGCCGGAAACTTTCAGGTCCAATGCCCTGGTCACCTCTGCTGTCCATTCTATCTCCCAATATGGGCAGGGTTCTTCATACTGGCTGATCCCGTAATCCTGCAGCATTTCCCCCACTTCAATGGCCCTGTCGGGCGTATAACTGCTATTTGCATCAACCAGGAGGGTACAGCTGTCAGCCAGGGTGGACCCGACTCCTTTTATCATCTCTTCGGTCCGGCCAGGCCAGGCATCCCCGTTCCGGCTGGCCTCCTTACCCACCCTGAATTTGAATGAATTGATGCCCATTTCATCCCGCAACCTGGTAAACCTGTCAACCTCATCCTCCGGAGTAATGGCACGGCTCATGCTCGAACCATAAATTGGCACCGGTTTTGCTTCTCCTCCCAGCAATTCACAGACCGGTTGTTGCTTGATCTTTCCATACAGGTCCCAGATAGCCGTTTCAACCCCTCCCAGGGCACGGCAGACATAAGACCAGGGATACTTTAGGTTTCGCTCTACACAACGATCTACAAGTTCATCGATCTCCGCCGGGTCATATCCCAGTACCAGGTTGGCAATTTTCCGGTGGAGTACCATTGCTGATATGTCGGCATCGTAGGTAGAGATCTGTCCCCATCCCTCCATGCCATTATCGGTTGTCACCCTGACTACAGCCACATTTGGCTGAGACCAGGTTTCAATCCTGGTGATCTTTAATCCCGGATCGATGACAGAGAATTTTTTATAATCCTTTATCCTGCCCTGGTGGGCAATGATCTTTTCCTCCTCCCCGGCTGGGGGGGTAACACAAGCTGGAAGTGTACCGGCTAATAATGCTGCAGATGCAGATGTTTTCAGAAAATTACGGCGTTGCATGACAGTTTAGGGTTTAATGGTTTGGTGATGTGTACAATAACTATCTGTTGCCTTTCTTTTGTTTGGAATATTTATTCAGGTAATATTGATGCATCAGGTATGCCTCAACTTTATTAATGCTTTTGGCACCACCCAGGAACTCGGCTTCAATGAAGGTCCTGCAGGCTTTTTCAAGGACCTGGCTGACCACAAAAGCTTCATCCAGGTCACGGCCAATACAGACTGCGCCATGATTGGCCAACAATGCTGCTAACCGGCCTTTCAGCGCCTTCAGGGTGCCGCGGATGATTTTTTTGGAGCTTGACCTGGCATAATCGGCCACGCGTACCGTGGGCCCGATAAGCTGTGCCATATCGTCAAGTACTGGTGGGACTTCCCTCCGGGTGGCCGCAACCGTGGATGCACACTGCTGGTGGGTATGGATCACGGCATTGATCTCCTTGCGATCACGGTAGATCGCACTATGCATCCCAAGCTCGTTTGAGGGTTTTATATTTCCCTTGATTTCATGTGTCAGGATATTAACCTCCACCATTTCCTCAGGTTTAAGATCCTCATAGTCCCGCCCTGAAGGGGTTATCACCATTGTTTCCGGGTCGACGCGGAGGCTGATATTTCCCCATGTACCTGCCGCCAGTCCCTCAGCCAGCAGCCTCTTGCCAGCTTCGCAGACCATTTGTTTTGCTTCTTGTATTTCCATAGTATAATTTCAGACGTATAAATATAAGGGTAAATATTGGTCAGTCCACATGTGAAAAATATCAAAGGGCAAATAATGATTAAATTCACAAACTTGCTGTAACTCACAAAAGCTATGAAGTATTTAATTTTACTGACCTTATTTATGACATTTCAAGCTTGTTCAAGCTGTAAACGACCGCAAGCCAAAGCGCCCAACTTGCTATTTATCATGATGGATGATCTGGGCTACGGCCATTTTGGTCCGAACAACATAGCGCTGACAGTCGAGGATTTTAATCCCTGGTTTGTCAGGCTGGTGAAAGAAAACCAGGACTATTCCCCTGAACAGGCCCTTGCCTTCTCAAAGTCTGCAACACCCACCATGAGCAGGCTGGCCAGTGAAGGGATTTTATTTACCAATGCCTTTACAAGCAGTAATTTATGTGCCCCCTCCAGGCTGGGCATTGCCACCGGAATGCAGCAAAACCGTCTGGGGGTTTACCGTAACCTTGATTGCGAGGCCCGGGGACTGGACCAGGTCAGCCACCTTGCAGAAGTTTTGCAGGACATGGGGTATGCCACTGCGCATATAGGTAAGTGGCATATTGGACAACGTGATGAAAAAATCCTAAATAATCTGGTTGATAGCCTGGGACTGGATATGCAATTGGACCGGTGGGGAAATTTAAGACAGGACCCCGAAGTTTACCGGGCTTTTATGAACTCAGGGTACCTGGGATCTGTGATCGATGAACACAATCCGCTTCAGAACGGGTTTGACTATTACTATGGCTATAATTATTGGGCGAGCCAGTTTTACAATTCCACCCTGGTGTGGGAAAATTATACACATGCAGGAAAACAACCAGGATATAACACAGATTTCTTCACGGATAAAGCCCTTGAATTCATAAAATCATCCCAGGTTAAAGACCAACCGTTTTATGTGCAACTGCATTACCATGCTGTGCATGATTCCCTTGAACCGAAAGCCCCGGAAATGTATTACAATCAATTTGGGTCAGAATCCTATGACCTGAATAATTTTTATGCACATGTATTTGCTGTCGATGTTAACATCAAGAGGATCCTGGACTATCTTGGATCTGTGAACCAGCTGGAGAATACATTGATCGTATTTACTTCCGATAACGGCGGACAGGTAGGCGGTCCATCGGTTTTACCAGGGAATGCACCATTTTCGGGACAGAAGGGTTCTTACCTGTTGGGAGGAATGAGGGTCCCATTTTTTTGTTACTGGCCCGGGGGTATTCTGAAGGCAAAACAGCTTGATAATCTTGTATCTACCCTGGATATACTGCCAACTCTGATCGATGCTGCAGAAGGTGTGGTACCAGATTCGATTGATGGAAAAAGCCTGTTGTCACTGCTCAGGGGGGAAAATGACGAAACGGTTCATGACTATTTGCTGTGGACAGGAATACATTCCCGTACCTGGGGATTTATGAAAGAATCCGTCATCGAGCCGTCTGCCAGGGAAAGGTCTCAGGCACCCTACGCCTGGGTTGTGGTCAAGGATGGATACATCCTCCGGCATGTTGGTAAAATTGTACCCGGATTGTACAAGGATTTGCCAGATGGGTCGCCCCCTGCCACCCGGCTTTATAAGTTCCTGGATGACCCGGCAGAGATCATGGACGTGTCAGAAGAAATGCCTGAAATACTAAAAAGCATGCGGGATATCTACAGAAAAGAATCTGCCGATTTCCCGCCGCCCTATTATATTGGTGTCGATAAATGGAATGAAATTATTTCTTACTGACCGCAATCTGAGTCCTGGAACTGTTCATTCCAGCAACGCCAGTCACTGTCCCCAAAATGAGCCGGAGCTTTAACCCTGCCTGCCTTGGTTTCGGTATTGTATTTTATATTAACCTCATTCGTTGCTGTGACCAGTGTATAAAATGCATCATAGTCCGGATCATCAATGATCCCATAAGTGATGTAACCTCCGAATTTTTCTGAACCGGCTTTTACATTGGTATAGGTAATCTCAGAGGTGCCAGCTTCCCAGTTCTTTGTCCACTCAATATTCAGCCATTGGACATTGTTGGTGGGACTTTCAAATAATTTCCAGCTGGCATGCGTGTGGTCATACCTGACTGTCCCTTCAAACCATTTGAAATCTTCGAAGGCTTCCTGACCTGTATTAGAGATAAACATCTCGGCAGTGAATTTCTCGTTGGATATCCTTGTTGTCACCAGTCTTGCAGTAAATGTGTTTATCGAATAGGTCCATTGCCAGGTATCATCACCCAGGAACTCAGGTGTATGATTGAATGATTCCAGGTAAACCGCCACCGGTACAGCCAGGGCCACTGTGGTAATCAGGTTCCAGACACCCACCGTAACATATGAATATGTGAAATGCTTATAGGTGTTCAATGATTTCAAATTATCTGTGGTGTCGGGAAAGACAGTGAAATCACTGAAATCCATCTGGAAGGATTCTATCGGCGGCATGGCTGGTTGGGCACCATTGTCATCCTTCTTGCATGAAACGCTAACCAGCGCAATTATCACCGTAACGGCCATCAATGAAAAAAGAGTTTTCTGTTTCATCTTATCATCATTTTAGGTTCACATTTCATGCTACGCGAACGATTGCAGATTGTTACAAACGCGAGAATAATAAATTCTTAAATGTTAAATATCCTGCCTATGCCTGTATATTTATAAGATTTTCGTATCTTTATTTCTTAATTTTGTGTTATATACTAATAATTAATTTGTTATGCCACTATTTATGGATTTTCATAAAGACCTTGACGTGACGGTTGAGGATGTTAAAGGGGCCCATATGTCGGACCTGTCCGTCCAGTCCAAATACAATGTCAGAAACCTTCAGTATTGGATTAATGAAGAGGCCGGTACTATGTTCTGCCTGATGGAAGCTCCGGATGAAGAAAGTTGTGCAAAAATGCACGAGGAATCCCATGGGAACCTTGCCTGCGCTATCCAGGAAGTTGATACAGTACTCTATGAAATGATCATAGGGAGTATTCCCACAACGGATCAGGGTGCGGTAAAAAACGATGATGGCAGCATTGATACCGGTTACCGGTTCATCATGATGGTGCAATTAACCGGACAAACCAATATTGATGGATCTTCAGCATACAGGTCCCTCAGGCTTCCCCCAGGGCCTAAATCCCTCATCCGGGAAATAATTGGCAAACATCAGGGAGGAGTCATCGAGAATATTAACGATGATAACATCATCAGTGTTTTTAAATCCTCAACGAAGGCAGTCAGATGTGCCTTGAAAATTCA
>DAOWJB010000262.1 GCA_030640625.1 Bacteroides sp.
CATGTTGATGGTACTGAAGGATCGGCTGTAGCCGGATTAAGGAAATGTTATATCCAAACCTATGATGATACGCCAAGGCCAGTCTGGAATCCAGATGTTGAACAGCCGATCAGGTATTTTGATAATTGGGTTGAGGTCGGTGACCAGGAGACTTACGATAATGCGTTTAAAGTACAATGGGAGCTTTTCCTGAGACATGTCATGGCGGATGAGCCCTTCCCGTGGAATTTGCTCGAAGGAGCCAAAGGAGTGCAGCTTGCCGAAAAAGGACTGGAAAGCTGGGAGGGAAGAAGATGGATTGATATTCCTGATCTTGATAATACTGTTTGAAACAAGCATGAAAAAAGTAGCATTAATTACCGGTGGGAGCAGGGGCATTGGCCTGGGGATTGCCAGGCACCTTGTCCAAAAGGATTTTTGCCTGGCCATCAATGGAGTTCGTGATCTGTCTCAAATAGAAGGGGTACTGGAAGAATTGCGAAAGCATGGTCCTGAAGTAAGCTATTACCAGGGCAATATTGGGGATGTCAATGATCGCCAGCGCATCGTGGATAAAGTTGTCTCGGAAATGGGAAGGATTGATATCCTGGTTAACAATGCCGGCATTGCCCCGAAGGAAAGAAAAGATATTCTGGAAACATCGGAGGACAGTTATGACCATGTGATGGGGATAAACCTGAAGGGTACCTTTTTTCTCACACAATTGGTAGCCAACCTGATGATCCAGCAAAAAACTGTCAATGCGGATGTTTTTAATTGCATCATCAATGTTTCTTCCATTTCTGCCACAATAGCCTCTGTTAACAGGGGAGAATACTGCATATCGAAAGCGGGATTAGGCATGGTCACTTCACTTTTCGCCGCCAGGCTGGGTGAATTTGATATCCCTGTATACGAGATCCGGCCAGGAATAGTGAAGACGGATATGACCTCGGCAGTACAGGAAAAATACGACAGGATGATCGATAATGGTCTTTGCCTGCAGTCCAGATGGGGTGAACCCGATGATGTTGGAAAGGTGGCAGCCTCCCTGGCCGATGCTAGTTTCCCCTATTCTACCGGGCAGGTAATTATGGTTGATGGAGGTTTAAGTTTACCCAGATTATAGCAACATTATGAAAAGATCTCAACGCAAGCTCTCCTACTGGCATATTTGTATCATACTCGTGTTTCTCCTCACTGTCCTTGGTTTATCCCCTGTGGTTATTCCTCCCGGAGTTTTCAAACCAACTGTCCTGGGATTTCCATTTTCACTCTGGATGGGAATACTGGTGACCATTTGTCTGATTTTCATGACTCTCATTGGTTCAATAGTTCATCCTGGAAATAAAAAAAATGATAAATGATTAAATGGTTAATTTTACTGGGAGTCATCTATATCTCCACACTCGGATTTCTCGCCATCCGGACCAAAAGACGGACAAAAGGAACAGCTGACTTTATTTTTGCCGGCTCAAACATTGGCCTGGTGATAGGCTTCATGTCATTTGCTGCCACGCTTTTCAGTACATTCACCCTGATGGGGATGCCGGATTTTTTCCGGACGCACGGGGTCGGAGCCTGGATCTTTCTCGCATTTTCGGACGGCGTGATGGTATTTTTTATCCTGTTTTTCGGATATCACCTTCGTAAAAAAGTTGCAGGCAGAGGATTCCATGGTATCTCAAAACTTCTTCAGGATACATATCGCAACAAGTGGGCCGGTTATGTTTATTTTGTTTGCATTTTTTTATTCCTTATCCCTTATACCGCCATTCAGATCAGGGGAATAGCAATATTCTTGCATGCTGCCTTCCCTGGATTTTTACCCTTCTGGGGCTGGTCTCTGGCCATGATCGTGCTAATATTGTTGTACAGCGAAACGGGTGGACTGAAGGCCATTATGTTTGCCGATGTAATACAGGGAACCATATTATTGATCATCGTTTGGGTAATCGCCTGGAGCTGCATTGAATCCTTCGGGGGTATTAAGGATCTGTTCACCGAAGTGGAAAGAACCAATGCCAGGTTATTATCAGTACCCGGTCCCAATGGATTGTTCAGTTTTCAGTTCCTGCTGGCATCCATGCTGGTCATTGTGCTGATTCCTGTTACCCAACCCCAGCTTACTACAAGACTGATAATCATGCAGGATCTGAAAACTACCCACCGATTGGCAATTGCAGTTGGTTGTTTTGCCTTCCTGATCATCCTGCCAACAGCCTTCATAGGTTTTTATGGTGCGGTAAGATATCCTGACAGCAATACGGCAGATTTTCTGGCCGGTGTCCTGTTGTTCGACCAGCCTGGTTTTATCGCAGCTGCAGCCATAATCGGATTGGTTGCTGCGGCGCTGTCCACCAGTGATTCTCAGTTATTTGCCATGGGATCAGAATTGCGGTCCCTCATCGCTATCCGGGATAAGACCCTGACCAGAACTCGTATTGGCATCATATTTTTTGCCCTGGCTGCCCTGGGTTTTTCGATCATTGCCAGTGACAGGCTGGTGATGCTTGCCAGGGTTAGTTTTGCAGGGACTGCCCTTGCCGGCCCCATGATCCTGGCAGCTATTCTCAGGGAACGGCCTCCCTCCAAATGGATAGTGGTATTAACGGCCCTGTCCATTGTTACATTTCTCGCTTCTCTGGCCGAGATCATCCCTCAGAACATAGGATTTCTCAGGATGGATCTTGCATTGCTTCTGATCCTTGGGTTGTTTACGATTTCATCAATTTATCAGCAGGACCGGCATAATAAATCTGGTAATACCGGAGATAATTCACGCTCAAAGGAATTAACAGATGAAAAAGTTTAAGATCACTTATCGAGCTCCAGTTTTTCCAGCTCGTCTATCATTTCGTTAATTTTCTTTTTCTCCTTTTCCAGGTTGAATTTTTCTTTGTCCATGTCTTGCATGGCGGCTTGCATTTCCCTTTCAATCTCTGCAAAGTCGATCTCATTTATCTCTTTCATGGTTTCCTCAATTTCCCTTTGCATCTTTTCAAAATCAATTTCCTGCACCGATTTCATGACCTCATCCATCATTTTCTGGATATCCTCCTTTTCCATCATAGCCATTTCTTCTTTTACTTCAACCAGGCCAAGTTCCAAATCCTTCATTATCTGCTTGAATTCTTTCTCACTCAGTTTATTGCTACCATGCTCATATTCC
This sequence comes from Bacteroides sp., assembly GCA_030640625.1. GTDB lineage: Bacteria > Bacteroidota > Bacteroidia > Bacteroidales > SM23-62 > SM23-62. The sequence goes on from DAOWJB010000262.1 coordinate 3,152, forward strand.
TGCATTACGATCTTCATTTCCTCCTGTGCCTTAAGCATTTCTTCCCGTATCTTCTCCTGGTCAATCTGTACATCCTTCATGGCTTGCTGTAGCTCCGCCTGCATTGCCTGCTTGTCCAAGTGGATGGCAAGCTGTTCCTCGCTGAGCCTCTCCATTTCCATGTGTAACTCTTGCATATCATGCTCATTAAATCGTTCCATCTCAAGTATGATCTGTTCCCTGATCTCATCGAAATCCACATCCTCCAGTTCTTCCCTGGCATATTTCAGGTCTTTTTCCCTATCCCCGAGATCCTTCAGGGTAACATCAATTTCCTTTTGATACTGTGAAATCTTATTATCGGGGATCCTTTGGCCATCAACATAAAGTTCCTTTACTTTCCCTTGCCGGATCACGAATTTCATTTCATGATCTTCACCATCCTTATTGTGGAACTCCCGGGTTACAATATTGTCTTTTATGTCCATTTTATCTCCGTCATGCCGGTGTGAAGTATCCATAGGAACAACAGGCGCTGGCATGCTTACTCGGGCTGGTTGCGACACCGGTGATGGAAGTTCAGTTGAAGCAGCTGCAGCCGGGGACCTTACCGGACTAAGCTCAGCAGGTTCAATGACTGGCTCCGGCTCGGCCGGTGGAATATCTGCTTTTCCATCAAGGTATGGCAGTTCGATCTGGGTCTGCATGTACGACAATGCTGATGGCTTAAGGCTGGCACCTGTGCTCAGTGTAATGATCAGGGCAGTAGTCATCAGGACCAGTCCTGCCACAATTCTTTCAGTTGTATTTTTCTTCATCTTTTTGTTGTTTATTAATCGTTCTACTCTATGTACGATGTTATTCCTGTTTCCTGTAATGGCTACGGAAGGAATGGGAGAGGAGATCTGCATTTCACTCAAGCCGGCCAGTGCCCTGGCATACAGGGAAATCTTGCCGCAGACCCTGACTGCAAAATCATCACAACATTTTTCTCGCTCCTGCCGGACATTCTCCGAAATGATCCAGACAACAGGATGATAAAAGAAAAGAGCCTCCATGGTGGATTGCAATATATTGATCAGAAAATCATGTCGCCGTATATGGGCCAGTTCATGGACGATAATTGTTTCCAGCTGGTCTGCCGGCAGTCCACTTATGATCATGGCCGGAATGATGATTACCGGTCTCAGCACGCCGATAACAGTGGGTACCGTGATCCTTTGTGATTGCAGGAAGGTAATGCTGCGACGGACACCTGTTTTGTCCGCCAGCAAATGGAATCGCAGTTCCCATTCTGCATGGAGAAGGGATACCTGTTGTCTGCGTATGCCATTGATTACCAACATTCCACCTGCCAATCTCACAGATAACAGGAAAACCCCGATTAACCAGATAATGCTCACAATATCAAAGGACTTGATCAGCCTTTGCTGCCACAACAGAAGGTTTTGGCTGATAGTGGCTGATCCGTTTGCCGTATCATACAGACCTGCCAGGTATGGGACTGTTGTCGATGAAAATTGCGTTGTCTCAGCCAAAGAAGAAGCGGGATGGTATTCGATGAAAAAGGTCAGTAGCGATGAGGCCAAAATGGCAACAAGGGCAAAAATACCAAGGAGGTATTTCAATTGGGGAGGAATGTTGCGCCGCAGTCTAAAAATTAAAAACAGAATTATGCCGATGATAAATCCCTGCCAGAGAGAGTGGAAGATTGTCCAGCCCAGGGCATTAACAATGTTTTCAGGTATAAATGTGATCAGGATTTTCATTTTTTGTCACTTTCCATTTTTTCAATCAATGCCTTCAGCTCCTCCAGCTCATCCGGAGTCGTTTGATGATTGCCAAGTGCCTGCATGACAAGGTCCATGGCTGATCCCCCGAAAGCGGTCTTTACAAATTTATCCAGGAGTAGATTCTTGGTTTCCTTTTCCTTCAACACTGCAGTATATATGTGCTTCCTGCCTTTCTCAGCTCGCTTCAGCAACCCTTTTTCTATCATGATCTGCATAAGTTTAAGGGTAGTTGTATATCCAACCAGCTTATTTCGGTTAAGCTCATCATTGACAAAACGGACAGATGCAGGTCCGTGCAGCCATATAATCTGAAGTATCTCCAGTTCGGAATCTGTTGGTTTCAACGATGGGATTTTATTCATGTTCTGGTATTACGAAATGTTTCGTAGCAAATATATACGAAAATCTTCGTAGTAACAAAAAAAAATCCTTAATAAATGTTAATGTTAGGTTAACGAAAACTAAATTCTATCGTATACTAATGACCAATAAATTCCAATTTTGGTTTTTCAATGAAAGAATTAACCAGAGCTGAAGAGCAGGTTATGAGATATATCTGGAGGATCAAATCCGGATTTCTCAAACAAATCATCGAACAGTTTCCTGAACCAAAACCAGCCTATACGACTGTTTCAACGGTAATCAGGGTACTGGTAAAAAAAGGTTTTCTGGCCTACAGGACATTTGGCAAGACCCATCAGTACTATCCCTTGGTAAGCCGGGACAAGTATTTCAAGTATCATTTCAGCACCCTGGTAAAAAATTATTTCAGTAATTCACCTCAACGGTTTGTTTCCTTTTTTACCGAGAAAGGCAATCTCGATCTGACAGAACTTGAGGAGATGAAAATCATCATTGAAGAACAGATCAGGAAGAAAAGGGCACAGGCTAGTTAAACCATTCTATTTTCTATATTCGAGCAAAACCAGACTATAAAAATCCCTTAAATCCGCAGGGTTTTGCTCCGGCGTAATGCATTTATCAACCAGTATAATTCTTTGCTGTCTTTCTCCAATCACAATCTCCTTAGTCTTTTCCTGTCCCTGGCATTGATAGCGAACCAGAATTTTTTCAGGCCTGTCATTCTGGTTTGTTATATCTGCACACAAATAATATGCATAGACTTCTCCATCCTGGTGTAATACCTTTACCTCCTTTACCTCAAATTGGATCTGTATTCCTTTGACAGTATCAGGAATATCGGGTTTAAATTTATACCGTAACTTCCCTGATTCCTGTCCCAGCAAAATAGCTGGTATGGCCAGCAGAAACGAGATATGTAAAATCCTTGGGATCATTTGGTAGTGGGTTTATTAATAAAGTCAATATTATCACACGAGAGTTGCATCATTCCCTGATACAGTTTGAATTATTTTGTATTATTAAATGAAATTAAGATCTTTATACTCTTTAACATTTTAATTCATTAATTCCGGATAATGAAAACAGGGGAGAAGCTTGAACATCTGCAAGCCATATTAAAGGAAATGGGAGAGGTAACAGTAGCCTATTCTGGTGGTGTTGACAGTACGTTTTTACTGAAAGTGGCGCACGATGTTTTGCAGGATAAGGCGATAGGGGTCCTTGCAGTATCTCCTACATTTCCATCCCGCGAGTATGAGCGGGCTATCGAAGTGGCGGAATCAATAGGGGCTACAATAAAGATCATTGATACCAATGAACTGGAGGATGATAATTTTGTTGAAAATCCGGTTAACCGCTGTTACTTCTGTAAAAGCGAATTGTTTGACAGCATTGCTAAAATAGCAGAGGATCAGCGTTTTCGGAATTTTGTTGATGGTTCGAACCAGGATGACCTGGGAGATCACAGGCCGGGGATGAAAGCACTTAAAGAGCGCAATGTCAGGAGTCCTCTGCAGGAAGCAGGCATGACCAAGCAGGAAATACGGGATCTTTCAAAAGAATTCGGATTGCCAACATGGGATAAGGATGCCCTGGCCTGCCTCTCTTCAAGATTTCCTTATGGTGAGCAGATTAACAGGGAGAAACTAAGGATGGTAGACCTGGCGGAGAATTTCCTGTCTGATCTCGGGTTCCGCAACATCCGTGCACGACATCAGGGAAAAACCGTAAATATAGAAGTTGATCCCGGGCAGATATCCAGATTGCTCAAATATGACACGAGGAAGAAGGTGGAAGATTACCTGACTTCAATTGGTTATGAGCAGATAAATATTGATCCTGAAGGATATCGCCGAGGAAAACTTAATGATCCCCTGACACCGGCTGATATTCCGAATGCTGCAAATTTGAGGATCGCTCCTTAGTAGTTCATTTTGAACATTATTGAATAGCACTTATCCACGTTGGTTTGCACCCGGACTGGCGCAGGCTTTCACCGGGCATCACTGGACTTTCACCGGATATTACTGGACTTTCACCGAACTGTCCTGGTACCATAGCCAATCTTTAACTTATTTTAAGAATAATTAACCTGCATTAAATTTTCAATTAAAAATGCTTTCGTTACTTGTAACAGATTTGAAGATGAGTCGTCTTATAGGTACGAACCATGACAATCAAGCGGAATAAAAAGCGCGGAAACCACAAAGAAATGAGCATAGATCAGCAAATAAGGCAATGTGAAGAAAAAATATCCAACCTGGAAGATTGGAAACGGGAGATCGCCATGAGTGAAAGGGATCAAAATCAGATAAAGGATAAGAGTGGGAATGTGGAACAGGACCTGGACAGGGAGTATGAACAAATTGCCCTGTTAAAGATCCGTAAAATGATGGGATATTAATCCTTTATTTAATCTTGATGATTATTTTCCCTTCAGTGCTGTATTCTTCTGCTCTCCTGTGCGCCCCCGATACATTATCCAGAGGATAGACGGAATCGATCACACTGCTTAGTTTTTCCTCTTCAACCAGATCTTTCAGGATCTCAAGATCTTTACCGCTTGATTTTTGTAATAAGCTCCTGACTTTCTTGCCCTTTGTGAACCAGGAGATTGCTTTATGGCAGAGCAATTTTAGTCGGGGAAGGGTGGTAATATAGATACCCCCTGGCTTTAAAATCCTTTTGCAGCTGAGAAATGTCTCCACCCCGGCAGCATCCAGGATAATATCATAAAATATACCACCGTTTTTGTAATCCTCTTTGCGGTAATCAATATGATGTTCCGGCTTGAGCTGTGACAGCAATTGCTCATGACCGGAACTGCATACAGCCGTCGTTTCGGCACCAAATATCTTGGCTAACTGAAGTGCATAATGACCCACACCACCCGCAGCACCTATGATCATTACTTTTTGTCCAGGTTTAATTCCGCCTTTGTCCCGCAAGGCTTGCAATGCTGTCTGACCCGCTAAGGGGATGGCAGCCGCATGAATATGGTCCATGTTTTTGGGTTTGAGAGCAATGGTTGATTCACTGGCGACGGCATATTCTGCAAAAGCCCCTCCGAATCGTTGTGTCAGCCTGGAATATACCTCATCTCCAACCTGGAAACGATCTACTTTTTTACCACATTCTACGATCCTGCCGGAAACATCATATCCTGGTACAATCGGGAACCTGGCTTTCAGGAAAAACTTATGATTTCCTTTCCTTTGTTTCCAATCCACCGGATTAACACTGGCTGCATGAACCTCTATCAATAATTCGTCTTCTTTGATCTCTGGTTGAGTGATCTCTTCGTATCGGAATACCTCAGGTCCGCCATATTCATATATTACTGCTGCCTTCATAAGGGCACAAAGATAAAATAATCTGCTCTTTACTTACGTGTTTAATCTTTGTAAATTTGAATAAAACCATTGATATGAAGTATGATGAATTCATTGTGTTGAGGGATGAGGGAACGATCCCTGATGACATCCCTATGCTCCTGCAGGCCCTCTTGCTGGATGCCGTGGGCGACTGGCAAAATGCCCACCGGATCGCCCAGAATGTCTTTACCAAGGACGGATCCTGGGTCCACGCCTTTCTTCATCGCAAGGAGGGTGACCATCCGAATGCAGCCTATTGGTACAGCAATGCCGGCCGGCGAATGCCCGAGACAGACCTGGAGGAGGAATGGGAGGAGATCTCCAGGGAAATATTGGGAGATAAATAATCTAATTTCAAAAACCATGTCATATGAATCAAAAAGAAACTGTCCTCAGCCTAATGAGAGATGAGGCCAAACCTTTGAGAAGTGGTGAGATTGCCGACCTTGCAGGTCTTGACAAGAAAGAGGTCGACAAAGCCATGAAGGAACTGAAAACAGAAGAATTAATCTTTTCTCCAAAGCGGTGTTTCTGGCAGGCAGCAAATTCCTGACCTGGTTCGGATCCCTGTCAATCCCATACCCCTGGAATTGTTTCACCACAGTGAGTGCATTTCCCATTTGCCAGATCATTCTTCAGGATCTGGTAGCCCCTGCGTTCAATGATCACTTCCTTGCATCCGGGGCAAAAAGTATTGGATGCATCATTACCCGGGACATTGCCAATATAAACGAATTTCAGTCCCGCATTCATGGCCGTTTCCCTTGCTTTAACCAGGGTAGAGACCGGGGTAGGCGGCAACTGGGTTAATTTATAGATAGGGTGGAAGCGGCTGAAATGCAGGGGCACATTCTGGAATCCGTTATTAAACAGCCAGTCACACATCCTGGCGATCATCTCCATGTCATCTGTCCAGGAAGGTATCACCAGGTTGGTGATCTCCAGCCAGACCCCGGTCTCCCTGAACATCCTTAGGGAGTCAAGAACAGGTTGGAGTTTTCCGGCATTTAATTTAAGGTATATGCTTTCACTGAATGACTTAAGGTCAATGTTCGCCCCGTCAATATGTTTGATGAGATGCTGTTGAGGCTCCGGATTAATATATCCTGCCGAGACAAGAATATTCCTGATCCCTTCCTGATGAGCCAGGCGAGATGAATCACAGGTGTATTCAAAAAAGGTGATTGGTTCAGAATAGGTATATGCGATCGTCTGGCAATTGTTTTTTATGGCTTGTTCCACCACGGCCTCAGGCATCAGGTCATAATTTCTGGTTTCTGTAGGGCTTGCTTGTGAAATGGTCCAGTTCTGGCAGTTCAGGCAGGCCAGATTACATCCTGCAGTAGCTATGGAGAATGACCTGCTGGTGGCATGAAAATGATACATTGGTTTCTTTTCAATAGGATCGACGTGGATGGCACATGGATTACCATAAGCAATGGTATATAACTTTCCGTCTTTATTGATCCGGTTTCTGCAATCACTTAATTCTCCAGGTTTTAAAGTACATTCATTGGGACATATCATGCATTTGACACCCCTGGGCGTTTCGGTATAAAACAGGGCCTCCCGGCTATATTTCGAAAGTGCTTCGGAACCGGATATGTTCCCGTAGATTCCAGCAAGAACCTTTTTTGCCGGTATACACATCAGGCAACCCATGCCCATCAGTCCGGATCTGATGAATTGTCTTTTATCCATTATATCCAAAATAACGGAAAAAAGAGATTGAAATCAATCTATATTGCAATCTTCCTGAAAATTGAATACACGGTGGCGAGCATATTAAGCATGATAATGATGACCAGGCTGCCCGTAATCCCAACCAAAGGGATCAGCAGGATGGCAGTGATCAATGCTCCGGCTGCAGAGCCAGCTAAATCTGTACTGTAAAGCCTGGATGTTGTGCTGGCAATTCCAGTTCGCCGCAGAACGGCTGCAGAGGCGAACAGCAATCCGGATACAAATGAGACCAAAAAGGTCATGCTGACGAATATTGAGTGCAACAGGAATTCCGGAAGCTGGATCTTCTCGATCAAAAGATATGATCCGGCCATAAGACATACAACGACAACCAGCAGGGCCTGGATCAGGCGGAAATGCCTGTATGTCATTTGCCCAAAGATCTTTTCGGCCAGTAGTGTTCCCGCTGCCAGACCGGACATAAAAACCGTCACGATAATAGCCATGTATAAGTAAATATATCCGAAGACCACCTGGAGACCTATCAGGATAATCAGTTCCACGGCCGTTCCTGTGAAGCCTGCAGTGAAGATACCGGTTTCGAGAGGACCAGAGCGGAATCCTGTAAGTGCGATCAGGAAAATCAGTATGATGATGGGCATCCAGAAATTTGTATTAAAATAACTCAGCCAGTAGTTAAGCTGCAAAAAATAGGCTCGTGGCCGGAAATCATGATTGATAATATCTCCATCTATTAATAATTCTTCTATCTGATGGCTTCTCTCCTGCAGGCTGAAAAGATCGAGATAGTAGGGATTAACATATATGGTTTCGATTCCTTTTCTTAGGATAAGTCCCGGGATATCAATATCCAACTCAACATCTGAAGCCAGGAAATATGTCTTTTGTCCAGGTACAACCAGGATATGCCTGAATGATTTTCCCAGGGTGTTATAAACTAGGGAATACAGGCTGCCAGCTTCTGAGCTCACGTAATTCTCTGCCCCCGGCAGGGAAATGGCAATAATTCCTCCGGGTTTCAAACGGTTTTTCAGCTCCTGAAAGAACTCGGTTGTATAGAACCTGTTGACCTGAGCTGTTCCCGGTGCAGGGAGATTCACCATCGCCACATCATATGCATGTGTTGTTTCCCTGAGGAATTTCCGGCCGTCCATATGCAGGATATTCAACCACGGGAATTCAGGATTCACCAGGTAGGCTGCACGTACCCGTGTGATCCATGGATTGAGCTCCACATAATCGGCATGCTGGATATGGTATTTTTCTAATTCGACAGCGATTCCAGGGAGGTCACCGGACAGGACCAGTACTGTATCCGGATGCACATGCTGGATCATGGCATAGTGAACATCTTCTTCGACAGCGCTTATATCTGCTGATACAGAAACCGGTGTGCCATTTTCATATATGGTGATCTGATCGCCAGTTTCAGTTACGACCAGGTTGCCATAAGGAGTGTCACGTGTCTCAATGGTTTTCTGATGAGGGAATAGCAGTGATCTTGAATGGAGATCCAGGTTCAGTATAAATACCAGTACTAAAAAAATTGTTGTTAGCAGACCAGATAGCAGGAATGTTCTTTTTTTAACCTGATCCAATCTGATGGCCACTGCCAGGTTGATGATCAGCAGCAGAAACAGAATCTGGAAAGTATTCAGGATATATACGAGTAAGAAACTGAACAGGAGTCCACCGGCAATACTCCCGATCGACTCAATTGCATATGATTTTCCCAACAGGTTGGATCTGTATTTATTTGATAATCCAACAGTCAGCCGCGTAAACAGGAAGCCTGAAAGGAGGCAGAAAAACAACAGGAGGGCTGCGGAGAATAACAGGATACCAAGTATACCTGCCATGCTCCCGACTGGAAAGACAAGGTTTTTTAAGGACCTGATTGCAAATACTGTGAGCAGCGGTAAAATACCCAGGACAAGAAATCCCATGACGCTGACATCTTTCTTTTTTTTGCCTGCACGAAATTCCCTGCCCAGCAGGGCACCTGCACCGGTTAATAACATCCAGCAGGCAAATATGATACCGATTACCAATTCATTCCCATGAAAGACCGATAAGAATTCCCTCAGGAATATTACCTGGGAGATCAGGGCAGTGAATCCGAGTGCCAGCAGGGGCATATTATCTCTAAATGTAAGACGGGACGGGACCACCTGCTTATGATCGAATGGATATTCCAGTGTCTGCTGCGGCTCACCTATGCCTTTCTTAAGCAGGTTCCTGAAATAACTCCAGTGCCACAGAAAGTGGAAGATGGCGATCAGGCTCATCCCGATACCGAAATTTACATGCCATACCAGAAGATCCTTGATCCAGGGGATCTCCAGTTTAAAGTTAACCTGGACAGCAAGGAGGAGTCCAAGGCTAGCCGTAACGAAAAAAGTGAATAACAGCCCTGTATTCCAGATCTGCCTGTGGGTCTTCTTAAGGAGTAAATCTGCTCTGTAAAGAAGATAGGTGAGGGCATACAGTAAAATAATCGCTATTCCAATGGGAATCAGGGCATAGGGCATAGGACAGGAGATTTAATCATTTTGCTGAAGGGTCGTATCGGTTTGACCATAGGTCGCTGGGTCGGTTATTTTTCACTGAATTCATTCTCAGAAAAGATCAGTGCCTCATAAGTATATAATTCAGCATCTTTCCACCCATTCCAGCCAATCTGGGCCTTATCTTTGGCACAATGCCCCAGGAATTCTTCCAGGGTCCAGCCTGTTTCTGTAGCTACCTGTGGAAGAAAGGTACCAGAATTAGCTCCTTTTTTAATGTAGATCCCATGGAGTCCAAGTAAAATTTCAGACGGATCCTGTATCCTGACCAGCGGTGTCAGCACAGAGATCTCCAGTTCTATATCTTCAAGTTCTAAAGGGGTGACGGGTTTAAACCGGTAATCTTTTGTGGATGCTGAGATGGTCATGTCACGGACCACCAGATACAAGGGCTGATCCGGCTGGAAGCGTCCGATGCAGCCCCTTAACTTCCCGTTTTTTTGTAGGGTGACAAAGGCACCGGTATGCGTTTGCAGAATTGAAGAATAAGTACTGTTATTTACTGGTTGGATCAATCCCTTCCCAATATAATTATCGAGGGTTAATCTGGCGATTTCAAGCAGATCCTTTTTATCTTCCTTGCTTAACATAAACCGGGCTTCCGTTTTGGTTCCTTCATTAGAGATGGCAATGGCACAGTATCCAACAACCCTGCTTTTATCCCCATGCGGTGAATCTCCCGAATTTTGATAATGAACCAGCTTGTAGCTGATCCTCTCCGGATCTTGTTCTGTAATATACAGCAGGGTCAGTATGGCAGGCCATGCACAGGCTGATGTAGCTAAGTTAGGAATATTTTTCTCCTCATTCTCATCAATGGCAGAGAGAAATTCCTCAGGGGAATTCGAGCAAATGGCGGTTGCCGTATTGATATCTGCCTCGGTGGCATTCCTGTAATCAGGGTAATGCGAAAAATCAGCACTGATGACAAACAGATTGTCTTCATTAAAATAAGGCTGTAACACCGTGGCAAGCTTCTGGCAGATGCGGGGTGAACGGGTCCCCAGCAGAATGGGTACAATCTGAAAATCCTTCTCCAGATAATATTGTAAAAAGGGTAGTTGTACCTCAAGGCTATGTTCGCTCCGGTGAGCCTGTTCATGTTTGATAAAGGCCGGCTCATTTTTTATGAGCTTTGCCGCCAGGTCAAGATTTACCGGGACTACCCCGAGGGGAGTTTCAAAATTGCCGGACTGGTAAACGGCTGCCCCTTCAAATGCATATCTGTGGCTGGATCCAATCACAAAAATATTTTTATAGGACCTGGTCGGATCCACCTGCTTATAACTGCTTGCAGCCACCTCTCCCGAGAAGGGATAACCTGCATGGGGAGCGATAATGGCCAGGACCTGTCCCTTTGCAGAACCTGGTAAGGCCCTGCTGAAGAGGAATTCCAGGTCTTTTCTCAGGGTTTCTGGATCAGCCGAATAGAAGGAACCTGCGACCGCAGGGCTGCGGGTTTTTATCTGGGCGGACGCATGACTGACCTGGAAAGTCAGTACGATTAATGAGAAAATGACTGTTTTAAACATATGATTCATGTTTTTAACAAATTTACAGAGAATTTTCATATGGGATATTTAATTAAATTTGTTTTCAATGCATAAAATACGAATTGAAACAGGAGATATCTGCCTGCATGCTGAATTGAGCCAGGTAGCAGATGGGGACGAAATTAATGTTATCGCAGAAATATGAGATATATAAGACGCTTCCTACAATTTATCAAGACCGAAGTCTGGTTGCTGGAAACCAATCAATATCACCCGGTACTTGGATTCCTTATCCGGCAACTCAGGATCATTCTTATCTCCATAAAGGGTTTCAGAGATCACAGGATCCAGTTAAGGGCCTCTGCGCTAACCTATTATTCATTGCTGTCAATAGTTCCGGTTGCTGCCTTGGTATTCGGGATTGCCAAGGGATTTGGATTTGACCAAAAATTGGAAAGAGAACTCAGAAACCAAATGTCCGAGCGTGAAGAGATGGCTGAAGTCCTGGATTATATCCTCGAATTTGCCAATTCAATGCTCGTGAATATCAATGGTGGGATCATCGCAGGGATCGGCCTGCTGTTTCTGTTCTGGTCAGTCATGAAATTACTTGGCAATATTGAAAACTCCTTTAATGTGATCTGGCAAATCAGAAAATCCAGGCCTTTTTTCAGAAAACTTGCAGATTACCTCTCCATGATGCTCATTGCTCCAATTCTGTTTTTCCTCAGCAGTACCATTGCCGTCTATTTGAGCAATATCGCCGGATCAGAGTCAGTTCTTGACAATAACCTGGGACCCCTGCTCATATTTATTGTTAAACTGATACCTTATTTGCTGATCTTTTTACTGTTCACACTGCTGTATGTGATCATGCCCAATACCAAGGTTCAATTTAAATATGGACTGAATGCCGGGCTGATTGCAGGGATTATATTCCAGATCACCCAGTTCTTTTATATCTATTTTCAGGTTGGTGTCGGCAGATACGGTGCCATCTATGGAAGTTTTGTTGCGTTGCCCCTGTTCCTTATCTGGCTGCAGATATCATGGCTTATTGTGCTGCTGGGTGCAGAAATGTCATTTGCGTATCAGAACCTTGAAAAACATGAGTTCGAGGCTGAGGCACTTCACATCTCTCCATACAACAGGAGATTGCTCACCTATCTGCTGATGCATTCCATCGTAAAAAAGTTTGAAAAGGGGGAGGTACCGAATACTTCGTCTCAGCTAAGCCAGGGACTGGGTATCCCTGTCCGGCTGATCCGGGATATTGTGTTCGACCTCCTGGAAGCCAGGCTGTTGATCGAGGCTGCTACAGATAGTCCGAGGGAGACTGCCTACGTACCTGCCCTGGATATTAACAAGATCAGTGTCAGTCTCCTGATCGAGAAACTTGATTTAAGGGGAGGTGAAAGGTTAATCGCTGAAGAAACCAAACAACTCCAGACCTTTGCAAATGTCCAGCAATCCCTCTTCGAAGCGATCCAAAAATCGCCGGCCAATAAATTGCTCAAAGATTTGTAGGTTTGGAGCTAAAGGTTTGGAACCTTTAGCTCCAAACTATCGGTCTATAATAATTTAATTTATTATCTTTGCAGTTTTAAAGTTTTCTTCATATTATTGCAACAAATTAATACGAAAATGAACCTTACACCTGTATACCTTCAGCACCATCATCACAGATGACAGGGCTTGGTATGCGGTTAATCGAATAAACTTTATAAATCAAGGTTTGCAGATGCTGCAAACCTTTTTTGTTTTTAACTATGGAGAATTTAAGTATTGCGATACAGAAATCAGGACGTCTCAGTGAACAGTCACTCGATCTGTTAAAGGAATCAGGCATAAGCCTGGCAAATGGTAACCGTAAATTATTGTCAGCTGCCCGGAACTTTCCACTAGAGGCAGTCTTTCTCAGGGATGACGATATCCCCCAGTATGTCTTCGATGGGGTAACGGATGTTGGGATTGTAGGTGAAAATGTGATCATGGAAAAAGGATTTGATCTGCAAATCACTGAACGCCTGGGGTTTGCCCGTTGCCGTTTGTCAATTGCACTACCTAAAAGTGAAGAATATAAAGGGATAGGGGATCTTGATGGAAAAAGGATTGCCACGTCTTACCCGGAAATCCTGGGTACCTTTCTCCATGAAAATCATCTGGATTGTGAGATCCATGAGATCAGCGGATCGGTGGAGATCGCCCCGGGCATAGGCCTGGCGGATGCAATTTTTGACATCGTCAGTACTGGCAGTACTCTGATCAGTAATGGGTTGAAGGAAACGGAAGTAGTAATGCAATCAGAGGCAGTGCTGGTTGCCAGGAAGGAATTGTCGGAAGGTGCCCGGGAAATCCTTGAAAAACTGATTTTTAGAATAAGGGCGGTACAAAAATCAAAAAATAACAAATACATACTGTTAAATGCACCCAATGATAAACTGGATGATATTGCTGCTGTAATCCCGGGTATGAAGAGTCCGACTGTCATGCCTCTGGCTGAGGAAGGTTGGAGTTCGGTGCATTCAGTATTGAATGAAAATGATTTCTGGGATGTCATTGACAAACTGCGGGAATTTGGCGCACAGGGCATCCTCGTTATTCCGATCGAAAAGATGATAACCTGAAACAATGGAAATCTATATAAATCCTTCAAAAGATCAGTGGCCCGCTATTCTGGCCCGGCCCGAGACTGATTTTTCCCGGCTCAGGGATAGTGTGAAGTCCATCCTGGAAAATGTCAAAAAGCGAGGGGACAGGTCATTGAAAGAATATACGCTGACCTTTGACAGCGTGGATCTCAGAGAGCTGCAACTACCGCAGGAGGAGATTTTCACTGCAGGAGATAAACTCACCGAAAAATTAAAAGATGCCATTGCTACAGCCCGGCATAATATTGAGAAATTTCATTCCATGCAGATGCCGGAGGACATGGTTGTGGATACTATGCCAGGTGTAAAATGCTGGATGAAACATGAACCGATCGAAAGGGTTGGTTTGTATATACCCGGAGGGACTGCTCCCCTGCTGTCAACGGTACTCATGCTGGGAATTCCGGCCAGGCTTGCCGGCTGCCGCGAGATCATCCTCTGTACGCCACCTGGCGAGGATGGCAGTGTTAATCCGGCCATTTTGTACTGCGCCTCAATCCTTGGCATTGAAAAAATATACATGGTTGGCGGGGCCCAGGCCATAGCTGCCATGGCCTATGGTACAGAGACCATTCCGAAGGTTGATAAGATCTTTGGTCCGGGTAACCAGTATGTAACTCATGCAAAACAACTTGTCAGCCTCGAGAATGTAGCCATTGACATGCCAGCCGGACCTTCGGAGGTAGCTGTTATAGCAGATGAGAGCGCTGATCCTTCATTTATTGCAGCAGACCTGCTTTCACAGGCGGAACACGGAACAGACAGCCAGGTTATCCTGATCACAATCCAGCAGGAGATCATCTCAAATGTAAAGAAGGAACTGGAAATTCAGTTGGCGGATCTTCCCAGAAAGGATATTGCGGAAGGCGCTCTCAGGAACAGTCGCCTCATTTACATCAAAAATCAGGAAGACATATTGGAACTGGTTAATGCCTATGCCCCGGAACATCTCATTATCCAATGCCGGAATTATGCAGAGATTGGCAAACGGATACGTAACGCAGGATCTGTTTTCCTGGGACCATATACACCTGAAAGTGCCGGGGATTATGCATCCGGTACCAACCATACCTTGCCAACCGGCGGTTATGCCCGGGCGTATAGTGGACTCGGACTGGATAGCTTCATGAAACGTATCAGCTACCAGGAGATCAGTGAAAGTGGTCTTACGAGCCTGGGAGCGACAATCAAGACCATGGCCGAAGAGGAACAGTTGATGGCACATAGCAATGCAGTGGAGATCAGGTTAAGGAAATTATGCGAAAACATTTGATAAATGTTCGATATTATAGATCTTATAAGAAATAATATTAGGGAATTGATCCCGTATTCCTCAGCAAGGGATGAAAATTCAGGAGATGGGGCTGTCCTGCTTGATGCCAATGAGAGTCCCTATAATACCCCCTTTAACAGGTATCCCGATCCCCTCCAGATGGAACTAAAGGAGAGGATCTCAGACTTGCTCTCCACGCCTTCCGACAGGATATTTCTGGGCAATGGCAGTGATGAAGCCATTGATCTGCTGATCAGGATTTTTTGTGAACCATCGGCAGACCGCGTCATTATCATTGATCCATCATACGGAATGTATAAGGTTTGTGCTGATATAAACAATGTGAGGGTGGATTTTGTCAGCCTGAATGAGGATTTCAGCCTTGATGCTGATCGTTTGCTTGCAGCTCTGATACAGGAAACCAAAATGGTATTTCTATGTTCTCCCAATAATCCAAGTTCAAATCTGCTGGATCCCTCTGAGATCATTAAGATCCTATCAGAATTCCAGGGTATAGTTGTGCTGGATGAAGCATATATTGATTTTAGTGGAACAGATGGCATGCTTCCATTACTGGGTGATTATAAAAACCTGGTCATCCTCAGAACACTTTCAAAGGCCTGGGGATTGGCAGGGATCCGGCTGGGTATGGCCCTGGCAGATCCCGGGATAATTCAATATTTGAACAAGGTTAAATATCCGTATAATGTAAATTATCTCACCCAGTTAAAAGCGCTGGAGATGCTCCACTCGGTGAATAACAAGGAGGACTGGATAGAAAAGATCCTTACAGAAAGAAAAGAACTAGAAAACCGATTAACTGGCATCGCAGTGGTAAAAAAGATCTATCCATCGGATGCAAATTTCCTCCTGGTCAGGGTAGAGGATCCGGTAGGAATTTATTCATATCTGAATAAGCAGGGTGTTATCGTCAGGAATCGTTCACACATGACACATTGTGAGGGATGCATTCGCATCACAGTTGGGACGCCTGATGAAAATAACAGACTCATTGCTCTTATGAAATCATATCCTCAATGAAAAAAGCATTATTCATAGACAGGGATGGTACCCTTGTGGTAGAACCCCCGATTAATTTCCAGGTCGATTCCCTCGAAAAACTGGAATACCTGCCTGGTGTTTTCAGGAACCTTTATTTCATCAGGCAGCAGCTGGATTATGAATTGATCATGGTATCCAACCAGGATGGGATGGGCAGGCCTCAATATCCGGAAGACATATTTAATCTGGTTCAGGATCAGATACTGACAGCCTTTAAAAATGAAGAGATCACATTTGACGCTATTCATATTGACAGTTCCCTTCCTGAGGATAAGCTGCCTACACGGAAACCCGGTACCGATATGCTGACAGAATATATGGAAGGAGCCTATGATCTGGAAAATTCCTTTGTGATCGGTGACCGCCTGACCGATATTGAACTGGCCAGGAATCTTGGGACAAAAGGCATCCTGATCGGAGGAACGGCCCGGCAGAAGGAATTAGAGGAAGCGAGACTGGCAGCCCATTGCAGTTTCATTGCTGAGGATTGGACAGAGATCTATGCTTTTTTACTGCAGAACCGACGTCGTGCAACAATTGTAAGGGAAACATCCGAAACAAGGATCCGGATCGACCTGAGCCTGGATGGAAGCAATCAATATAAGATCTCAACAGGAATTGGTTTTTTCGATCACATGCTGGAACAAATTGCCAGACATGGCGGGATTGACCTTGAAGTAAAAGTGACAGGAGATCTGCGTGTGGATGAACACCATACAATTGAAGATACCGGCCTGGCATTGGGCGAGGCTTTCAGCAAGGCCCTTGATGATCGCAAGGGGATTGAGAGATATGGTTTTGTATTGCCTATGGATGAGGCTGAGGCCAAGGTTTCCATGGATATGGGAGGAAGGAGCTGGATGGTCTGGAAGGCAGCATTCAACAGGGAGAAAATAGGGGATATGCCCACAGAGATGTTCGAACACTTCTTTAAATCATTCAGTGATGCAGCAAAGTGTAACCTCCACATAGAGGTGGAAGGGAAGAATGAGCATCACAAGGCCGAGGCCATTTTCAAGGCTTTTGCCAGGGTCCTTCGGCAGGCCGTTAACCGGAATCCCTGGCAGTCAGAGATCCCCTCAACAAAAGGTGCATTGTAAACAGTATGATAAAATTGAATGAATCAACTGGAAATACTGCCATTCTACTGATCCACTGTCCCGATCAAGCAGGAATTGTGGCTGCAGTTACCAGGTTCCTGAGTGAAAACCAGGGAAATATATTATACCTCGATCAGCATGTAGACCAGGATGCCGGGGTGTTTTTCATGAGGCTGGAATGGGAACTGGATAATTTCACCATCCCGCTTAAGGATCTGGAAAAACAAATGGAACCTCTTGCCGGGCAATTCAAGATGACCTGGAGATTTTATTTATCCGGAATGAAGCCCAGGATGGCAATATTTGTTTCGAAAATCCCGCATTGCCTGGATGATATCCTCGCGAGGTATCAATCCGGTGAATGGGAGGTGGACATCCCGCTTGTCATCAGTAACCATGAGACACAAAAGGAAACTGTAAGGAAGTTTGGTCCGAATTTTTACTGTTTACCAAAAAACAGCGAGAATAAGCACCAGCAGGAAGAGCAGGAACTGAAGTTATTGCAGGATTATTCCATTAATTTTATAGTACTGGCAAGGTATATGCAAATTCTCTCGAGTGAATTTGTCCGGCAATACAAGAACCGGATCATTAATATCCATCATTCCTTCCTGCCGGCTTTTCCTGGTGCTAAGCCATACCATTCTGCTTATGAAAGGGGCGTAAAGATCATAGGTGCTACCAGTCATTATGTAACGGAAGACCTGGATGAGGGACCCATTATTTATCAGGATGTGGCCAGGGTGACCCATCGTGATTCTGTGGCAGACATGGTCAGGATCGGCAGGGATCTGGAGAAAATCGTGCTGGCCCGGGCCATACACGCACACCTGTCACGAAAAGTAATGGTCTACAAAAACAAAACGATTGTATTTAGCTGAACAATGAAAATCGCTATTGTAAAATATAATGCCGGGAATATAAGGTCAGTGTATTTTGCCCTGGAAAGGCTGGGGGTGGAGGCTTCTATCACAGATGACCATGACTTGCTCCGCGCAGCGGACAAGGTGATTTTTCCAGGGGTCGGTGAAGCAAGTACCACCATGAATTACCTGAAAGAAAGGAAACTGGATACACTTCTCCGGGAGCTTACACAGCCTGTGTTGGGCATTTGTCTCGGACTCCAGTTGATGTGTGCTCACTCCCAAGAAGGCAATACTGATTGTATCGGGATCTTTAATTTGAAAGTCAAAAAATTCGAAAAGAAGTTAAAAGTACCGCATATGGGATGGAACAGTCTTCAGCAAGTCAGGGGAAGACTGATCAGTCAGGATGTGGAGGGTAAATTTGTTTATTTTGTCCACAGTTATTATGCAGCCCTGGGAGAAAATACCAGTGCCATGGCTGATTACATAAATCCTTTCAGTGCCGCCCTGGAGCAGGATAATTTTTATGCCACACAGTTTCACCCTGAAAAAAGTGGTCCGGTTGGTGAGAAAATACTTAAAAATTTCCTGGACTTATGATTGAATTAATACCGGCCATCGATATTATTGACGGGAAATGTGTCAGGCTTGTGCAGGGACTTTACCAGCAGCAAAAAGTATATTCTGATCAACCCCTGCAGGTGGCCATGCAGCTCATGGAAATGGGTGTTAAACGCTTGCACCTGGTGGACCTCGACGGGGCAAAACAGGGAAGGGTGGTCAATATTAATATACTCCGGTCCATTGCAGATCAAACTTCACTGCTTATTGATTTTGGTGGTGGGATCAAAAGCGATGATGATATTCAGGCAGTTTTTAATGCAGGCGCAGCCATGATCACGGCAGGCAGTATTGCAGTAAAAAACAGGAAGCAGGTGGAAAATTGGATGAAAAAATATGGGCCTGAAAGGATTATACTCGGGGCAGATACCAGGCAGGGGAAGATATCCATCAATGCCTGGCAGGAAGATACATCAATGGGGATTTTTGAATTTGTCCAGGATTATATGGAGGCCGGCATTACCAAACTGATCTGTACAGATATATCACGGGATGGGATGCTGGAAGGGACTGCCCTGGGATTGTACATCGAATTGAAGATGCGTTTTCCCGGACTGGAGATCATTGCCAGTGGCGGGGTTTCAGGTATGGAGGATATCCATGAGCTTGACCGGGCCGGGATAGATGGAGTCATTTTTGGAAAGGCATTTTATGAAGGCAAGATCACTCCCGGAGAGATTAGGGAATTTCTTGCTGAAAAATCATAAAATAATGCGCGATCACAGATATACGTAGTCAGAAAAAAAATAAAGATGTTAGCGAAGAGAATAATACCCTGCCTGGATATACGTGACGGGCAGACCGTGAAAGGGATTAATTTCCTGGACATCAGGGAAGTGGGTGACCCCGTGGAGATGGGTGCAGAATATGCCAGGGCAGGTGCTGATGAGCTTGTTTACCTGGATATTACCGCAACCCATGAGGGCAGGAACTTGTTTGCCAGCCTGGTGAGGAGAATTGCAGAACATGTCAATATTCCCTTTACTGTTGGCGGCGGTATCCGCGAAATAAGAGATGTCGATCCCCTGTTGAATGCAGGCGCAGATAAAGTAAGCATTAACTCCGCTGCAGTTAAGAATCCGGATTTGATCGGTCAGATTGCCCAATCCTATGGAAGCCAGTTCGTTGTGGTGGCCATTGATGCCCGATTTGAGGATGATGACTGGTATGTTTATGTAAACGGAGGAAGGATCAGGACCGAAAGGAAATTATTTGAATGGGCCCGCGAAGCAGAGGATAGGGGGGCCGGAGAGATCCTTTTTACATCAATGAATCATGACGGAACAAAAAATGGTTATGCAAATAAAGCCACGGCGGATTTGTCCAATAATCTTGGAATCCCTGTCATTGCCTCAGGTGGGGCCGGAAAGATGAATCATTTTGTGGATGTATTCGGCCAGGGTGCGGCGGATGCTGCACTGGCAGCGTCGATATTTCATTTCAGGGAGATCGGAATACAGGACCTGAAAACTCATTTAAGAACGCATAATATACCAGTAAGATAAAAATCGATCAAAAAATGTCATTAAACTTTGATAAAATGGGCGGGATCTTACCCGTTGTCATCCAGGATGCACAGACAAATGAGGTGCTTATGCTGGGTTTTATGAACCAGGAAGCTTATGAAAAATCGGTAGGTGAGGGAAAAGTTACATTTTATTCCCGTACCAAGGAGCGTTTATGGACCAAAGGGGAGGAGAGTGGGAATTTTCTGAATATCGTGGAAATCCTGGAGGATTGCGATTCGGATACCCTGCTGGTCAGGGTAAATCCGGATGGTCCTGTCTGCCATACCGGCATGAGAACATGTTTCGGGGAGAGGGTAAAAGACAATTTATCCTTCCTTCAAAATCTTCAAACATTACTTCAATCCAGGAAAGAGCAGTTGCCAGAAAATTCGTATACGGCAAAGCTTTTCAGGAAAGGGGCGGGCGCAATTGCTCAAAAAGTTGGTGAAGAAGCCGTTGAACTGGTCATCGAAGCCATGGAGTCGGACGATGACAAGTTCTTAAATGAAGCAGCAGACCTGCTTTTTCATATGACCATCCTGCTGGTCGACCGGGGATACAAGCTGGAAGACGTTGTAAAGATCCTGGAAGAGAGACATTAGGCTGATCGATCCTAATCAAACTCGGCCAATGTCTTTTGGATAATACTCACAGCTTCTGAGAGCTCTGCCCTCGTGATCACCAGGGGTGGTGCAAACCGGATGATATGATCATGGGTAGGTTTGGCCAGTAATCCGTTCTCTTTCATTGCTACACATACATCCCAGGCTGTCTTTCCTTCCTTGGGATTGATCACGATGGCATTGAGTAAGCCTTTACCACGAATGGTCTCAATCATATCCGAGTTGATCTTGCCCAGTTCATCCCTGAAATATTCTCCCATTTCTGTGGCCTTTTCAGCCAGGTTTTCATCTTTGATAACTTCCAGGGCAGCAATGGCAACCTTGGCAGCAACAGGGTTTCCACCGAAGGTAGATCCATGCTCGCCAGGTTTGATACAAAGCATGATGTCATCATCGCAGAGGACAGCTGACACGGGATAAACTCCTCCTGAGAGTGCCTTCCCGAGAATAAGGATGTCTGGCCGTACACCCTCATGATCACAGGCGAGTAATTTTCCGGTTCGTGCAATTCCAGTCTGGACCTCATCAGCGATGAATAGAACGTTTTTCTCCTTACACAATTCGTAGGCTTTATTAAGGTATCCCACTGAAGGTACATGTACTCCAGCTTCGCCCTGTATGGGTTCGACCAGGAATCCGGCTACATTGGGATCTTCCAGCTCCTTTTCAAGGGCGTCAATATCGTCATATGGAATTGTTACAAAACCCGGTGTAAAGGGTCCGAATCCGCTGTATGAATCAGGATCTGTTGACATGGAGATCACGGTAATGGTCCGGCCATGGAAATTATTCTCGCAAACAATGATCTTGGCCTCGTTTTCTTTTATACCCTTTTTGGTATAGGCCCATTTACGGCAGAGCTTCAGGGCGGTTTCATCTCCCTCTGCCCCGGTATTCATAGGCAGTACCTTATCATAACCAAAATATTTGGTGATAAATTCTTCATATTCTCCAAGCACGCTGGTATAGAATGCCCTCGATGTGAGGGTGAGCTTTTCAGCCTGTTCTGTCATGGCCGATACAATTTTCGGGTGACAGTGTCCCTGGTTAACGGCAGAATATGCCGACAGGAAATCAAAATACTTACGGCCCTCTACATCCCATACATAAACTCCCTGTCCCTTATCTAGAACCACGGGTAGTGGATGATAGTTATGCGCCCCAAATTTGTCTTCTTTTGCAATGTAATCCTGTGTATTCATCTGATGGTAATTTATTTCAGGTTCTAAAAATAATCAATATTAGCTATTCATGGATTCAATCCTGAATTTATTTTTCATGCCCGGCAACTAGAACCTGGCAGTTAGCTTTAGGTTGAACCGTCTTCCTGTAAGGTAGTTGGGTACGGCAAATGCACCGGGGACATCATCCTGGTTCGAGACTGTTTTTACCCAGGTGTAGGAGATGACATTCCTTACCCCCAGCAGGTTAAAGACTTCAGCACTGATCCAGATGCTCCTGAAGTGGCGGAAGGGATTTCCGTCTTTCAGGGTAGCGTTCTCCCGCTTGAGGACTTTGGAGAAACCAATATCAACACGTTTGTATGATGGCATTCTGAATTGAAGGTCATAGCGGGGTATATTCGGTGGACTGAAAGGGAGTCCGGAACCGTATATCAGATTCAGGAGCACCTTATAGTCAGGAAGGCTGGGGAAATAATCCCTGAAATATATTCCCACCATAATCCGCTGGTCGGTGGGTCTGGGGTAGTAGCCAATGTCAATCCTCCGGTTTCCGTCTTCATCAATATAATAATCACCTATAATATCTTCCTCAGTCTTCATCAGGCTCAGACTGGCCCATGATGCTGCACCCGGGACAAACTCACCGTGAATTTTCATATCCAGTCCCACAGCATATCCCCGTGCCAGGTTTTCGCCCGCATATTCTATCCTGACATTGTCCAGTTTGTAGGGCACCAGTTCATCCAGGTGTTTATAGTAAATCTCAGTGGTAAACTTGAATGGCCGGTCCCAGGCAGTGAAAACATAATCACCACCGAGAACGAAATGGATGGATTTCTGCGCTTGCAGATCTGGATTTAGGCTGCCATCCGGGTATCGTAATTCCTTATAGAACGGGGGCTGATAATAATATCCTGTGGCCAGCCTGAATACGAGATCACGTTTCCAGTCCGGTTTCAGTGAAAAAGTAACCCTGGGACTCAGCAGAAATTGATTGTTCAGATCCCAGTATGAGGCCCTGATTCCCGCACTGAGGAAGAACATAGTATTATTGCTCTCAAAAGTCATTGTATTTTGAATAAAAGAAGTCAGCCGGTTGCTGTACAGCCTGTTATTCGATTTAATAACGTCAAACAGCGTGATAGTATAGCCTGTATATGGAACAGAATACCCGACGGAATCGATCATTTCCCATTCACTGATCCGGTCACGGATCCGCTCATGCTGCCATTTTGCACCCCATTTCAAAGTATTCCGCTCTCTCACAAGCGTACCCAGGTGAGCGGCTGAATAGACGAATGCATTTAAGTTGTTGCGGGCATGGTTCAATTGGCCACCTATACCAATGTTCAATATACTGTCCCCATAGGTTTCAGAATCCAGGCGGTTATCCAGTTCATTGATCAGGTATTCTCCGAGAATATCATAATGTTCCTGTTCAATTGAGTAATATGCCGATCCGACAATTTTCAGGGAGAGCTGGTCACTGGGCGTATAATGCAGGGTCATTGCCCCCGTATAGGAATCAAATCTATCTTGTTCCTGTCCCTCATAATATATCCTGAGATTCAGAGGGTTCTGAAAAGTACCAAAATCAGTATTTCGGGTTTCAGGGATGAAATGATAACGGTTAAAAGCGATATTTCCCAGGAAACTGATCTCCCATTCAGGTGCCAGCTTGTACGTAAGAAGGGTCTGAAAATCATAGAAATTCGGATTATATTCACCTTTTATTTCCAGTGAATTCAACAGGTATTGTGAGGTCTTGTATCGAAAACCGGAAATGTGGGTAAAACGCCTGTTCCTGGATGCCCCCTCCAGTTGGAGGGACCCGCCAAGCAGGCTTATACTTGCCGATCCGCCAAATTTAACCGGCCTTCGATACGTGATATCCAGCACAGAAGACATTTTATCCCCATACAATGCATCGAATCCACCTGCCGAAAACTTAATTGAGGAAACCATATCCGGATTAATAAAGCTCAGTCCTTCCTGTTGGCCTGAACGGACAAGAAATGGTCTGTGGATTTCAATGAGGTTCACATATACGAGGTTCTCATCGAAATTACCTCCCCTTACCGAATACTGGGAGCTGAGCTCATTACGGGAAGATACACCCGGCAAGGTGTAAAGAATTGTCTCAAGATTACCTGAGATATTGGGAAGCATATCGAGGGTCTTAATATCGATCCGGTTTATGGTGGTCGCTCGTTCATGCTGTTCCCTGATGATTACTTCATTCAGGTTTTGCACAGTCTCTGTGAGGACCTGGTTGATCTCCTGTGTTTGGCCGGGTTGAAGTCGCAGGTTGATCGTGATCTGCTGGAAACCGAGATATGAAATACTTAATGTGAGCTCTTCATTGGCAGGAATTTCCAGCCTATAATTACCCTCCTCATCTGTAACTGCTCCATGAGGTGTACCAGGGATCGCCACATTGGCAAGAAAAATGGGCATTTGGTTTTCATCAGTGATCCTTCCGGTTACAAAGGCGGTTTCCTGTGCATTGAGAATAACCGGCAGGCAGCATAAGAATATGAACAAAAACCTTAATTTCATTCCGAGACCTGGATACTTAATAATCATTAAACTTATATGTGGCTATTAAATTGTGCAGGTTCCCGGCCTTGTATTTTTTGCTGCATGGTTCAAAATTACTTGTTGGGATCCTTGAATTTGCCTTCTTCCAGGTATTTAAAAAATTCTGCCCAGCGCATGGGATTAAATATGGAATAATAGGGTGTCTGTCCGACTGTATAAAGTTCATTGTACTGTTCCCTCAGATGATACTGATAATTCAGGTCAGGGTCGGGAGGGGCATCCGGGTTATGGATCTGTGCCCTGATCATGGCCAGGTTCCTGTAGGCCCGTTTGAGATCATCGTCAGGCAGTTCAATACTGATAAATGCCACTTTGAACTCTTCATATGTTTTCCAGGGAAGGATAATTACCTCCCTTATCTCTATGGTATCCGCCTCCATAATGACATCTACAGGGTAGTTAAAAGTCAGTAGCGTATCAGGGATGATCAATCCGGTCCTTTTGTAACCCACTGCAGAAAA
This sequence comes from Bacteroides sp., assembly GCA_030640625.1. Taxonomy (GTDB): domain Bacteria; phylum Bacteroidota; class Bacteroidia; order Bacteroidales; family SM23-62; genus SM23-62. The sequence continues at coordinate 28,375 of DAOWJB010000262.1, forward strand.
CATAATGGTATCATGAGGATGAACGACAAATGAGAACATCCCGCGGGTATCACTGATGGTACCCCGGTGCTGATTCATAATCAGAATATGTACAAACTGCAAAGGTTGAAGATATTCATTACGGACCACACCTGATAACTGGATCAGTTTTTCGTCATCCTGACTGAACGACGGTGACAGCATACCAGCGATTACGATTGATAATATTATTATTTTTCTTTGCACGCGGCCTCCTGGAAGAAAGGAAAGTTCAAAAATGGGTAAAATTCCCCACAATATAAAACGATCCAAACATTTGAAACAGTATTAGCTGTATTGCAGGTTTATTTATTTTTGTATGACCCAACACACAAACAATGATAAAACAGAAAGAAATTAGTTTGCCTCCATTTGACAGGGGATTCCACCTGATCACCAGGTATATTGAGCAGGAGCTGCCGGAATTGCCTGATAACGGTCTTGTGAACATACTGCTCAAACATACCTCTGCGGCAATTACCCTCAATGAGAATGCTGATCCGACCGTACGAAAAGACTTTGAATCCTTTATCTCCAGGCTGGTTCCGGAAAATCAGGCGTATTATATCCACACCCTGGAAGGCGCGGATGATATGCCTGCCCATATTAAATCTTCCTTATTCGGGGCTACCCTTACAATCCCGGTTTCCAATGGCAGATTAAACCTCGGGACCTGGCAGGGAATTTATCTTTGTGAATTCAGGAATTATGGAGGCCGGCGGCGGCTGGTCCTGACGGTATGGTCCTAAAATTATTACATGGCGGATCCTCGATGTTCTAAAGCATCAATACGGATTGTAAAACATGATTTTTCTTATCCCGGACCCTGTCTTTTTTTTCTATTTTGTGCTACATAATCAATGAATCAATAGCATGCAGAAATTGATGTTACTCGGTGATGAGGCCATTGCCCAGGCTGCACTTGATGCTGGTATGTCAGGCATTTATGCTTACCCGGGCACACCCTCTACGGAAATAACAGAATATGTGCAAAAATCTAAAATTGCTGGTGAAGGAAAAGTGCACGCTGAATGGTCAGCCAATGAGAAAACAGCCATGGAAGCTGCACTTGGCATGTCATATGCCGGCAAAAGGTCCATGGTATGTATGAAACATGTGGGATTGAATGTGGCTGCGGATCCTTTCATGAATGCGGCCATCACGGGGGTGAACGGTGGAATGGTCATTGCCGTGGCAGATGATCCTTCCATGCACTCCTCACAGAATGAACAGGACTCACGGGTTTTCGGCAAGTTTGCCATGATCCCGGTATTTGAACCCGCAGATCAGCAGGAAACTTATGACATGACCTGCCATGCCTTTGATCTGTCGGAGAAATACAAAATACCCGTCATGCTAAGGGTGACTACCAGGCTTGCACATTCCCGTTCGGGGGTTAGCAGGGCAAAGGTCAGGGAGCAGAATACCGTGGTACTTCCCGGCAGTCCAACCCAGTTCATTTTACTCCCCAGCCTTGCCCGCAAAAGTTACCGGACCTTGCTTAAAAACCAGGATGCGTTTGAAAAGGAGTCAGAAAAAAGTGAGTTTAACAGATTGCTGGATGGCAGGGATAAATCTCTTGGGATTATTGTATGTGGACTTGCATACAATTACCTTATTGAAAATTTCAGGGACTTTAAAGTACCGCATCCGGTCCTGAAAATATCCCAGTACCCACTTCCCCGGAAAAAGATCGCCTACCTGTATGATGAGTGTGATTCAATACTCGTTATTGAAGAAGGTTACCCGGTAGTGGAAGAATTGCTGACCGGATTACTCGGCCGCGGGAAAAAAGTTTATGGCAGACTCGACGGGACCTTGCCCCGAGCCGGAGAACTGACGCCCGATGTGGTTGCACTGGCTTTTGGTCCCCGGAGTAAAAAAGTCCACCAAATACCGGACATTGTCGCCAACCGGCCACCGACATTATGCAAGGGGTGCAGTCATGCGGATGTTTACAATGCCCTGAATGAAGTGATGACTCCCTATGGCGAAGGAAGGGTTTTTTCCGATATCGGATGTTATACGCTGGGTGCTCTTCCTCCCTACAATGCGATAAATACCTGTGTGGATATGGGAGCATCTATAACCATGGCCAAGGGGGCGGCTGATGCTGGACTGGTTCCGGCAGTCTGTGTCATCGGTGATTCAACATTTACTCATTCAGGGATGACCGGGCTTCTGGATGCCGTGCTTCAGAATTCTCCCATTACTGTTATTATATCGGATAATTTTACAACGGCCATGACGGGCGGACAGGTGTCCCATGCCACTGGTCGCCTGGAATCAATCTGTAAAGGCATTGGTGTGCCGGAGGAACATATCCGGACATTGAATCCATTGAAAAAGTATCATCCTGATAACGTGCAAATCCTTCGCGAAGAGATAGCTTTCATGGGAGTTTCGGTCGTAATCGCACAACGGGAGTGTATACAAACAGCTACAAGGAAAAGGAGGGAGGCCAGAAATTGAGAGGTGATCAGCAATCGTCAAAACAAGGTCCTATTAAATAATATTTATAAAATGAAACGAACATGATTTTTATTAATCATAAAATCACAAAAAAGTATGATTAATAAAAATCATGAGAGAGCGAAGCGGTTGCATTCGTTCTCAAATTTTTAATTATTCTATTTTCAA
>DAOWJB010000129.1 GCA_030640625.1 Bacteroides sp.
TCATAATCCTCCAGGATATTCAGGATCTGCAAAGCGGCTGTTCCCTGTCCGTTCGGTGGAAGCTCCCAGAGATCATACCCGCGGTAATTTATCGAAAGTGGTTCCACCCACTCAGAATGGTGATCTGCCAGATCGTCATAGGATAAAAAGCCTCCCTGGTCCTTCATATACCGGGCAATGGTCCTGGCAATGTCTCCCCGGTAGAAAGCATCTCTGCCATCCCGGGCAATCTGTTCCAGTGTATTGGCCAGGTAGGGATTTTTAAAGACCTCTCCTTTCGCAGGAGTCTTCCCGCCTGGCATATAGGTCTCTTTAAACCCGGGATATTTTTGCAATCTGGCACTTCTTTCCATGTAGTAGGCAATCAATTCAGAAACAGGAAATCCTTCCCTGGCATACTGAATGGCGGGATCGAGGATTTTCGTCATATCCATTGACCCGAATCTTTTATGCATTTCAAACCATCCGTCGACGCAACCTGGGACAGATACCGGAAGGGGACCTAAGGCAGGGATGGAGGTATATCCGTTCTCCCTGAAATATTCAAGGGTCAGTGATTTTGGAGAACGCCCGGAGGCATTCAGTCCATATAGTTTTTTTGTTTCCACATGCCAGATAATGGCAAACAGGTCACCGCCTATTCCATTGCCTGTTGGTTCCACCAGTCCAAGCATCGCATTTCCGGCAATGGCTGCATCAATAGCATTCCCCCCCTGCTTCAGGATATCCAAGCATACCTGGGTAGCCAGTGGCTGACTGGTGGCAGCCATGCCATTAACAGCTATTACTTCAGATCGGGTGGCAAAGGTACTTCCGGTCACCCGGTCCTGGGCTTCAACTTGTATAAAAAACTGCAATACAATACAGAATATGGCCGCTTGTTTCATCGCATTAACATTTTTTAAGATTTTTACCATGGCTAATCGAAGATAATTTCTAACCTTTGAATTAATTGAAGTTGCAATATACTAAACAGATTCAACATGCTTCGGAGCTTAATTCTGGTTGCTCTCCGCAATATCAGGCGGGATGTAACCTACAGCCTGATCAATATAATCGGGCTTACCATTGGTATCACCGGAAGTCTCATCCTAATTCTCTACGTCTTTGATGACCTGAGTTACGACCGTTATCATGAAAAATCGGACCGGATCTACCGGATCAGTTCCCGCATCTCGGAACCAGATGATGCATTCAACTGGGCGGTTACCCAGGTGCCACTGGCCCCACAATTAATGACGGATTATCCTGAAGTGGAAGAAGCCACCAGGTTCATACAGTCCGGGAGACATCTCTACCATTTTGAGGACAGGGAATTCTTTGAAGAAGAAGTCTCCTTTGCTGATTCCAATGTTTTTAATGTTTTCGACTACGAGTGGATTGAAGGCGATCCGGAGTCCGCTCTCAAAGAACCCAACAGCATCGTCCTGACCCGTTCCTTTGCAGAGCGGTATTTTGGGGGTGAAAGTCCACTTGGAAAAGAACTAACCAGGGAGGATGAGCGGTCCTTTAATGTAACCGGGCTGATAGAAGATCTGCCCCACAATACCAATTACACCTTCAGCGCTCTGGCATCACGGAATACCATCCCGGAAGATTATGGTAGCTGGGGTTCTTTTCATATTTATACTTACGTATTACTGCAGAAAGGATTTGATTATGAGTTATTTGAGGCTAAGTTGCCCGATCTGTACACCAATCATATGGCCGAGATCTTTGAGCGGATGGGCATCAAAATAGTATATGAGGTCCTCCCGATTACCTGGATACATCTTCACTCCGATTTCGAGGGTGAACCGGTTCCGGTCGGGAACATAAGCTATGTGCATATCTTTATTGCCATCATCGTGCTGATGCTGCTGATTGCCAGTATGAATTATATGAATCTTGCTACCGCTCGCTCCACGAAGCGGTCAAAAGAGATAGGCATACGCAAAGTGGCAGGATCTTCAAGAAGATCATTGATCAGGCAGTTCCTGGTAGAATCTTTTACACTCACAATACTCTCATTATTGATCAGCATCATACTTGTCTATCTCCTGCTCCCGGTATTTAACAATATTGCAGGCAAATCCATTGGTCCCGAATACCTGTTCACCCCGGTCATCCTGGTAAGCCTGCTTGTCGTAGTGCTGCTAACCGGGCTCCTGGCAGGATCTTACCCGGCATTTTTCCTCTCTTCATTCAACCCGGTTAATGTGCTGAAGGGTCATCTCAGCTTCGGAAGGTCCAACCTGAACATCCGTAAGATCCTGGTGGTGGCACAATTCTCCCTGTCAACCATACTGGTAATAAGTACCTGGATCATTTATGACCAGATCAATTATTTAAAGA
>DAOWJB010000038.1 GCA_030640625.1 Bacteroides sp.
AAATCGCAAAAAGTAATATTGCTGTTATGATAATAATCTTTTTCATGACTCTTACGTTTTAAATGCGGTTTGTTTGATTAAGTAAATGCAAAATCTCTGCCAAAGTCTCAAATGCGAAATTAAGTGTAAGATATACAGCTGTTTATATTAAAAGATCAAACGTTCATGGATTCAACATAAATGCCTGGAACATTGCCGGAATGAATCCGTATAAAGTTTATATTATCCAATCATATTGCAGTAGTGAAGCTAGGAATGGATCATTTTAAAGAGGTTGACCTCGAAAGGGATCTGATCGCCAAGATCAGTGAACAAAAAAACAAGATCGAGCAACAGCAGAAAGAGCTCGAAGGCAGTCTGTCCTATGCAAGCTCAATCCAGACGGCATTGCTGCCAGATCTGAGATATTTCAAGAAAACCTTCCCGGAAAGTTTCATTCTGTTTAAACCACGGGATATTGTCAGCGGTGATTTTTACTGGTACAGCCGAAAAGATAACAGGATAGCCGTTGCTGCTGCTGATTGTACCGGACATGGTGTACCAGGTGCATTTATGAGCATCCTGGGCATCTCTTTTCTGAATGAAATCGTCAGCAAAAGTATCCCACGTGCCAATTCAATCCTTAACCGGTTAAGGGAAAACGTAATGAAGGCCCTTCACCAGACAGGTGGAAATACTGAACACAAAGATGGTATGGACATCGCCCTTTGTGTGATTGATCTGGACGAAATGGAAATGGAGTTTGCGGGTGCATTTAATCCCCTTTACATGATACGGAACGGATGCTTATTGGAGACTCGCGGGGATAAAATGCCGATTGGAATCAATGCGATTGTCGAGAAATCATTTGCCAACCATTATATTAAGCTGGAAATGGGTGACCTGATTTACATTTTTTCGGATGGTTATCCTGACCAGTTTGGCGGACCGGAAGAGAAAAAGTTTCGTTATAAAAATTTAAAAGTGTTACTGGTTCAACAATCTAATAAGCCTCTTGAAGCTCAGAAACGGGAGCTGAATCGCAGCTTTATCCAGTGGAAGGGTGATCTTGAACAAGTAGATGATGTACTGATCATAGGTATTAAAATCTAATGTCTGATGTGGTTTAAACAATTCAAAATCAAGAATTACAGGTCAATTATTAATACCGGGTGGCAGGATCTGGCTTCCGATAATATTACCGGTTTGATTGGCCAGAATGAATCCGGTAAGACCTCCATTCTTGAAGCCCTGAGCAGTTTTTATACGGGGATTATTTCTGATGATATCATGCGGAGTGATCTAAGTCTTCCCGAGGTGTCATGTTCCTTCAGTGTCAATCCCCCGGAAGTAATAAAGATTTTTCCCGATAAGAAGGTACCACCGAAAATACTGGCCATCATTAGCAGTACGGGTCAAATTACCATAACCCGTTCCTGGAATGCTGATAAATCCAGCTACATTAGCTTTGGTGATGAAGCAGTTTGCAGATACTATGCTGAACTGGAAGAGCAAATGAAGGAATTTAAGGAAAGAACCCTGGAAGAACTTCACAGGATCATTGAGGAAGCCCGGACTGCGGAAGAAGAACTGGGGCAGATCCAGATGGAGAGAGAGGAGATAGAGAAAGAGTTGAACGGTCTTATCCACCAGTTAAACCGGTGCAGAAAAAATCATGAGAGGAATCCTGACAAGGACCTTCAGAACCAGCTGCAAAAGCTTATACTGGAAACTGACAGATTAAAAAATCGGCTGGAAAAGAAAACCGCAACAGCTGAAGCCAAAGCATCAAAGGCCGGAGATTTGTCAAAGCGATCAAGATATGCACAGCTCTGCCTGGAAACAGAGGATGAGTTGAAGGAGGTCAAACTTCACTGGGAAGATTCCTACAGGGAACTGGTCGATTTGCAGAATTACATGGACAGCCTGGAGACCGAAAAGGAGATGAAAGGGATGAAGAGCAAGCTGGACCTGATTAATTCCAAGCATCTGGAGAATGACCTTAAACTTGAAAAATCTACTGAAAAGGCTAATTTCAGCCTGGCTCTTACTGCCAGGATACTGAAGGGGGCAGATCCATCCGATGCAGAAGATATGGTGGAAAAGGAGAAGAAAAAGGACCATACATTTTACAAGGAAACAGAACTGGCGGAGATTGCCTTTACCTATATCCCTGTTTTTGAACTATTTGAGGACTTTAGTAGTTTGTTACCCAACAGGATTGACCTGGAGGATGTATTTTCTGCTAACGAAACCGTAGAAGGCCACAAGGCAGCAAAGAACTTTCTGGTTGTATCCGGACTGAAAGCCACCTTCTTTGAAGAAAGGAACAGCAGGATATTGAAACACAAAATTGAAAAGCTGAACAATGAGATAACCTTAAATTTTCAGGATTACTGGAGACAAAGCCTGGGGAAGACAAACAAGATCAAAGTCCATTTTGAACTTGAGCATTATGATCACAGCTATCCGGACAAAATGGGCAAACCCTACCTTGAGTTCTGGATCAAGGATGACCAGGAAAGATTGTATCCAAAACAACGAAGCCGGGGCGTGAGATGGTTCCTGTCATTCTACCTTGAGTTAAAGGCCAATGCCATTGAAAATAAGGAGCGGTCGAGGGTGTTTCTGATTGATGAACCCGGACTAAGCCTTCATGCCCGTGCCCAGGAAGATGTGCTGAAGGTATTCGAGGATATTAAGAATGATATCCAGATCATTTATTCCACCCATTCACCACACCTGATCAATCTCAATAAGCTATATAGACTGCTGGCGATCCAACGCGCAGTTGAAGATGACATGCGGAGCGAGACCGTGATCTTTAGTCCCAAATCATTAAATGATGCTTCAACTGATACACTGTCACCCATTTATACTTTAATGGGGACAAAAATGAGTGATCACCAATTTGTCAAAAAGAAAAACAATATCATCGTTGAGGATACACCAACATACTATATTTTGAGCACCATTTTTAATCTTGCAGGATATCCAAAGGAGCTATATTTTCTTCCTTCCACAGATGTAAACAATGTACCTATGCTGGTAAATCTGTTGATGGGCTGGAGATTGGATTTTATCGTTATATTGGATGATGACACTGAAGGCAACCGGGTATACCAGGAACTTAGAAACAATATTTATTTGAACAATGATGAAATTGCCTCAAAAAAGCTCGTTCTCCTTGACGGTTTCGCAAGTGTAGAGGATCTGTTCTCAACCATTGATTTTAAAAATTTTGTTTTGCATCAGCGGGTCGGCATCACAGAGAAAAACTCTGAATATATTGAGATGAATGATGTTTCCAGGTCCAAGCTCGCTTCGGATTTTATTTTGCATGTGCAAGATAACGATGTCCGTATCGAGGATTTTGATGAAGAAACACGAGACAATATCAAGTGGCTGATCCAGAAACTCGATGGACACCTTGTCTAGTAGCGGATTATCTTCTCCACCTCATGATTATTAAGGTAAGTCTTAATGATCTGCTGAATATCCCGGTTATCTTCATAGATCTTGATACAAGTCACAATGTCCTCCAATTGCAGATAAGTTTCCTCAGTATTTAAAAAACCAAAGCCAATATATTTCCCATTTTCCAGTTGAACTACGGAACGCTCATTTTCCTGCCGCCCCCTGTCAATGATCATCAGGTTTTTATGCTTGTAATAAAAAGCTGAAAGGGCCTTCATCACGCGTTGATTGTAGATATCCGGTGGTTCCTTTCCAATGCAGGCACCATTACATTGCCTGATCTCATAATGGAAACATCCCCCATCCGTGTCATAGATACCGCATAACTTCTGGCAAAGCCAATGCCGTTCGATCAATTTTGTGAGGATGCTCCTGGCTTCCATTTTATTCTGGAAACAGGTCTCAGGTACCTGGTTTATTCTGTTGGCAGTACGGTCAATAGATAAACGGTAATACCCCTGATCATCTTTCTGGCTGTATAAGCCGTAATGCATGGTTTTACGTTTCTGGGCCCTGTTGTACCTGGGAGTATGCTTTTTGATCTCGCTGGATTCTACCAGCAGGGCAATCAGTTCGCTACCGGTTAGTTCAAAATTTATCCCTGCAATGTTTTCTTTCATTTCTATTGAGCGCCTGGATTTATTATTGCTCAGATGGCTCATTACGCGCTTCCTGATATTATTACTTTTACCAATATATATGACCTGTTGCTGGTCATTCAGTAAATAATAGACACCGGTTCTTTCAGGAAGTGAATCAAGATTATTCTTGTCCAGTTCAGGATGAAGATTTTTATAGTTATTGGAGATGGACTCTTTCACCATTTCCTCCTGACCGGTATCTCTAGACCGGTTCATCAGCAAATCAAGAAGCTTTACCGTGGCGAAGGCATCACCGGCAGCCCTGTGCCGGCCCTTGATGGCGATGTCCAGATCCTTACAGAGGTTTCCCAGGCTATAGGAGCGGTGTCCGGGTAAAAGTTTGCGACTGAGCCTGAGTGTACATATGTTCTCACGTTTATATTCATATCCCAGGCTCTTGAATTCTGATTTAATGAATTTATAATCGAAACTTGCATTATGTGCAACCAGGATCCTGCCTTCCGTAAACCTCACGATCTCTTTGGCAACCTCGAAAAATTTGGGAGCATCTTCCACCATCTCATTGGAAATACCCGTCAGGGCTGTAATAAAATATGGGATGTTTTTCTCGGGGTTTACCAGGGTTATAAATTCATCTGTAACCTTGTTGCCATCAAAGTGATAAATAGCTATTTCCGTTATTTTTTCGGTTTTTGGACTTCCCCCGGTGGTTTCTATGTCAACGATGGCATACATTGTTTTATACCCCCTTTAGTCATTGGGTATGGGAAGCTGGATAGGAACTTCAACAGTCGGCTGGATTGAAAAATCTATTTCCCAGTTCAAGGTACTGAACCTGCGCGGGATAATACCCATCATATTAGTTCCAGCATAGGCCAGTAGCATATCAAATACAAGAAGGGTAGCTCCGACAAAGATCCCATTCGAGAAGCCCCAGGCTATACCTCCCAGAAAATAATAGACGGCGACTGGGAATACAAGTCCGGCCCCTACTGTCAGTCCTACTCCCAACGCTTTATCTTTTGAATTACGCTGCACAAATCCTGAGATCATCATGATATTATCCTTTTTAATCTCCTGTCCCTGTACCAGGATCTTCTCTTCATCCAGCATTTCCCATTCTCCCTTGATCTTTTCACCGTCAAATGTCTTTACTGTCAATTTTTTGTCTAATCTAAGTGTCCTGGTTTTTGTGGTATCCAGCCGCTTGACAAGTCTTATCTGCTGGCTGTAACCTGACAGGCAAAGAAGGGCTAACAGCAGGGAGATTATAAAGTTTCTCATAAGTAGAATTTTGGCATAAAAATAACGAAAAAAGAAAACCATCACCTACTATGTACGAAATCGTACACATCCTGCATATTTTCGGACGTTATTTATGCTTATATACTTATTTCGATAAAGAGATAAAAGCTTAATTGATAGCATATTATAAAGTATGGAACAATGTATGCGGTGGCAAATTTAAAAATAGACCATGAGAATGCAAAACCCTTTGATCATGATGGAGAAGATCAATAACGAAAATGAGTATATGTCAGCTAAAGAAAACTTAAAAACCATATATAAGGAAATACTCCGGCTAGTTATTAAAAAGGAGGAATATGAGGAAAAGATAGAAGAGTATCTGAACAATCAAACATAGTATTGATACAGAAGGAAAACAGGTTTTTAAGCCAGGGAGGAGCAGGAGACATTTCTGATCTTTCCTGGTTTTTTTGTCGGTACAATTTATTGACTTCCTCTGCAGAATAGTGTAATTTTATTATTCTAACCACAATCACTAAACCCATGAAAAACCTGATATTTATCTCAATCTTCTGTGTTTACCTCATGCTTTCATCCTGCCAGCCTGCCATAGATTATGAAGCTGAAGCAAAAGCCATTAAGGAGGTGATCATGCATGAAACCAACAGTTTCTCCGCCCAGGATTTCCCTAGCGTAGCCGCCAGTTTTGTCAGGGATTCAACCACCATCAGAATGTCAACAGGGGCAGGAGGTCATAATGTGTGGGTCGGCTGGGAACAGAAACTGGAACCATATTTTAAAAAGAGCGCGGAGGCTGACTGGTCAGATTACAAGATCCTTGACCGTAAATGGGGTAATTGGAAGATAAAGGTCTACCCTGAATCTGCCTGGGCCGTATACAATCAGTTCACAGATTATTCCTACATGGGAGAAAATGGCAAAGCAAAGACCTGTGAGGTACGTTTCCTTGAAAAGGAAGGGGGCCAATGGAGCATAGTCATGCTCCATTGGATCGACCTTGTTTCTTTTGAAGAGGCTGATGCGGCAGCGGCAGAAGAATAACGCAGCCGGTTTGAAATACTCAATCAGACCGCTTACTCATTCCGAAATACCTGTTTTTCGTCAATAAAACCATCTGCAATTACCGTCATACGGATATTTTCTTCTCCAACGGGAATGATGGATGAAACCAATACGGCTGGTACCATTTTTGTGCCGTTATTAACGGTTATAAGGGTATTGGGTATTGGATCATCATTGGCAAGGGTGATGGCCATATTGGCTGCAGATGCTGCCAGCGATTCAATGACCTTATAAACCGTCATTGTCTGATGCCCTTCTACAATCCTTCTGCAGGCATCTGTTTCTGCATCCTGTCCTGATAACAATACATCCTTTCCCAGTCCGAATTCCAGAAGGGCTCTTGAAACTCCTCTTGAGAGGCCATCACTGGAAGCAACTATGGCATCCGGAGCATCATGCTCGGTGAGATAATCTTTCATGATCTGATAGGCAATCCCATCGTCCCATTTTTCCACGTTCTCATCCAGAACGATCTTGATATCTCCCTTGATTATTAATGGTTGCAGTACGTTCATCTGGCCGATCCTTAAAAGCAATGAATTATTATCACCCGGGTCACCGCCCAGCAGGGCATATGCTCCCTTTGGTTTAATTTTGGTCAGGTATTCAGCTTGTATTTCTCCAATCCTGATATTGTCGAATGACAGGTAACAATCCAGGTCACAATTTTTAATGATCCTGTCATATGCAATCACATTAATATCCCTGGACTTGGCATAATCAACCAGTTTTCCGGCAGCATCGCTGTTTACAGGTACGATAATAAGGACATCAAGTTTCTCTTTTTCTATCATTTCCTTTGCCTGCCTTGCTTGTTCGACCTGGCTTCCATTGGCCTGCCTTACAATCACCTTGGCATCCTGTGATTCAAGATGCTGGGTCAGGTAACTGATGTCCTTTGACCATCTCTCATGGGTTGGTCCCATACTTATGCCAATAATGATATCACCTTTTTTTGAACATCCGGCAAGAAGGAGGCAAATAAGAAATGCAGTAATAATATTGGCTATGTAATTTTTCATAGGAATAGGTTTTATGGTTGTTCAAAAATTTGAGATAGTTTCCTGCCGCTTAAGACGGTAAGGAACAGAGCAGAGATGGTGATTCAGTGAGATAATATAAAGGTATGAAATATATGCCGTTAAAATCAACATGTTGTAAAACAAAATTGTCGAAAGGTCTCGAAGTAAAAGAGCCATCCAATATTTCCGGATGGCTCATTGTACCTTAACTCAATACATATTTTATTGCTGCAGTATAACCACACTGGAATAGTGGTAATTATTATTGTGTTGATTTATGTTTATAAAATGGTTATTAACCCTTAGTGATTTCCTTATAAAATCATTTTGCTTCTCATTTGAAAACTGTATATCAGTGGCCCGAATATTCGCAGCATGCTCAAAAGTATTATCCATCACACGGTAATTCATTCTTTCTGTATATTGATAATATGCTGGCAAGAGTTCGATGCCGGATATTATTTCCTCTGCTGGTTTATAATCAATATCTTTATAGCTGCTTATATGATTCTCTGCAATAATGCCTGTCCCGCCATCTGTCCAGATCCCGACAGATATGCTGTATTCTTTAGGAAAAGTAAAAGCAATCTTGTTTTTCTGAATTCTCAGGTTGTGTGATCCGGTAGCAAGTATTCCGCTCCACCAGCAATTATGGATATAATTATCAGTAATATCCCCTTTCATCCATTTCGGATCATCAACCTGGAAGCAAATGCCATCCAGGTAATTAAATACTATATTATTGGATATGGTTCCGGATGAATTGTATGACAGGATGGAACTTCCCATGGGATAACTGTCTCTGCTTCCCTCGGCAAAATCGTCTCCGACAAAAGTAAATCCTTCTACCTTGAAATTTTCGCAGTTGATTAATGTAAAAGAAGAAGGAGGGTAGTTATCACCCAATGGTGGATCTGTAAATTCATAATCCGGCGGTGGCAGGATCCTTGCGTTTTTACCAATTAATATCAGGTTTTTGAGTCCGGTAGCCAAAACCATCTCACGGTATTCTCCCTCCTCAACGAGAATGGTAGCATCTCGTTCACCATCGGCAACTGCTGCATCAAGTGCAGACTGTATGGTAGGATAGTCTGAAGGAACATTATAATGAAAGTATTCGGGATTTGTTGCCGACTCTCCTTTTTGTGTTACATCATCATGCGTGTACGTCGACAGCAAAAAACTGAACAGCATAGTGACCGGTATTACCAGTTTTTTCATGGTTAATAAGGATAAAAAGGACTATTTAGACACTACCAGCTTTATATATTTCAAAAAATCCTCACCGACAACTTTTAAAATGTAGAATCCGTTTGGATGTGATGAAAGATCGATTTCTGAATGGATTTCGTGGTTAACAGTACCATTTGAGCAGCAACGGCAATTCACGAGTTTTCCGGAAGAATTATAAACTCTCAAGTTTAATTTACTTGATGTTGGGTTCTTAATGCTTACATTAAAATTCCCGGCGGAAGGATTAGGTTGAACAATCATTGTTGGGTTTTTGTGGTTAATGATGTAAAAATACGGCGAAAAACAGGTACTGGTCTAACAGTTATGTCTCATAAAATAAAAGATATGTAACAAAAGCATTTCAATCAACAGAAAGGACATTCCAGTCAAACAATAAAATGTCTTTAATGACTTACAGAAGAATTATCGTATATTGTGGTATTGTCAAAAATCTGTTGAATATGAGAACTTTAACTACTTTTATAGTCGTAATTCTGGTATTGGTTTCCGGGTGTGCAAAGTTAGATACTGACAGAGATGATCTTGCGCATGTACAAATATTCCTGACCGATGCTCCCGGAGATTATCAGGAAGTGAATATTGATGTCCTTACAGTTAAGGTCATTATCAATGATTCGATCATTGAGCTACCAACCAACAGGGGTATATACAACATCCTCGATTTTGTAAAAGGCAAAGATACCCTCCTCGTTGAAGATGATATCCCTGCCGGATACCTGAGCCAGATAAGGCTTGTCCTGGGCGAGGACAACACAGTAATGAAAAATGGCCTGAAATATTACCTGAAGACGCCAAGTGCTCAGCAATCCGGACTTAAACTCAATGTTCATGAAGATATTCACCCCGGCATGTACTATGAATATGTACTGGATTTTGAAGCTGATAAATCGATTGTCAGGACCGGAAACGACAGGCACCAGCTTAAACCGGTGATCAGGGTTTTCAGCAGAGCTGTTTCCGGAACACTTAAGGGAGTTTCCTGGCCCGCAGAAGCCAAAGCTTATATCAGCGTCATCAATGCTGAAGATACCATTGGGACATTTGCCGATAACCTGACCGGAGAATTCATGGTAGGAGGGCTTACAGAAGGCATCTATGCCGTTAAATTTGAATCCGCCCAGGGATATAAGGACAGCATCCTCACAGACATTTCAATCATGGCTGGCCAGGTTACCTTGCTGGACACCATGAAGCTCCGGAAACTTCAATAATCAGGTGAACTGG
>DAOWJB010000273.1 GCA_030640625.1 Bacteroides sp.
CAAGGCTGAAACCGAAACCGAGGCCACATCTGAACCCGAGCCCGAAGCTAATGCAGAAGCCGAAACTGAAGACAAAGCCGAGACCACAGTTGAAATCAAAGCCGAGATCATGACTGAGCCTGAATCCATGACTGAGCCCGAAGTTAAAGCCGAAACCAAGCCCGCTTCTGAACCTGAACGCGAGGCCAAGGCTGAAGTCGAAACCGTAGACAAAGCAGAGATCACGGTTGAGCCTGAATCTGTGGCTGAACCCGAAGCCAAAGCCGAACTCACGATTGAGTCCGAATCTGTGGCTGAACCCGAAATTGAAGACAAAACCGAGACCACAGTTGAAACCAAAGCCGAGATCACGACTGAGTCCGAATCTGTGGCTGAAACCGAAATTGAAGACAAAACCGAGACCACAGTTGAAACCAAAGCCGAGATCACGACTGAGCCTGAATCTGTGGCTGAACCCGAAGTTAAAGCCGAAACCAAGCCCGCGTCTGAACCTGAGCCTGAATCCGTGACTGAGTCCGAGGCCAAGGCTGAAGACAAAACCGAACCTGAGGTAAAGCAAGAAGCTAAGCCTGCTGCTGAAGTAACTGATGACTCAAACATTAAAGGATCAACGATAGTCGAGTTCGATTACTCTACATTGACACGAGAGGACCTGGTAAATCGACTTGAAGTATTGCTTGAAAATCAGTTGGTACATGAGATAAAAAATGATATTGACCATATTAAAATCAATTTCTACAAGAAGAACAAAGCTGAAATTGAGCAGAAGCGCAAGAAATTTGTTGAGGAGGGAGGGAATATTGAAGATTTTCAGGTTCAAGCAGATGTGCTGGAAGAAAAAATTAAGGATCTGTTTAGACGGTACAGGAACCAGAAATCTGAATATAACAGGAACCTGGAAGTCGAGAAGCAGGATAATCTGAAGAAGAAATATGAGGTAATTGAGAAGATAAAGGAACTGATCAATTCGAAAGAATCGATCAATAAAACTTTTCATGAATTCAGGGATCTGCAACATGAATGGCGTACCATCGGACTGGTGCCCCAGCAGAACCTCAAAGATCTCTGGGATACTTACAATCATAATGTCGAGAAATTTTATGATTATATCAAGATCAACAAGGAGTTGAGAGATCTTGATCTGAAGAAGAACTTTGAACTTAAGATCCAACTCGGCGAGAAAGCAGAGGAACTCTTGCTGGAACCATCCGTGATCAATGCCTTTAAGACACTTCAGAAGTATCACGAACAATGGAGGGAAATAGGACCGGTTCAGGTTGAACTCAGGACTGAGATCTGGGAGCGATTCAAAGATGCAACATCAAAGATCAACCGAAAACACCAGGAATATTTTGAAAGTCTGAAGAAATCTCAGAAGAATAATCTGGAGCAAAAAGCCCTTCTTTGTGACCAGGTGGAGGAAATCAGCAACCTTGTGCTTGCAAATCACAAGCAATGGGATGAGAAGTCCAGGGAGATTATTGAAATTCAGAAAGTATGGAAGACGATAGGTTTTGCACCCAAAAAGGATAATAACAAAATTTACGAACGTTTCCGGACTGCCTGTGATAACTTTTTTACCCGGAAACGGGAATTCTATGCACAAAACAAGGAAAATCAGTTAAATAATCTACAGTTGAAGACTGAATTGTGTATCCAGGCAGAAGTTTTGCAGGATAGTACAGAATGGAAAAGATCCACCGAGGATCTTATCAATCTGCAAAAACAGTGGAAAGAGATCGGGCCTGTTCCGAAGAAACAATCAGATGCCGTATGGAGAAGGTTCAGGGCGGCCTGTGATCATTTCTTTAACAAGAAGTCTGATCATTATCATAACATTGACCAAGCCTACACCGATAATCTTGAAGCCAAGAATAAGCTGCTGGAGGAGGTAAATTCCTTCAAATTGTCAGAAAACATAGAGGATAATTTCAGGATAATCAATGATTTTCAGCGCAGATGGTCTGAGATAGGCTTTGTGCCCTTCAAAGAAAAGGACAATCTGCAGGAGAAGTTCAGACAGGCCATTAACAAACATTTCGATAACCTGGATATTAATGATGGTAAGAGAAATCTGCTAAAATTCAGGAACAAGCTGAATAATATGGTTCAAAAGCCCAAGGCAGATGTCAAGATACTACAGGAACGGGAGAGGTTTATGAACAGGCTGCAGCAAGTTAGAAATGACATAGTATTGTGGGAGAACAACATTGGTTTTTTTACCCGTTCAAAGAATGCAGAATCAATGATAGAAGAGGTCCAGAAAAAGATCAATAATGCCAAGGAAACAATTAAACTTCTTGAGCAGAAAATTGAGATGATTGATAGTGTGGATACAATATAACAAAGGAGAATCGCATTGACATCAACAAAATATATTTTTATATCCGGGGGTGTTACCTCTTCACTGGGTAAAGGGATTGTTTCCGCATCTTTGGCAATGTTGCTGCAGGAGAGAGGTTTATCCGTTACCATTCAGAAACTGGACCCCTATATTAATGTTGATCCTGGCACCCTGAATCCATATGAACATGGTGAGTGTTATGTTACTGAGGATGGAGCGGAGACGGATCTCGACCTGGGTCATTATGAGCGTTTTCTTGGGGTGCCGACATCCCAGGCCAATAATGTAACTACCGGCCGTATATACCAGTCAGTGATAAACAAGGAGCGTAAAGGGGATTATTTGGGGAAGACAGTCCAGGTAATCCCGCATATCACAGATGAGATAAAAAGGAGGATCATGCTCCTGGGCAACAACAACCAGTATGATGTTGTGTTAACTGAAATAGGTGGTACCGTTGGCGACATTGAATCATTGCCATATATTGAAGCAGTGAGGCAACTTAAATTTGAATTGGGAGCTGGAAACAGCCTGGTTATTCACCTGACACTGGTACCTTATTTATCGGCTACCGGAGAATTAAAAACCAAGCCCACCCAACATTCGGTAAAAGTTCTCCTGGAAAATGGGATACAACCTGATATCCTGGTCCTGCGTGCAGAGAAGTCTCTAAGCAGTGACATTCGCAGGAAAGTAGCTCTCTTCTGTAATGTTGAAATTGATGCCGTTATCGAATGCCTCGATGCCTCAACGATTTATGAGGTGCCACTGCTGTTACAGAAGGAAAAACTGGATGAGATCACCATCAGGAAAATGAACCTTAATATCACCCGGGTTCCGGATCTGGGACCCTGGACAGAGATTGTTGACCGCTTGAAAAATCCAGAATGCGTAGTGAAAATCGGACTTGTAGGTAAATACGTAGAGCTGGCTGACTCATACAAGTCCATCATCGAATCATTGAGTCACGCGGGTGCTACTTACAGGTGTAAGGTACAGGTAACCTGCATTCATTCAGAAGAGATCACTGAAGACAACGTAAAGGATATCCTTGAAGAACAGCATGGGATCATCGTAGCTCCGGGATTCGGGGACCGTGGAATTGACGGTAAGATCTTTGCTGCCCGTTTTGCAAGAGAACAAAAGGTCCCTTTCCTGGGAATTTGTCTGGGAATGCAATGTGCCGTGATTGAATTTGCAAGAAATGTGCTGGGTCATAAGAATGCCCATTCCACCGAGATGGACCAGAAGACACCTCAACCGGTCATTGACCTGATGGAAGAGCAAAAGGGGATCACGGAAAAGGGTGGCACCATGAGGCTTGGAGCGTATCCCTGTAATATCAAGGAGGGAACCAGGGTACATAAGGCATATAATAAAACCTTTATAAGGGAGAGACACAGGCATCGCTATGAATTTAATAACAGCTACCTCCAGGAGTTTGAAGATGCGGGATTTATAGCATCGGGTATCAATCCTGACAACAATCTTGTTGAAATCATGGAAATGACCGGGCATCCATGGTTTATAGGTGTGCAATTTCATCCTGAATACAGTAGTACGGTTATGAAACCTCACCCACTGTTCATACAATTTGTTAGAGCGGTCCTGGATCATTCAGTTAAACAATCTGATAAAAAGGAAGACCTGGTACGTAAATAATACAATATGGATAAGAACACAATAATCGGATTACTAGTTATCGCAGGAATATTAATTGGATACTCCTTGTTTACCCGTCCTTCCCAGGAAGAAATGGCCGAAAAACAGCGGATCCAGGATTCCATCCAAAATGCACAGGCACTGATCATTGAGCAGCAGCAGCAGCAATTGGAGAAGAAAACCAACGATCAGGAAACACCTGTTACGGTCGAAGATGCAAAGGATGTAAAGGATGTAAAGGATGAGTCCCTCAGCCCGGATCAGTATAAGGATGTCTACGGTGCTTTTGCTGAAGCTGCAGTCGGTGACAGGCAGTATATCATTCTTGAGAATGACCAGATAAAAATGAGCATTGCCACCCTGGGTGGAAGGCCTTATACAGTGGAATTGAAGGAATATCAAACACATGATTCCTTGCCCCTGATCCTGTTTGATGGTGACTCGACAATTTTCGGATTGAGTTTTTTCGCCCAGAACAGGAGCATCAATACCAATGAGCTGTTTTTTACGCCCGATACACATGAGTCGCACCTCGATGCAGCCAGTCGTCCGGTTACCCTTTCGATGAAGCTTCCTGCCGGAGAGAATCATTATATCGAATACCTTTATACCATGTCACCAGGAGATTACAGGGTGGGATTTGATATGCGGTTTGTGAACATGACTGAGATCATGTCACAGAACAATAATTATATCGATCTGACCTGGAATATTTTTGTGCCGGGACAGGAAATGGGTAGACAGAATGAATTGAATTATACCACTATTTTCTTCAAGCATTACCAGGATGAGGTAGAGAAATTTAGCATGAGATCAAAAAAGGATGTCTTTGAGAAAGACATCCCGACCAAGGTGAGATGGATAGCATTCAAACAGCAATTCTTTTCCTCTGTCCTGATTGCCGATAATTTTTTTGCAAATGCCTCTGTTCGCTCTACAAAACTGGAGGATGATCCTAAATACCTGAAGATCTTTGAATCCCAGATAGGTATTCCATTTGAACAGAATCCAGAGCAGGAACAAATGATGACCTTTTATTTCGGTCCGAACCATTTCAATACCCTGAAAGCATTCGATCTTGAGCTGGAGAATCTAATCGGGCTGGGGGGATTAATGAGCAGGGTGATCAACAGGTATGCCATCATTCCTGTATTTAATTTCCTGAATTCATTCATAAACAGCTATGGACTGATCATCCTGGTGTTGACCATCATGATTAAAATGGTCCTGTTCCCATTGACATACCGCTCATACATTTCCATGGCCAAGATGAAGGCGTTAAAACCTGAAATAGATGCCATAAATGAAAAAATTCCAAAGGAGAAGTCCATGGAAAGGCAACAGGCTACGATGGCTCTTTATAAGAAAGCAGGGGTGAGTCCCCTGGGAGGATGCCTCCCGATGATTCTGCAGATGCCTTTTCTGCTCGCTATGTTCAGGTTCTTTCCGACCTCTATAGAATTAAGACAGCAGTCATTCCTATGGGCCCATGACCTGTCTACCTATGATTCCATATTGGACCTGCCATTCACTATCCCAATGTATGGTGATCACATCAGCCTGTTTACCTTGTTGATGACCGCTTCGACCATCCTGACCATGCGCATTAGCAATCAGGCCAATATGTCTCAATCCCAGATGCCTGGTATGAAAGGCATGATGTACATTATGCCTGTTATGTTCATGTTTCTTCTGAACAACTGGTCATCGGCACTGACCTATTACTATTTCCTGGCCAATATCATTACTTTTGGACAAAATCAGATATCCAAACGTTTTATAGACGAGGATGCCCTGAGAAAGAAACTGCAGAGTAACCAGAAAAAGTCCACCGTCAAAAAACAGAGCAGTTTCCAGAAACGCTTGGAAAATATGGCGAAACAGCGGGGCTATAATACACCTAAGAAGAAAAAGTAATTGATTATTGCCTGTCAGTCAGGAGTCAGATTGCATTGGAAGGATGGGAACTCGGGAAATTATTTCAGGGATTTCTTCATGTGGGTCATCTTCAGTGCCGTAACGGCAGCTTCATCCCCTTTGTTTCCATGTTTTCCGCCAGCCCTGTCCTTTGCCTGTTCAAGGTTGTCTGTGGTCAATACACCAAAGATGACCGGGAGGTCATATTTCAGGTTCAGTTCTGTAATGCCCTGGGTGACTCCCTGGCAGATATAATCAAAGTGTCGTGTTTCACCCTGGATCACGCATCCGAGACAGATCACCACATCCGGTTTCTCGTATTCGATGACGAATTGTGCTCCCAATGGTAGTTCAAAGCTTCCGGGGACATGATGGATATGGATATGATCCTCATTGATACCAAGCCGCATCAAGGTTTTTGTGGCTCCTTCAAGCAATGCCTGAGTTACTTCACGGTTCCACTCAGATACTACGATCCCGATTTTCATCCCGTTGACGGGAGGAATTTCGGCCGGGTCATACCCTGATAGATTTTTAAGATTGGTTGCCATAGTCGGGTCAGGATGACATCCTGCTCCGGGTAATGTATTTTTCAATATTGTTCCTTCTGGAATAATCAGGATACTCCTTACGGATCTGTTCATAAATCTCCATGGCCTTCTTATTTTCTCCCAGATTTTCATAAATCTGACCTGCCTTCATCAGGAACATGGGAGTGGTAAAATTATTATCAGATA
Organism: Bacteroides sp.; assembly: GCA_030640625.1. GTDB lineage: Bacteria > Bacteroidota > Bacteroidia > Bacteroidales > SM23-62 > SM23-62. Next base: position 6,661 of record DAOWJB010000273.1, read on the forward strand.
AAGAAGCTGCCTTCAGGTAATGGTTGAGTCCCTTCTCGGTTTCTCCCAGCTCAACAAATGAATCGCCGATGGCCCCGGTGGCAATCGGGGCTACCATTTTATCTTTGGATTTGAATTTCTGCAGGTAATCGATGGCATCCTCGAATTGTCCGAGTTTCAGAAAAGATATCCCTGCATAATATTTGGACAGATTAGCTGCTCTGGTAATACCATAGTCATCAATGATCTGCAGAAATCCTGAATAGTTGCCATCACCATATAGCGCCAGGTTGAAGGAATCAACTTCAAAATACTGTTCCGCTACGTACATCTGACCATGAGCTTCTTCCTCAAGGGGATTCAGATAAAATCTTTTAGCGCCGATAAAAATGACCACGAGGGCCAGTATCCCGGTGATAATCCTGACAATCCATTTCTGATTATCCTCAATAAACTGTTCAGTTCTTGTTAATGCACCTTCAACGCCTTCCAATCCGGCGTCAGAAACTTGCTTCTTTGCCATGTTCGTACTTCCTAAGAGTTTCTGAAAAAAACAACGCAAATGTAATTGTTTTGTATTGAATAAAAAAATAAGGAAATCGCTGCGAAGGGTCGATGCGGATTTTCTATTTTTGTTAAATAAGATTGTCATTATGTACCTATCCCGTATTTCGCTTATAAATTTTAAGAATTATGATCAGCTGGAATTGAATTTCAGCAATAAGATTAACTGCTTTGTAGGGGATAACGGTACCGGTAAAACCAATCTGCTGGATGCCGTTTACTACCTTTCCCTGACAAAGAGTTTTTTCAATGCGCTTGATACCCAGAATATACGTCATGGAGAAGACCAATTCCTCATCCAGGCAGACTTTAAAAGGGATGGTCTGGATGAGAAAATTCTTTGCGTGGTACAGAAGAATAAGCGGAAGGTATTCAAACGTAATAAAAAGGAATATACCAAACTTTCCAGGCATGTTGGACTTTTACCAGTGGTGATGATCTCGCCTGCTGACAACAGCCTGATTACGGAAGGATCAGATGAACGACGGAAATTTATCAATGCGGTGATATCCCAGTTTGACAGGGAATACCTTGAGAGTATAATGCGTTACAACCGGGCACTTGGACAAAGGAATGTTTTGCTCAAGAACTTTCACCGTTCCGGTTCATATCAACCTGACCTGTTGGAAATTTGGGATGAACAACTAATCCAGCTTGGGGATTATATCCATCAGAAAAGGATTGAATTTATCCGGGACCTGCTCCCTATCTTCCAGCAATACTATGAATCTGTGTCAGAGGGAAGAGAGCAGATTGGACTGAATTATAAATCCCAGCTTTTGGAGAAGGATTTCAGGACCCTCCTGAGGGACCATGAGCAGAAAGACAGGATCCTGCAATATACCACGGCTGGCATCCATAGAGATGACCTGGAGATGAGCTTGTCAGGCTACCCGATAAAAAGAATTGGCAGCCAGGGGCAGCAGAAAACATTCCTGGTAGCCCTGAAATTGGCAAAGTTTGATTTTATCCGGAAAGTAAATGGTTTTCACCCCATCCTCTTACTGGACGATGTATTTGATAAATTTGATGCCAACCGTGTAAAACAGATCATCAGGCTGGTTGCAGAACATGATTTCGGACAAATATTTATTACTGACACCAACCCTGAACGAATTAAAAATATTCTGAATGATCTGACCATTGATTATAAATTATTCCACATTGATCAGAACGGCGTACAAGATCAAACTTGATAATTATACCCATGGAGAGAAGCAATACACAGAATATTAGAGAGATCATCAGGGCATACCTGAAGGAGTCGGGACTTGAAAAGCCCCTCAAGGAGCGGCAATTGATCCAGTCATGGGAATCCCTGTTGGGTAAATCCGTGGCAAGGGCAACTACGAAAATTTACATAAAGGACAAGAAACTATTTGTTTACCTCCGGTCATCGGTTATCCGAAATGAATTATTCATGTTGCAGGAGGAGATCCTGAAAAAGTTGAATGAAGCTGCCGGGGAAGAACTGGTCAAAGAAATTATCCTGAAATAGGACTTACAAATAATCTGCCCTTTCACTCCGTGCGAAAAAGAATGCAGACTCAATCTGTGCATTTTCATCGCTGTCAGATCCATGTACGGCATTCATTTGAAGGGATTCTGCGTAAAGTTTTCGGATAGTACCCTCCTCGGCATTTTCCGGATTTGTAGCTCCGATAAGTTTTCTGAAATCTTCCACTGCATTATCCTTTTCAAGGACGGCAGCAACGATCGATCCGGATGATATAAATTCCACCAGGTCATTATAAAAAGGTTTGTCCCTGTGTACTGCATAAAACTCTTCTGCCTGTTTGCTGCTTAATTTAGTAAGCTTCATTGCTGCAATACTAAATCCGGCTTGATTGATCATGTTCAATATGGGACCGGTATAATTCTTGCTTATAGCTTCGGGTTTGATTATTGTTAGCGTGATATTTCCAGCCATACTTTGGTTTTTTTTCTTTGAACCGGTCGAATATACTAATAATTCATAACTTTGCCCATTCGATTTAAGCCATAATTATCAGGATATTGATCACTCTTCCGAAGTCACTATATGGGAAATTAAAGAAGGTACTCACACCGCCTTTCAAAATAACATTGATTACACATGTTAACCCGGATGGAGATGCCATTGGATCCATGCTGGGATTATACTGGTTCCTCCTGAAAAAAGGTTGCCAGGTAAGCATGGCTGTTCCCAATGGTTTTCCACAATTCCTTGACTGGATGGAAGGCGCAGACCGGATCCTCGTTTTTTCAAAGCAACAGGAAAAGGTGAAGGAGGAACTGGAGAAAGCTGACATGGTCTTTTGCCTTGATTTTAATGAACCCGGCAGGCTGGGAGGGATTCGTCCAATACTTGAGGAACTCGATGCTACCAAGATCCTTGTGGATCATCATCCTGATCCCGATTGTTTTGCTGATCACAGTTTTTCGGTGCAAGAGGTAAGTTCAACTGCAGAACTTGTATACCAGTTGATTGAAGGTCTGGGTGATACAGAGCTGGTTGACACGGTGATCTCAGAATGTTTATTTGTTGGTATAATGACAGATACCGGTTGCTTCAGCTTTAACAGTTCGTTGCCCCGGACTTTTGAAATTGTTGGGGAACTTTTATTGCGTGGGATTGATAAGGACCGTATCTACAGCCTTGTATACGATAATTATTCAGAAGACAGAATGCGTCTTCTGGGATACATTCTGCAGCAAAAAATGGTCATCCTTCCCGAGCATAGGACTGCCTATATATCACTGGCCCGTGATGAATTAAAGAAATTTAAGCATGAAAAGGGTGATACCGAAGGATTTGTGAATTATCCCTTCTCGGTATCAAATATTCGTGTGTCTGCCCTCTTTATTGAGAAGGAAGATCATATTAAAATCTCTTTCCGGTCAAAGGGAGATTTTCCCATCAACACATTTGCTCAACAGTTTTTCAATGGGGGTGGACATAAAAATGCTGCCGGAGGGGAATCATATGAAGAACTTGGAGATACAGTCATGAAATTTGAAAATTTGATAGGACAGTACAGTGATGAGATCAACCGTTTACCATAGCATATTCCCGGCCATACTGATTGCGCTTTCGGTCATTCTCTTGCTGTCCTGCAGAAAACAACCGGCTTCCGAAAAAGCTCCGCAATTAACAGCCAAAGAAGAAAAAGAGATGCTGCTCAGGGTAAATAAATTCCTTGTTCAGAAAGACGTTGAATTAATTGAGAGTTATGCCAGGAGACGCGGATGGAATATGGAAGTCTCCGAGACCGGTCTGTCTTATGAGATTTATGGGCCAAATCCTGGTGAGAAAGTTGAACAGGGTGATATTGTAAACCTGAAATACGAGCTGAGCCTTCTCGATGGCACCGTGTGTTATACATCTGAAGCTGATGGGAACAAAGTGTTCAGGCTGGGTAAGAGTCAGGAAATATCCGGATTGGAGCAGGCTGTCGAGATGATGAGAGAAGGTGAAAAGGCCCGATTTATCATTCCTCCACACCTTGCATATGGCTTACTGGGTGATGAGAACAGAATCCCTGCCCGTTCCATTATCGTATATCAGGTGGAACTGCTGGAAGTGAAAAGTCAGGATTAAAAGAGCTAATAAAAACTTTTTTTTTCCGTTTAGATTATTTGAACGCAACCCATTGCGGTTGATAATCATCTGATGTTAAAATGATAATTATATGAAAAAAAGTGTGGTATTTAAAGTGACTATTCTAAGCCTGGTGTCAGCGCTACTGCTGACAGCTTGCAAAAAAGATGATAGCCAGGAACTGATGGACCAGGAGATGAGGCTGTTGGAACAGTACCTGGCCCAAAACAATATAACAGTAGATCCAACTGAGTCAGGATTGTATTATATTCCCATTACAGAGGGGACAGGAATGTCACCAACTATAGATACTTGGGTCGAGATCTATTATATCGGTGAGCTGCTGGATGGTACAGTGTTTACTACCAGTAATAAGGAAACTGCCGAGTTAAACAATATATATGACGAAGGTTTCCTTTACGGACCTTCGCGGATTCAGTTGGGTAATTTGAGCATGGAGGGTTTAAATGAGGGGATCCAGTACATGAAAACTGGTGGAAAAGCAAAATTCATCATACCTTCCAGTCTGGCCCTGGGAGGACTTTCCTCAGTTGTCATCCCTGCATATTCGACACTCATTTACACAATTGAACTTCTGGAGGCTTTTGATGATCCGGGTCAGCATGAGCAGGAAAAAACATGGGCCTATCTGAAAGCAGGATCCTTTGAAAATGTTGATTCAACAGAATCTGGTCTGTATTATATTCAGGATACAGCTGGTATCGGGGAATTATTTATAGATGGAGATGATGTAATCGTGACGTATACTGGTAAATTTCTGGATGGCAGGGTGTTTGACAGTAATGTTGGCGAAGACGAATATTCTTTTACAGTTCCAGGTAACTACATTATAGAAGGTTGGATGGAAGGGATTAAATTGATGCGGGATGAAGAAAAAGGAACACTGATCATACCCTACGACCTGGGATATGGACCAGATGGGCGCTATGATAACTTTGGCCGTACAGTGATCCCGCCTTATATGACCCTCGTTTTTTATATGGAAACTTACAGGGCAGAATAAGATTCGGGAGGTCAATCTACCTGGAGAGTAAAAAAACAGCTGGCCGTTTGTGGATGTCAGGAAGTTTTTCCTTCCATTCGCGAACGGTTTTTGTTTTGATGGATTCCGATTCCAGGCTTATATCCGCGGCAATACACAGATGTGTGTGATCCCTGCAGGTGTTTAACAGGTCCTCGAGCAAGCTCATATTGCGATAGGGAGTTTCCATAAATATCTGTGTCTCGCCAGTTTCATGTGCAAATTTTTCTATTTGCCGCAGGCTGTTCAGCCGTTGGGGCTTCTTAACCGGAAGGTAACCATGAAAGCGAAATGCCTGACCATTCATTCCGGAAGCCATCAATGCCATAAGGATTGATGAGGGACCTGCAAGCGGGATCACCCTGATGCCATTCCGGTGTGCGAGCGCAACCAAACCTGATCCGGGATCGGCTACTGCAGGTACACCTGCCTCAGACAGGATACCCGCATCATTTCCATTTGCAAGGGGTGTCAGCATTTCTTCCAGGGAGGAGTCATCAGTATGTTCATTCAGCAGATAAAAGGTTAGATCATCTATGGCTTTTACCATTCCGGCTTTTTTCAAATATCGCCTGGCGGAACGAAGATCCTCTACAATAAAATGATCGAGCTGGTTAAGCAATTCCAGAACATATGCAGGGATGACATGATGAACCTGTGAATCACCCAGGGTGACGGGAATAAGATAAAGTTTTCCTACCATAAAGACATCGGGTATGTTCCTGTAAATTTACATTTTTACTTTAATGCTTATATCATCAGATTATTATTAATTTCGATCCCGTGAAGATCACCTTTCTCGGCACCGGTACCTCGCAGGGCGTCCCCGTTATCGCCTGTACCTGTGCTGCCTGCCTGTCAGACGACCCCAGGGATAAAAGGCTGAGGTCTTCCATATTGATTGAACACCAGGATACGGTGATCATTATTGATACCGGACCTGATTTCAGACAGCAGATGCTTTCAGCCAGGGTAGATCATCTTGATGCAGTGGTATTTACCCATGAACACAGGGACCATATCGCTGGACTGGATGATATCCGTGCCTATAATTACCTGCAGGACGGACCCTTGGATGTATACGGGGAAGAACGCGTATTGCGTGCCCTTCAGCACACTTTTCCCTATATATTTGCCGAAAGAAAATATCCGGGGATCCCTCAGGTTAATTTCCATCATCTCGATAATGAACCATTTACTGTAGATGGACTGGAAATTATTCCGATACGTGCCCATCATTACCGCTTGCCAGTACTGGGTTTCAGGATCGGTGATTTCACTTACATAACGGATGCCAATTATATTGCCGCCGAGGAGCTGGAGAAGATCAAAGGAAGCAGGTACTTTACCATTTGCGCATTGCGTAAGCGCAAGCATATATCCCATTATAGCCTGTCCGAAGCCCTTGAGGTAATCGAGCAGGTAAAACCTGAACAGGCCTACTTGACCCATATTTCCCATATGATGGGTCCTCAGGCTGAAACACAGGCTGAATTGCCGGACCATGTCTCTTTTGCATGGGACGGCCTAAGTCTTGAAATCTGACCTGTGTTTACTGAACAGATAGGCGAGTATCAATCCTGAGACAAGGAAAACCAAGCCCCCAAAAGTCAGGGCTGTCTGCAGGCTTGTTTGATCTGTAAGATATCCCATAGCCGGTCCAACCAGTACAAAACAGATCCGAATGATAAAATTCCTGACCGATAGCACGGTAGCCCTTAGATCTGAAGAGGTGAGCCGATGGATGTAGTCCTTCAGGACCGGTGTGGCAAATCCCCTGATGATATAAAAGAAAAAGAGGATACTGATGGCCCAGACGGAACTGAATTGTCCCAGTAAAAGGTAACCCGCAGGAATAAGGATGGCAAATGAAAGGACGGAAAGCTTTGCACCGAGTCTTTTTTCGAACCGGTATGCCAGCATGGCTGCGAGTCCAACAGTCAAATTCAACAGCGTCCACATGATCCCGAATAGAGACAGTGGAAGCTCAACAAGTCTGAAATATGGCTGGGCAAACCAGGCCATGGTCAATGTGGCCGTCCCGATGACGGCTGACAGGAATATATTGGTCCGGAGTTCTTTGTTTATGAACAGGCAGTCCTTAACGACATTCAGGATTGTGCTGAAGTTAAATACTCCCAACCGTTTATGACGGCCGGGCTCCATCAGCATTATAGCAGCCGGCACGGCCAGAAAAGCCACGCCTGTCTGTACATAATAATTGGTTCGCAGGCTGATCAGCGCCAATAAGCCTCCAACAATTCCGGCAGCGGCTTCTGCAACATTACCGACGGATACCATGCGGCCTTCGTATTTGATATAGTCTTTCTCCTTATTATTATCCAGCAGGGAATCATAAAGCAAGGCAGAATCTGCCCCTGAGATGAAACTCTGTCCGAATCCCAGGACCAGTTCTGCAATGAGGAATCCCATAAAACCATATGATATGCTGTACAGGCCCATTCCGATGGTGCCCAGCATCACACCAATAATAAGTGTCCGGCGCCGGCCAATGACGTCGGCCATGTATCCGGAAGGGATTTCCAACACTATAATAGAGATCGAATAGATGGCCTGCAACACCATTATCTGGTGCATGTCGAGTCCATTGTCCTGGTAGAAAGGAACAATATAAGGCATGAACAGCATGAACCACTTGGATATCTTGATTAGATAGAGTTTCCATATATTGGACCTGGTGGTTTTTTTCATGCCTGTTTGAAGAGATACAAAAATACGATTTTCAGACATTCACATGAGAGATGTTTTTTAACATAATGAAATCCAGTTATTTGGAAAATTTCTATACATGGAAACAAGTAATTTTGCTGTAAACATGAAAATCATCAAGCCATGGGGATGACCATTATCGAAAAGATCCTTGCCAATCATAGCCAGGCTGAGGTAGCAAAACCAGAAGATATCCTTGATGTGGAAATTGATGCCAGGGTGGCACGAGATTTCGGGGGAGCCAATGTGGTAAAGAATATACGTGACCATGAACTGGGTATAGATGACCCTGAAAGAACCTTCTTTACTTTTGACTGCAATCCCACAGGCTCAGATCAGAAATTCACGGCCAACCAGCAGATTTGCAGGGTTTTCGCCCGGGAATACGGGATAAAGGTATACGATATCAACCGGGGAGTGGGAACGCATCTGATGATTGAAGAAGGGCTGGTTTATCCCGGTGCAACCGCGATCTCCACGGATTCACATGCCAACATTCTGGGAGCCATAGGAGCCTTCGGCCAGGGTATGGGAGATAAGGATATTGCTGCTGCCTGGAGCAGTGGAAGGATCTGGTTTAAAGTACCGGAATCTGTAAAATTAACGGTCAACGGAAAGATACCTGAAAAGGTCAGTGCCAAGGACATCATTCTTTACCTGCTGGCCCGCTTTGGAGCGAACACTTTCCTGGGGAAGTCCATTGAATTATATGGGGAAGAGATTGAAAGGCTTTCCCTGGATAAACGAATAACCATTGCTTCCATGGCGACTGAAATGGGTGCAGTTACCATGCTTATCCCGCCAAACCAGGAAGTGGTCCGGTATTGCGAGTCCAGGATCTGCCGGAGGATAGACCTTGTTCTTGCCGATCCTGATGCTCATTATGCAGAAGTGATCGAATTGCAGGCAGAAAAATTCACCTCTATGGTATCACGCCCCGGGAAACCACACGATGCCATACCCCTGGATGAGATCATGGGTACAAGGATCGATTCAGCTTTTATCGGCAGCTGTACCAACGGCAGGATAGAGGATATGCGTGCTGTGGCTGAAGTGCTGCAGGATCATAAAGTGGCAGATAATGTGGTATTAAAGATCGTTCCCTGTACAGACAGGGTTTGGAATATGTGCCTGGAGGAAGGGCTTATCGAAATTTTTAAGGATGCCCGGGCCATGGTTTCCAATCCGGGCTGTGCCGGATGTGCTGCCGGACAGGTTGGACAGAACGGTCCGGGTGAAGTCACGGTCAGTTCAGGGAACCGGAATTTCCCAGGCAAGCAAGGCTTGGGAGATGTTTACCTGGCATCCCCTGAAATTGCAGCGGCCAGTGCTGTGGCAGGATTTATTACGTCCCCGGACCTGATCCCTGCCGGACATATTGAACAGGAACCCCCCAAATCCCCACCGGTCCCGAAACCAAAGCCTGAAAAATCAGCCAAAGAAAAAAAGCCAGTTGAATTAACCGGCAGGGTATGGTTTATCCCCCGGGATGATATTGATACTGATATGATCTATCATAACCGGCATTTAACCATTACAGATATAAATGAAATGGGCAAACATACCCTTGGCAACCTGGAAGGATTTGAATCCTTTGCCAGCCATGCAGAAAAGGGTGATATCATTATAACAGGTAAAAATTTTGGTGCCGGAAGTTCCAGGCAGCAGGCAGTAGATTGCTTTATATCCCTCGGGGTGAGTTGTATAATCGCAGAATCCTTTGGAGCTATTTATGAGAGAAATGCCATCAATGCAGCATTTCCTATCCTGGCCTCCGATGCACTGGATAAACTTGAACTGAAAAATGGTGACCTGCTTGCGGTCAATGTGAGTACTGGCAAGCTCATTAATCAGCGAAACAAAAAAAGCATACAGGCCATCCCGTTTTCAGAAGTCCAGATGGAAATCTATCAAAACGGGGGATTGTTTTAATCATGGGAAAGACTTTTATTGAGAAGATCTTTGATGCTCCCCAGGGGAACATCGTTTTCCGGAAACCGGATATTGTCCTGTCACATGACAATACCGCCAGTATCCGAAAGACTTTTGAAAAGATGAACGGGAAGAAAGTGGCTGATCCTGACCAGCTGCTGATCGTCCTGGATCATAATGCCCCGCCCACCAATGCAAAACTTGCCACCGACTACCAGGCAATACGGGATTTTGTCAAATTAGCCGGCATCGAAAAATTCTATGATGCTGGAAAGGGAATATGTCACCAGATCATGTCCTATCATGCCATGCCTGGTATGATCATCGTCGGAAGCGACAGCCATACCTGTACGGCAGGTGCTTTCAATGCCATGGCCGCGGGTATCGACCGGACAGAGACCGCCGGGATTTGGAAAAGGGGGGAAACCTGGTTCAGGGTCCCGGAATCCATGAAGATCAATCTGTCAGGTCAGCTACGGAAAGGTGTATATGCCAAGGACCTGTCTCTTTGGATCATCGGATTGATCGGTTCCGCAGGTGCCAATTACAGATCCATAGAATTTCACGGGGAGGGTGTTGAAAGCCTGGGAGTATCAGAGCGAATGACCCTGGCCAACCTGGCTTCAGAGATGGGCGCCAAAAATGCTGTTTTCCCTCCTGACGAAGTACTGAAGGAATTTTACGCAGGGGCCAAAACAAATGCAATCTGGGCAGATCCTGATGCAAACTATGTGGATGAAATCAACATTGACCTGTCAGAAATAGTGCCTCTTGTGGCCGCTCCCCATCATGTTGATAATATAAAATCGGTGGCCGAAGTGGCCGGAACCAGCGTACAGCAGGGGTTGATAGGTACCTGTACCAATGGAAGGATAGAAGACATGCGTGAGGCTGCGGCCATCCTGAGAGGCCAACAGGTGGCTGATGGATTCCAGCTATTGGTTGTACCTGCATCCAGGGATATTTACCTGCAGGCCATCGAAGAGGGATTGATCACCACTTTCCTGGGTGCCGGGGCAAATGTACTCAGTGCCTCCTGTGGCCCTTGCCTGGGAACCGGTCAGGGCATTCCTGCGGATGGGTTTACGGTCATATCCACTGCCAACCGGAATTTCAAAGGGCGCATGGGGAACAAGGAAGCAGAGATATACCTGGCTTCACCTGCAACTGTAGCAGCCAGTGCCATAAAGGGGGAAATCACGCCCCAGATACCCTATGACTCAATGATCCAGAAGTTCAGTCCGGATCAGCAAGCAGGTATCGCTGAAATTTCAGAAACCGATGCAAGGAGGAAAAACGGGGTATGGAACTATGCTGATGTGGATAACCTTAATACCGACCAGATGTTCGCAGGCAACCTCACATATAATATTCTTAGTTCTGATCCGGAGTCTATCCTGCCGCATCTGTTTGCTGGGTTTGATCCCGCTTTTGCCGGACAAGTAACGAATGGTGATATTATTATTGGCGGAGAAAACTTCGGATGCGGCAGTTCGCGTGAACATCCGGCAGTCGGACTGGCATTTGCTGGCGTTAAGGCTGTAATTGTAAAATCGGTAAACAGGATCTTTTTCCGTTCCTGTGTTAACCAGGGACTGCTTCTGATTGTGAATCCGGAACTTGTTGAGAATTACCGGTCCGGGGACAGTATAACGGTTAACCTTGAATCAGGCAACATTGAACTGAATGATAAAGCATATCCCAGCCCAGCTATGCCGGAAAAATTATTGGATATCATAAAGAAAAAGGGTCTGGTAAACTGGATAAGGGAGAATTAATTTTATCAATCCATGGAACAAAAAATCCTTGTCGTGGGAGCAGGTGCCATCGGTGGTGTAGTGGCAGCTGTCCTGGCCCGGGAGAATTACGATGTTCAGCTGGTTACGAAATATCCGGAGTTGGCTGAGAAAATCAGCAAAACCGGGATTCAGGTCAGCGGATATTGCGGGGATATAAGTATTAAAATACCTTCGGTTGCCAATCCATCAGAACTATCTGGAGAATATGACTACGTTTTCATGGCCACCAAGGCAGATGCCCTGGTACATGTAGCCAGGGAAATTACACCATTTATTCATGAGCATTCAAGGGTTGTATCCATGCAAAACGGGATATGTGAAGAAATCCTGGCCTCGGTTGTGGGCACCATCCGGACGGTAGGATGCGTTGTAGGTTGGGGCGCAACCATGCTGGA
>DAOWJB010000299.1 GCA_030640625.1 Bacteroides sp.
ATGACAAACAAGCATTTTTCCTTTATCTGGCATATAATGCTCCTCATTTCCCTATCCAACCCCCACAGGAATGGTACGATAAGGTGAGGGGACGTGAAAAGATATTTCGGAAAAAAGGGCTAAAAATGTTGCCTTTATAGAGCATCTGGACTTTGCCATTGGCAGGGTGATGAAAAGCCTTGAGGAAACTGGTCTTATTGAGAACACACTGGTTGTGTTCACTTCTGACAATGGGGGTGCTCTCTGGTATGCGCAGAGTAACGGTGAATTGAGAGGAGGAAAGCAGGATATGTATGAAGGGGGCATCCGGGTACCAACATTTTTTTACCGGAAAAATAAAATTGTGCCAGGCAGTGAGACAGATAATGTTGCCATGTTAATGGATTTATTTCCCACTTTTTGTGAAGTCGCAGGAGTGGAAATGACTCATAGTATTGATGGAATTAGTATCCTGCCAACGATATTAGGTCATCAGCAAACCACTGACGATAGATATGTTTTCTGGGTCAGACGTGAAGGGGGTGGAGGTTTTGGCGGACAAGCATACTATGCAGCAAGATATCAACAATATAAAATATTACAGAACAGGCCCTGTGAATCCATTCAGTTCTTCAATCTCAGGGATGATGAATATGAACAGGATCCATTGGACCCATCCGATAGTGAAATATATACAACACTGAGATTTCAACTTCAGGAACATATCAGGAAGTCCGGTGGAATTCCTTGGCAACAAGGAGGGAAATAGCATGAAAATGCAGAATGCCCGATTGGTTTTAATCCGTGGATGACCGATAAACAGCCGATGCAATTTTCAGATCCTGTACTGCTACACCTGTAAGATCTGCCACTGTCAGCTGGCGATCGGAAGTTCTTCCTTCCGCAGATCCTGAAATGATATGTCCCAATTCGGTCAGGTCTTCCTCCTTCAGCAAGCCGGCTTCCATGGCTTTAAATATTTCACCCCGTTCCAGACACTGTTTGATGCTGTCGGCAACAACCAGATCTGCATTTTTCAGTATCGATGGGGCCAGTTCCTGTTTTTCCTTTGTATCTGATCCTACTGCCGTGATATGGGTCCCTTTCATTAATGCACCGCTTTGAAGTAAGGGTACTTTTGATGGTGTGGTGCTTACGATCAGGTTACATTTTTCAGTGATATAACTGGGATCCAGGGTTGTTTCAATATTGAATCCCAGTTTTTCCATCTCAGCTTTGTAGCTGTTTAACTGTTTATGGCCCCTTCCCCAAACCATGACCTGCCTGCAGGCCACCACTTCCTTTAAATATTGTAATTGCAACCTGGCTTGTATGCCAGTACCCACTATCCCGATTCTTGTTACCTCTTCAGGTGCCAGGTATTTTGCTGCAATGGCACCTGCCACAGCTGTCCGGATGTCGGTCAGATGACCCTCATCAAGCAATACACAGGCAAGTTCACCTGTTACCTGGCTGAACAATAACAGCAAACCATTGCTGGATGGCAGACCCAGTTCAGGATTACCATAAAAACCAGACGCGACTTTAATAACATAGAACTTATCCCCGGTTATATATCCATATTTTATATGAACTTCTCCTTTGTCAAGGATCAATTCTCCCACAGGCGGTATTACTGCCCCTCCTTCAGAATAAGCCTTGAAACCCTGCTCAATTTCAGGAAGGATGTCGATTGATGGCAGGATCTTGTTGATCTGATCTTTCGTGATAATTTTCATAATTAATTCAATTTTGTAGTTCCAGCTTCCTATTGAAAACATATCTTTCTTCCTGCTGTGTTTCAAAAGTTGTATTCATATCATGATACCTAACAGTGCAAGTGTTTCCTTTATTTGAGGTTATTTCAAGTCTGGTGAGCTGATGATGATCCCAGTAGATATCCACCTCAAAACCTCCCCGTGCCTTGAATCCGGTAATATATCCTTTATCCCAGGTGGCTGGCAAAGCAGGCAAAATATGTAGCACTTCATTATGGCTTTGCAACAGCATTTCTGCAATACCGGCAGTACCACCAAAATTACCATCAATCTGAAACAGATCAGGTGGATGTAAGTCAAACAGGTTCGAAGTGGTTGACTGCCTTAGAAGTCCCAAAATATTTTCATACGCATTATCTCCATCGTAAAGCCTCGCGTAAAAATTAATGACCCATGCCCTGCTCCAGCCGGTCTGTCCACTACCATGTTCGAGCCGATATTCAAGCGATTTCCTAGCTGCTTCCGTCAGTTTTGGATTTTTTTCATAATTTATCTGATCTCCCGGATGAAGGGCAAACAGATGTGACATGTGCCTGTGACCGGGTTCAGCTTCCTTATAGTCTTCAATCCATTCCTGAAGCCTGCCGCCTTGTGCTACTTTCATCGGAGGGATTCTTTCGAGTGTTTCCTGAAGTTTACGACTAAAGTCCTTATCCATATCAAGGATTTCGGATGCTTTGGCACATGCATTAAACAGGGCATGTATCAATTGAATATCCATGCTTGTCATATAGGTCAGTCGCATTTCCTTTCCTGTCGCGGGATTGATAAATGAATTTTCAGAAGATCCCGAGGGGGCAATTACAAGGTAGCCATTGGGCCCCTCCACCAGAATGTCGAGGATAAATTCTGCTGCTCCTTTAAGTATCGGATAGGTGTTTTCAGAAAGGTATTCATCATCCTGCGTAAATTCATAATGCCTCCATAATGTCAAAGACATCCAGACTCCTGCCAGGGGAAATCCAATTCCGTTGACTACCTGCGAAGCTATGGTGGAGCCACAGGGTGTTGTCCTTCCGAAAGGATTTGTACAGGTATGACTCATCCAGCCATCGGCACCATAAAATCTTTCGGCAGTAATACGTCCCTTTTCAGATAACTTATTCATAAAGTCACCAAGCGGGACCACGGTTTCGGAAAGATTACAAAGGTCAGCCGGCCAGTAATTCATCTGTAGATTTATATTCATGTGATAGTCCGATTCCCATGGCGCCCACATGCTGTTATTCCAAATACCCTGTAAATTGGCGGGTAATCTTCCCGGGTAACGTGAACTTGACATCAGAAGATACCTGCCGAATTGAAAATATAATGCAATAAGCCCATTATCCTCTCCACCATTTTTAACAGCCAGTAAACGCTCATCTGTTGGAATATTTAAACTTTGGTTGGATTCGAAATCCAAAGAAACCCGGTTGAACAACTGGCTATGTTCTTGAATATGATCTTTTAAGATTGAATCGTAGGTTTTCTTTTGCGCTTTGGCTAAGATGTCTTCACAAATTTGTGCCGGATCGATAGACCTGTCGAAATCCATTTTTGTCAGGCTGTAATCTGTTGCTGCTGTAAAAAAGAAAGTTAACTGGTGGGCGTTGCGTATTACAATTACATTGTTTTCAGTTGTAATTTGTCCACCCATATTCATAACCATGAGACTGGCTGCAAATTTCATATGTTCACCACTGGGACCTGAACCGCCCGGGTTGTCATCATATCCTTCAGGTGCGGCGATATCAATGATCTGCCCATCGAGATTGATCCTGTTATCTGAGACAGTCCAGATCTTAACATCTTTCTCCCTGTCGAGTTTTAATCGGATATTTACAGAATTTGACTTATCACAGGTTAAGCGCCAGACAAGCACATCATCTATGGCAGAAACAAAGGACTGCCGTTTATAAGTTTTACCATTTACATGATAAGAAACATCAGCAATGCCCGATGACAAATCAAGTTCCCTGCAATATTCCATGACAGGTCCCTGATGATCAAAGCCAATAGAAATATCTCCCAGTGTCTGGTACGAACGAAACGATGTTGGTTTTGCCGTAAGTTTCTCTTCCACTAATTTATGTGCTTCATCCAGCTTTCCTGCAAAGATCAATTGCCTGACCAGCGGAAGGTATTTTTCCGGTTCATCAGGGAAAGGGTCCAGAGGTGCCCCAGCCCATAAACTCTCTTCATTTAGCTGAATTTTTTCCTCTTCAACTCCTCCGTATACCATGGCGCCGAGCCTGCCATTTCCCATTGGCAGGGCTTCATACCATTGTTTTGCCTCCTCTGTGTACCATAACCTGTATGAAGGATCAAGTTTTTTCTGGTGAGACTGAGCATCAGCATATACATACACAAAAGAGAATAAAAGTAGACTAAGAATCAGGCGTGAGTAATTAATTCTTTTCATAAGACAGATTTCAATGTTTTGAGGCTGATATTAGCCCCACAAATAATTATTACAATTTTTTTTGCTCAAACTGCTCTTTGCATTTAAGAAATGATGCCAGGGCAACTCCTGCAGCTCCTTCGATCATCATATGATGTGACTGCATGAATAATCTCATCAGGACAATTTGACGCGGTTTTTTTATTCTTTTTTATCCAGGATCTCCTGGAGTTTGAACATCTCATCACGCAGCCTGGCAGCCTCGATAAAATCCAGTTCACGTGCCGCCTTTTCCATGGAACGCTTGGTTTTGTCGATGGTTTTTTGAAGGGCACCTTTGTCCATATAGCTTATCAGGGGATCTGCAGCCACATCGATTTCAGTTGGTTCAACATAGTATTGTTCACCGGTGATCTGTGATACAGGACGGCCCATAATGGATTTGGATGTTTTGACGATCTGCTGCGGAGTAATGTTGTTCGCCTCGTTGTATATAAGCTGTTTCTCTCTTCTGCGGTCGGTTTCGTTAATGGTTTTTTGCATTGAGTCCGTTATATTATCAGCATACATGATCACCTTACCGTTCAGGTTTCTGGCTGCACGACCGGCTGTCTGGGTCAGGGCCCGTGCACTGCGCAGAAAACCTTCCTTGTCGGCATCCAGTATGGCCACCAGGGATACCTCCGGCAGGTCGAGTCCCTCACGAAGCAGGTTTATCCCTATCAACACATCAAATGTCCCTTGTCTCAGACCATCCATGATCTCCACCCGGTCAAGGGTGTCGATATCGGAATGGATATAGCGGCATCGAATATTCAGCCGGGAAAGGTACTTTGTGAGCTCTTCTGCCATTCGCTTGGTCAGGGTGGTAACCAGTATTCTTTCGTCCCGTTTGATCCTGTCATGGATCTCACCCATAAGATGATCGATCTGATTCAGGCTGGACAGCACATCGATCACCGGGTCGAGTAGCCCGGTCGGACGTATTAGTTGTTCCACAATAACCCCTTCGCACTTCTCCAGTTCATAATCACCGGGTGTGGCACTAACATAGATAGCCTGGTTGACCTGTTCTTCGAATTCCTCAAATTTCAGGGGCCGGTTGTCGATGGCCGCCGGAAGGCGGAAACCGTATTCCACAAGGTTTTTTTTACGGGAATGGTCACCTCCGTACATGGCCCTCACCTGGGGCAGCGAAACATGGCTTTCATCAATGACTGTGAGGTAATTTTCAGGGAAATAATCCAGCAGACAGAAAGGACGGGTGCCCGGGGCACGTCCGTCAAAATACCTGGAGTAGTTTTCTATACCCGGACAAAAGCCCAGTTCTCTGATCATCTCGAGATCATAATTCACCCGTTCAGAGATCCTTTTTGCTTCCAGGTCTTTGCCAATATCCTTAAAAAAATCAACCTGTTTGAACAGGTCCTGTTCGATTTGCTTGAGGGCTGCCTGCATCCTGTATTTTGTAGTAACAAAAATATTGGCCGGATAAATAATTGCCTGGTCGAGTTTTTCGAGAGTATTTCCGTTGATGGGATCGAAAGTTTCGATTTCCTCGATTTCATCTCCCCAGAATATAATCCGGTATCCAAGGTCTGCATAGGCCAGGTAGATATCAACATGGTCACCCCTTACGCGGAATGTACCTTTTTTGAAATCCACCTCATTGCGTGAGTACATACTATCCACCAGCCTGCGTAAAAACTGGTTCCGGGCAATGACCTGCCCTTTCTCGACCTTGATGGTATTGGCATAAAAATCCTCGGGATTCCCGATGCCGTAAAGACATGATACTGAGGAAACCACGATCACATCCTTACGGCCGGAAAGAAGAGACGAGGTGGTGCTGAGCCGCAATTTTTCAATTTCATCATTGATGGAAAGATCTTTCTCGATATAAGTATCAGTCACAGGGAGGTAGGCTTCGGGCTGGTAATAATCATAATATGACACAAAATATTCAACGGCATTCTCCGGAAAGAAATGCATGAATTCACCATACAACTGGGCTGCAAGGGTTTTGTTATGGCTGAGGACCAGGGTGGGTTTCTGAACATCCTGGATCACATTGGCTATGGTAAAGGTTTTCCCGGAGCCTGTAACTCCAAGAAGGGTTTGGAACCTATCTCCACGTCGGATACCTGCAGCCAGTTCTTCGATGGCTTGAGGCTGGTCACCAGTAGGGGTAAATTCAGATGTAATTTTAAAGTCCAAAAACTATTCTTTGATCAATGTTACAAATACCGGGAAATGATCACTGATCCCTCCGTAGTATTCCGGTCCACCGTAAGTCCGGTTGGGCACATACTGCTGGTTTTCTTCATTCAGGTACATCATGAATTCTTCTTTCAGTATTTGACCATCTTCGTAATCGCAATGTATTCCCTCGGGATTGTTAATGACATTCCTGCTGACAATGACCTGGTCAAACATATTCCAGTTCCCACGGTAATTATAGGAGCCTTCCCCGGATATGTTATGCATGTCATACATCAGGTTGAACAATTCCCTGTCCCCTGCATTTTTTCTTTTATTATTGGCCAGCAACATTTCAAAAACAGATCTGTTTGTGGGTTCGTCATTAAAATCTCCCATGATAATGATCTTGGCATCGGGTTCCTTGTTCAGCAGGGCATCTACTTCCTTACGCAGGGCGACTGCACAGAAGATCCTTTTGGGTTCAGATTCTTTCTCTCCCCCCCATCTTGAACTCCAGTGGTTTACATAGAAGTGCAAACGCTCATTCTCACTGGTTCTGCCTTCTACATACAGAATATCCCTGGTGGTCTCGGTTGAGTCAAAAGGGAAGCTCACGGGAATGGCCCGGGATGAAATTACGCGGAATTCCTGCATCCGGTACAAAAGGGCACAGTCTATGCCCCGGGTATCCGGACTTTCATAGTGCACAATACCGTATTCACCTTTCCTCAGGGTTTTGGTCTGTATAAGGTCATCCAGGACCTTCTTATTCTCCACTTCGCTGAGTCCCACGATTTCAGGCAATTCATCCTTATTGACGGCCCTGATTACGGCAGAGATGTCGTCCAGTTTTTTCAGGTATCTCTCCATATCCCAGGCTTTCTCTGATTCAGGAGTGAATTCCTCGTCCTGTGTTTCCGGATGGTCTTCCAGATCGAAAAGGTTCTCCACATTATAGAAAACAACCGTGAATACCTGGTCTTTTTTTTGACCGTAAAGCATCAGGAACATGGAGAATAACAAGGGTAAAAGGATCATTTTTTTCATGCCGGTAAATTTGGATTTCAAGGTAGTAAAAATACAATAGTTCCTTTGAATTATTATCTTTAACTATAATTCATCCCAAATCAATGAACCTTTTTTTTGAAGGTTCGTAGTAACAGGATATCCAGTCAGGCTACGGCGGTATAATTTTCAGCTCATGGTCCAGCAAAATGAAGAATTATTAAAAAGAATTGCAAAGCTTGTCAAGCAGAACCAGGATCTGGCTGAACAGCATGATAAGCTGAGCAGGGAACATGAGAAATTGCAGGCAAAGCTTGATAATTTCAAGGCCATCGTCACCAAGTTGAAGGATAAGGGCGACCTGCCCGACGAAAAGGAACTGGAAAAGCCCCACAGCCTGAAATTCAAAATGGCAACTGTCCTGTTTGCCAATATCCATGGCTTCTCCAGGATCTCAGAAGGCATGGACTCAGAAAAATTGATGGATGAGCTGGATACGGTCCTGTTCAAGTTTGATATGTTGATGAATACTTATAACATCAACAAGATCAGGACAATAGGTGATTCATACATGTGTGCAGGAGGAATTCCTGTTAAAAATATTACGAACCCGGTTGAGGTTGTACTGGCTGCAGTAAAGATGCAGCAGTATCTTGAAAAAGTACGGAAAAGGAGTGGACACGATATCTGGGACCTGAAAATCGGGATCCATACTGGTCCGGTTACCGCAGATATAGCAGGAAAGAAAAAGGTTTCCTATGACATCAAAGGAGATACAGTAAACATTGCCAGCCGCATGGAATCTTCAGGAGAGGTAGGGAAGATACTGATCTCGGTGATGACCTATGAACTGGTAAAGGAATTCTTTGTATGTGAGTATTACGGAAAACTTCCTGTAAAATACAAAGGAGACCTGGAGATGTTTTCTGTCATGGGACTCAAGCCCGAATTTTGCCTGGACGGTGATGCATTTGCACCCAATCAGGAATTTGAAACCAAGTTTAAACTTATTCAATTCACAGATATCCAGGAGATAATCCTTGATAGACTGGAAAAGGAATTACCCCGCTACCTTTATTATCATAACGTGAAGCATACTGTTGATGTAGTAACGGAGGTTGAGTTGATTGGCTGGGCTGAAGGCTGTACAGATGATGAAGTGTTGTTATTGAAGACAGCCGGGCTCTTTCATGATGCAGGACATACCATTGCTTATGACGGGCATGAGGAATTAGGCTGTCAGCTGGCGAGGGATTTTTTACCCAGGTATGGTTATTCAGACGAACAGATTGAGAAGATATGCATCATCATCATGGCCACCGAAATGCCTCCGAAACCTACTTCTCTGCTCGAAAGGATTATCTGTGATGCAGACCTTGATTACCTCGGACGAAGCGATATGATCCCCGTATCCAATACCCTGTATAAAGAACTCAATGAACAGGACAAGATCGGAACCTTCAAAGAATGGAACAAGCTTCAGGTGAAATTCATCTCCGGACACCAGTACTTCACGAAAACTGCAAGAAGCTTGCGTGAGGTTAACAAGCAGAAGCAGATTGAAAGAATCAAAGACCTGATCGACGAAGAATAACCGCCTTTTTTATTTGGACAAATTTTTATCTTTACTGGTATAATATCTATGCCATGAAAAAGATCCAACTCATTATTCTTCTCACTGCTGTTTTAATACCAGGAAGTTCACTTGCTGTCTATGCAGGGAATTATGAACTTCTTTCCCCTGACGGGCGTATCAAGGTGAACATTTCATCTGACCGGGGGATTCATTTTTCGGTGACACGGGGTGATGAATTGATTGTACGCGATGCCTCGGCCGATATGATCCTTAACGGGATGCCTTTGGCAGGAGATGTTCCAGGAAAGGCCAGGGTGAAAACAATTAGGATCGAAGAGGTCTTTAAACCTGTCGTGCCGGTGAAATCATCCAGTGTAAGGAATGAATGCAATGAACTTCTTCTTTCGTTCAGAGGCCGATATGCAATCCGGTTCAGGGCTTATGATGATGGAATTGCCTACCGTTTTGAGACCTCGTTTAGAGAACAGCTTGTCATCGACCAGGAAAAACTGGATTTACACTTTGCCGGAGATTTTACCGCCTATTATCCAGAAGAGGAAAGCCTGCAATCTCATTATGAACGCACATACCAGGTCAAAACCCTGTCCGCGGTCGGTGAGGGAAGTTTCTGTTCCCTCCCCCTGCTCCTGATGACAGGAGAAGAATCCTCGATGCTGATCACTGAAGCGGACCTTTACGACTACCCTGGATTGTTCCTGGAGAAAAAAGAGGATGGACTTGCTGCAAAGTTTCCAGGGGTGGTCCTGGAATCGGTTCCCAGGGATGGCAGTGGGGACAGGAATGAGACCATTATTAGCGAGGCAGATTATATAGCCATGACCGCCGGAAGCAGGACATTTCCATGGCGGGTCTTTGTACTGGCAGACAGGGCGGCAGATCTGGTAGAAAGCGACATGGTTTTAAAATTGTCCTCCCCGCTGACACTGGATGAAACTGGCTGGATAAAACCTGGCAAGGTGGCCTGGGACTGGTGGAATGCACTGAACATTCATGGGGTGGACTTTGAGTCGGGGATCAACAACAATACTTATAAATATTATATCGATTTTGCAGCGGAATACGGCTTGGAATACATCATACTGGACGAAGGATGGTCGGAATCTACTACCAAAATCATGGACTGCGCTGAGGATATAAATGTAAGGGAACTCGTGGAGTATGGCCGGTCAAAGAACGTGGGCGTGATCCTCTGGGTGCTCTGGAAACCTCTTGATATGGATATGGAAAAGATCCTGGACCTTTACAGGGAATGGGGCGTGAAGGGGATCAAGGTGGACTTCATGCAGCGGGCCGACCAGTATATGGTCAATTACTATGAACGGGTGGCCAGGGAAGCAGCCAGGCGGGAATTGCTCGTCGATTATCACGGTGCCTTCAAACCGGCAGGATTGAGGCGGGCTTATCCCAATGTGATCAACTACGAGGGATTTAAGGGTATGGAAAATTGCAAATGGAGTGCCGATATCACCCCCGAACATGATCTAACCCTACCTTTTACGCGGATGGTTGCAGGCCCCATGGATTTCACCCCGGGAGCCATGGACAATGCGACGGAGGAGAATTTTGCACCCCGTTTTACCAGGCCCATGAGCCAGGGTACACGCTGCCACCAGGTGGCTATGTACGTCCTGTATGAGAGTCCCCTGCAGATGCTGTCAGACACGCCATCGAATTATTACCGGGAAAGGGAAACCACTGATTTCATTGCCCGGATCCCCACAACCTGGGATGAGTCAAAGGTTCTGCATGCCAGGGTGGGAGACTTTCTGGTAATGGCCCGCCGCAACGATGAATCCTGGTACCTTGGTGCCATGACGGACTGGTCAACCCGCGAATTCGAGATCGATCTTTCTTTCCTTCCCGAAGGAAGTTATGATATGGAGATTATGGAGGACGGGATAAATGCAGATAAAATAGCCAAGGACTATATAAAAAGGAAAGAGCAGGTAGAAGCCTCAAAAAAATTAAGCATCAAGCTGGCCCCGGGCGGCGGTTGGGCTGCCATTATCACTCCACGATAAATAGCAATAGATTGCTCATCATCAGCCACCGGTCTGACAGGTTAATTCAGGTATTTTGAAAGCAGTGCGTTTAATTCAACCGCATTAATTGGTTTTGAAATATAATCATTACATCCACAGTCCAGTGCGAGTTTCCTGTCAGATAGCTGGGCATAAGCAGTTTGAGCAATGATTGGCAGATCCGGATAGATTTTCCTGATCTCCCTGGTGGTGTCAACCCCATTCATTTCAGGCATGCGGATATCCATCAGGATCAAGTCTATGCTATCATTTTTCAAGATTTCTATTGCCTGAATACCGCTTTTCGCCCAGGTTATGTTTGGTTCATATTTCCGGAGCAGGGTTTCCAGGAAGAGGTAGGAAGAACCATCGTCCTCCACAATCAGGATATTCCTATCCTTCAGGTTCAGCACCGACATGTCCGGTTTAAGCTCTTTACTAACCGTCTCCAGATCAGGATCAGGAGTGGATTCACCAGTAACAATATACTTCAGTGTGAAGAAAAAATCAGATCCCTGTCCATCAACAGATTTTAAAGATAAGACGCCTCCCATAATATCAATCAGGTTTTTGCAGATGGCCAGTCCCAGACCTGTTCCACCAAATTCCCTGGTATGAGATTCGTCAATTTGGCGGAAACGCTGAAAAATGATCTTTTGCTTATCAGCGGGAATGCCGATCCCGGTATCCTTTACGAAAAGCCTGATCTTATTACCGGGAAGCAGGTCGAAACCAATTTCGATATATCCGTCAGGCGTAAACTTAATGGCATTATGGATCAGGTTGACAAAAACCTGCTTCAGCCTGGCAGGATCTGTATTGACGATGACTTTTTGATCAGGTTCAGGGGTATGTATCCTCAATTGCAGGTTGGGCCTGGTTTTTATCTGTGTATCCTCCTTGTATTCATCATAGATATCCCTTAGAAAATCGAATATTTCCACCGGTTCCTCTCTGACCAGTAAGTCCCCTGCCTCAATTCTTGAAATATCAATAATGTCAGAAATGATCCTCATCAGGTCCTTCCCTTTGCTGTTGATAATATCTATGTAATAATTGCTCTGTTCTGCGTCAATATCCTCTTCTTTCAGCAGTGAAGAGAATCCCAGGATAGCGTTCATGGGAGTCCGTATCTCATGTGACATATTGGCCAGGAACGCCGACTTCAGCCGGTCAGATTTCTCTGCCTGTTCCTTGGCCCGTTTCAGGTCCTGCTCGTAAATCTTGCGCTTGGTGATCTCTTCAATGATCGCAACAAAATGACCTGCCTGGTCTTTCTCATCGAATATGGGTGAGACGGTTATGGATAACCAAACCTTTCTCTCGTCTTGCATGGAATATTCCACTTCCCCTTTCCATATTTTGCCTGCCCGGACAGTGGCCCATAGATCCTCATATTTTGCTATCGGGATCTGGCCACGCGTAATCTCGTAGGGCGTGGTTCCTATGATTTTATCAGGTGTCAATCCAGAAAATCGGGTAAAGGTGTTATTGACATAAATTATCCTGGTGTCCGGATCGGTAATAAGGACTGAAACCGGACTTTGCTCGAGGGCCGTTGACAACTGCCTGACTTGGGTCTCGGCCTTTTTCCTGTGCCTGAGATCGGTCAGGGAACCGACAATTCGTTCCGGTTGTCCGTTTTCATCACAAATGAGCTTGCTGGAAAGGCTGCAGGGTACCAGACTACCGTCTATGTCCCTGACATCCAATTCATAATCTTTAATATATCCCTGTTTGTGAAGCAATTTCAGCAATGGTTCCCGTTCCCCCGGATTATTATAGAAAATTAGCATCGGCTGCCCGATCAGATCTTCCCTTTTATATTTGGTAATCCGTTCAACTGAGGGTGTGACATTCAGCAGTTTTCCATCAAGGCTGGCTTCATAAAATATGTCAACAACATTCTCAAATATCTTCTTGTATTCCTGCTGGCTGTTCAGGATGGCCTGTTCGGCGTTTTTTCTTTCCGTAATATCCCGTACAAAAGCGACTACGTATTCGGCTCCTTCAAATTCAATGTAACTGGCTGATACTTCAACTGGGATGGTCTTGCCATCCTTTGTTTGATGTATGGATTCAAGGGTTTTGTTGCCGCTCTTTTTCAGTTGATCCCAGAACCATTCTTTTTTTTCTACTGGAAATTGGGGATCAAAATCGTAGGCATGCATGGATAATAGTTCCTCCCGGGAATATCCCAGCATCTTGCTTGCAGAGGGATTTACATCAATCACCCTGCTATCGGGTGCCAACCAGTATACACAATCGGAGTAATTGTTGAGTGTAAATTGGGTCAGCCGCTGTTTCTGGTACATCTCCTTCCGGGAAATGGCATTGTAAAGAACTGTTGCGATATACCTGAGCAGGTTTACATATTGTGTGGGC
>DAOWJB010000170.1 GCA_030640625.1 Bacteroides sp.
GATTTCCATGATGCTGTTACCGATAATGACAAACAAGAAGGCCTGGATGGCCGAGAGGGTCATTAATACGGCGACTTTCGACAGCAGATAACCTGACCGGCTCAGATTCAGGAATGCCTCTCTCTTTTTGATCTTCCGGTCTTTTATGATCTCCTCGGCACTCCCTGTGAGTCCCATGAATATGGCAACGATTACCGACATGAAGATATAAACAGGCAGGTTGGAGTTTCCTTCAAGGGTATATCCGTGAACATTGGTGATGTTGACATTGAAATACTTGATAATGAAAGCCAGCAGGAAGGCCAGTAAAGGTGCTTCCAGGAAATTGATCACCATGTATTGCGTGTTTGCCAGCTTGGACAAAACTTCACGCTTAACAAAGATCAGGAATTGTTTCAGCTTGTTCGGTATCTTAAATGAGATCGCAGGTAGGGTAGTGTGCTGTTCCAGGGTTTTACTATTCTCCACTTCACTTTGTGCATAGTGGGCATGCCATTCCTTCGGAGAGATCTTCCTTGTCTTGGTGGCCTTGCCATATTCATCCAGTACGTTGGATTCAACTATGTTAAAGATCTGTTCAGGATTCACATTTCCGCAAATGTGACATTCACTTTCATTACAGTTTGCATGATGTATCCTTTCCTTGAAGTATATGATAGACTCAATGGGATCTCCATTGTAGATCATCCATCCACCCGTGTCCAGGATGATCATATTATCGAACATCTTGAAGATGTCTGAGGAAGGTTGATGGATGACCACAAAGACAAGTTTTCCTTTCAGGGAAAGTTCTTTCAGCAGGTCCATGATATTTTCTGAGTCCCTCGAGGAAAGCCCTGATGTGGGCTCATCCAGGAATAAAATAGAGGGTTCCCTGATCAGTTCAAGCGCAATATTCAACCTTTTTCTCTGTCCACCGCTGATTTTTTTGTTCAGGGAACTCCCGACCTGGATATCCCGGATCTCAAATAATCCCAGGTTTTCAAGGGTGCGGTTTACAGATTCGACGATCAGCTCCTCAGAATAATTATCAAAGCATAGCTTGGCATTATAATACAGGTTCTGGTATACAGTCAGTTCCTCAATCAGCAGGTCATCCTGTGAAACGTGCCCGATGATCCCTTCGATTTGCTCTTTTTCCTTGAAAATGTCCACCCCGTTGATAAAGACTTTTCCGGTAGTGGGTGGGACTGATCCGTTCAGTACGTTCAGCAGGGTGGATTTACCAGTACCACTGGCCCCCATGATCCCGATCATCCGGCCGGATTCTTCCATGAAACTGAGCTTATGTAAACCGGTTTCTCCGCTCTTGAAATGGTATTCCACATCCCTGACTTCCAGTGTGATACGGTCCTTTATTTTGTCAAGCTGGAAACGGTTGACAATATCACTATAATAAATAGACCTGATCTGCTGGTTCTTAATCGAAGAGCCGCTGGTCAGTACATATACTTTATCCATCTGGATCAGCTGGCTGTTCATGTACATCTCACTCTCACCTATATACCTGAAGAAGTAGAGCCTGGCACTTGGTACATGTAATACCCGAATCTGTCCCCTGATCGATTCAATAAATAGGTGTTTGGATTTTTCAAGTTTGAAATCCTTCTCACTGTCAATCATCATGATCCCTTCATTGTCAGGGACATTCTCAAAGGAAAAGAACACAAAATTCCTGATCTGCTCATATTCCTCCTCGAGTACATTGAAGGTTTCAGATACAGAGTTGATGAATTCCATCTCCTGCTCTGTAATCTCCCCGTTATCTGATCTTACAAATTCAAGCAGGCGGATCAGCACAATGATTTTCTGTGGCTGCGCGAGTTCTTCATTGATTGCTGAGGCGATCTTAAGTACCCTGACAGAACTGGCGGAGATCCTCCTGGCCCTTTTATCGGACTCTCTTTGTCTTTCCTGGTGGAGCGCATAGTATTCATCAAATACTTTCAGGTATTCCTGTACGATCTCATGGTTCAGCTGCTTTTTCAGGTATGCCTCAACAACAGTCCTCCTGTCACTCCTGCTACTGTCAGGCCTGGCAATAATGGCAAAAAGCTGCATCAGTGCCTTCAGGATCTTTTCACTCATGCGTAGAAGGGTAATAATAATATAATATACCACAAATACGTGAAAACCAGGGTAGGGTTACAGATACAGGATAAGGAATATGATGGGAATGATAATTCCAACAGCGGTAAGCCATGCTCCTCTCCCGGTAATACCCTTTTTTCCCCGTATCATGAAAAGACCCGAGATAGCCAGGAGGATCAGCGAGACTGCAAAACCGTCCGAAACCCAGGTCCACAATTTCTTTGGTTTATTGTAGTGCAGAAAATTCATTTCCCTGAAGACGGGCCGCCTTTTTAATACTTCGATGTAAGTACGGCCATTATTCATGTTTATGGTTACAGATCCCTGCTTTATGAATATCTTCAATATGCCCTCCTGTGGATAGAAATGACTTTTGTATTGATAGTCCTCGTCAATACGCATGACCAGTGATTCTGCCACATCCTTCGAGATGCTGGCCCGGGCAGGAAGGTTCTTCAATGTGGTCTCACTGATCTTGATGATATAATCCGGATTCCAGTCATCGAGGTGATTCAGAGCGATCCCAGATATTCCGTAGATCAGGGACATGCCAAAAAAGATATATCCCATATCCCGGTGTATGATACGGATCCATTTCCGGATTTTCATCAGAAGCTGAGTAAGATTAAATGCTTAGCAGGGACTACTGGTCAAGAACCTTGAATTCGATGGTTTCAATCCAATAATCGGAAAGATGATCTTTACCACTGGCTGCTATTTCATCCCTTACGTCCTGTATTTTTTTCAACTGGGAAGCTTGCTGCTGTTCAGCATCATGATCTTCTCCTTCTCCTTCACCTTGGCCTTGGACTTGCTGTCCACCATCATGGTCATCCCCGTGTCCGACACCGCCTTCATGTCCCTCTCCGCGACTTTGTTTAGAACCTTCACTTACCTCATCCTCCCATTCAGCCAGGTAGGTCTCATCGATGATCAGTTCCCTGGCAATCCCGTTTACCTCAATCATACTGCCTTCCAGTTCAACATCAAATTCTGGAATATTATCACCTACGGTAATACGGATGCGCTCCTCACCATCTTCCCCGACAATAAACAAACGCTGTCCTCCATGACGGCATACATGGACAACTGTTCCTGTGATGGAAACAGGTTTTTCAATAAAAGGACCGGCATCCGCCAGGAAATCTTCAACCGTAATTTCTGATACATTTTCATCAGCAACAGATGCTGTTTTATTGGTTTGCTGTCCGCAGGAGGCTGCCAGGACAATCAAGATAAACAAACTGAATACTCTGGTGATCATAATAGATACATTTTGGTTTGCGACTGCATAAATAATTAAAGTGAATGAATTATTCAAAAAAAAGGGAGTGTTTATGATGCAGGTCTTTCTCAGATATATTTTTTCAGGCGAAAATTAGCCTTGATTCTTTTCCCCTCCCTCAGCAGCTCCATTTTGACCTTTTTACTTATGTTTCCCGATAGACTTTTGTAGATGTCATCCAGGGTGTACTGGCTGGCGTGGATGCCATTAAGGTAGAGGATCTCATCTCCGGATTTTATACCGGCCAGCGCTGCATTGGATTGCTTACGGATCCCGGAAATTATGTATCGGTGCTCATCCGGCACGGGGACCAATATCTCCAGACCACTCATATCATAATGAAATGGCTGGCTAAAGGCTTTGTTTGGCAGGATGTGGACTTTTTTATCCGGAAAATCTATGATCAGGTTGAAACGCCGGAGAAATTCAGATCCAAGGCTGCCATTCCGGCCCGGGACAGGTTCATTAATTGCAATCACCTGTGAATCAGGGTAGGAGACAAGCACCTCCTGCAGATGATAGGGACCAATTTTCACCTGTTCCATCCTGCCGACCTTTCCCTTTATGTCGCCATTGATAGAACAGCCAAGGAAGCAATCCCGGCTGCCTTCAGGCATCGAATAAGCAGACACTGATCCGATGTCTAGGCACAGGGCATTACCAGCACCGGTATCCAGCATGAGTTTCACAGGGTAAATGGAGCCATTGTCTGTTATAACAGTTAGATCAATATAGGGTGATCCTCTGTTAATCTCCATCTGCAGAGAAGCATAGCTGTCAAGATTCTTATGCTTCCTGAAAAATCCAGGTTTATATAATGTTATAAGTTCCCGTTCATAATCAATTTCAATAACGAAATCCTTAAATGCCTGCAGGTTCATTAAGCCGTGTATCCTGGTTCCCATTTTACAGGAGAGTTCCAATACGTTATTGGAAAGAATCACATAATCCTGGTTTGGGATGGTCATTTTTCCAACATTCAGGCTGTTCCCCGTTGACTGGATGGCGTCAATCATATTACCTGATCCAAATCCCCTGACCTGGATTTCCCTTGCCTGCTTTAATTCGAGCGTTTCATCAACCCCAAGTTCACAAATAATTGAGTTCTCAAGTCCCGTATCAAGAATAAACTGCAAGGTGTCCGAGCCATTAATCTGTACAGGAATCAGGATCAGTTTGTTAACCATCCTGAAGGGCAATGACATACTGTTTTGCTCCCCCCCGGATACATGAGACCCACTTACCTCGAGAACCTCCTGTGACGGAGCTAATTGTGCCAGTGAGAAAATGGCAAGAAAAAAGATTGACCTGAACGGTAACATTTACCTTGAAATGTTTGTTTTAATCTTATGCAATAAAGAAGAAGACCTATTGCCGGATGGAATACCGGTGAAATACATCAGGATTCATGCCAATTATCATAATTTTCTAAAATACTGGGAATTATTGTCAGAGGGCATACAGGTGGACTGACCGCTTATGATACATCCTTGCACGAAAACGAACAATGCCAAAATGACATATCTTTTCATTTAAAAACAAGACAATATGGCAGTATTGGGAATATTTTTCCATTGGCAGGTTATTTGCCGGCCCCTAAATATGAGACAAGATAATTTAACGATAAAATCACAGGAAGCCATACAGGCTGCTGTTGAATATGCTACGGGCAGAGGACATCAGGCTGTAGAGCCTTCGCATATGTTGAAGGGACTTCTTGATACAGCGGACAATATAATTGGATATCTCCTGCAGAAAACTGCCCTGAACCTGGAGATTATTGAGCGGACTGTGGATGCCATGCTGGATAACTATCCGAAGGTGAGTGGAGGCGATGTTTATCTTTCACAGGATGCCAACAAGGTTCTGCAAAAAGCAATGCAAATCTCAAAAGAAGAGAGAGACCAATTCGTGGCGGTGGAGCATATATTGCTTGGACTGCTGGAGACTCCCGGAGAAATATCCAGGATGTTAAAAGACCAGGGCTTGAACAAGCAGGTTTTAAAGAAGGCCATAGATGAACTCAAGAAAGGTTCAAAGGTTGACAGTCCATCTGCAGAGGAAAACTATAATGCTCTCGGTCGGTATGCCATACATCTGAATGAAATGGCATTGCAAGGTAAACTTGACCCGGTGATCGGCCGGGATGAGGAGATTCGGAGGATCTTGCAGATCCTTTCGAGAAGAAGCAAGAATAATCCTGTGCTCCTGGGTGAACCGGGGGTGGGTAAAACGGCGATAGCGGAAGGTCTTGCACAGCGTATTGTAAGAGGGGATGTGCCTGAAAACCTGGTATCAAAACAGGTTTTCTCACTTGATATGGGAGCCCTGGTAGCCGGAGCAAAATACAAGGGAGAGTTTGAGGAAAGGCTGAAAGCTGTAGTTAAAGAAGTTGTTGGTTCAGATGGGGAGATCATACTTTTTATCGATGAGATTCATACCCTGGTGGGAGCAGGTAAAGGTGAAGGGGCCATGGATGCTGCCAATATATTAAAACCGGCGCTGGCCAAGGGAGA
Organism: Bacteroides sp.; assembly: GCA_030640625.1. GTDB lineage: Bacteria > Bacteroidota > Bacteroidia > Bacteroidales > SM23-62 > SM23-62. The sequence goes on from DAOWJB010000170.1 coordinate 5,893, forward strand.
GTTGCATGCCATAGGTGCCACCACGCTTGATGAATACCAGAAATATTTTGAAAAAGACAAGGCACTCGAACGAAGGTTCCAGGTGGTGATGGTGGATGAGCCGGATGCGGCAAGTTCTATCTCCATTTTACGTGGACTGAAGGAAATGTACGAGAATCACCACAAAGTCAGGATCATGGATGAGGCCATTATCTCTGCCGTGGAACTATCGTACCGTTATATTGCAGACCGGCGGTTGCCGGACAAAGCCATAGACCTTATTGACGAGGCTGCCTCGAAGCTGCGGCTTGAGATGAATTCTGTTCCACAGGAAATTGATGAGATAGAACGGAAGATTAAGCAGTATGAGATTGAACGTGAAGCAATAAAGAGAGAAGGCAAGAGTAAGAAACTTGACATACTCAAAGAGCAGATCGCCAATCTTGGTGAAACGAGGAATAAATTGTTTGCCCGATGGGAGATGGAGAAAAAGAAAATTAATCAGATACAGAGGATAAAAGAAGAGATTGAGCAACTTAAAGCGGAAGCCGAACAAGCAGAACAGGATGGAGATTTTGGAAGAGTGGCTGAGATCCGCTATGGTTTGTTACAAAACAGGGAACAGGCCATTGGGAAATTGAAGGAAGAACTCCGGAATCAGCAGGGGGATGCTGCATTGATAAAGGAAGAGGTGGATGCACAGGACATCGCTGAAGTAGTGGCCAGGTGGACAGGGATCCCTGTGAGCAAGATGCTGCAGAGCGAAAAAGAAAAACTGTTGCATCTCGAAGAAGAACTTCACAAGCGGGTGGTTGGCCAGGATAAAGCCATCACTGCAGTTTCTGATGCAGTCAGGAGAAGCAGGGCCGGATTGCAGGATGCGGAAAGGCCGGTTGGATCATTTATATTTCTTGGGACTACCGGGGTTGGGAAGACAGAGCTTGCAAAGGCGCTGGCTGCGTTTTTATTTGATGATAAAAACCTCATGACCAGGATCGATATGTCAGAATACCAGGAACGGCATTCCGTATCGAGGTTGATCGGAGCTCCTCCCGGATATGTTGGATATGATGAAGGGGGCCAGCTTACCGAAGCCGTTCGCAGGAAACCTTACTCTGTCATTTTGCTGGATGAGATTGAAAAGGCCCATCCTGATGTGTTCAATATACTCCTGCAGGTACTGGATGATGGAAGGTTGACTGACAGCAAGGGGCGCGTGGTAAATTTCAAAAATACCATCATCATTATGACCTCAAACCTGGGCTCACATTTAATTCATGAAAAACTACAGGCCAAACTGGATAAACAGGCCAATCCGGATCCGGATCGGCAGGACATGGAAAAACTGAATCAGGAAATTGAGGTTCAGGTCATGGATTTACTTCAACGTACCCTTCGTCCGGAGTTCCTGAACAGGATTGACGAGATCATTATGTTCAGTCCCCTGACAATGGCAGAGATCCGCCAGATTCTTGATATACAGTTTCTGCGGGTCCGTGAGAAACTTGCTAAAACCCAGGTAAAGATCGAAATTGAACCAGCGGCAGCAGACAGGCTGGTCCGGCTGGCCTATGATCCCCTTTATGGTGCCCGGCCACTGAAACGTGTATTGCAGAGGACCGTCCTGAATGAATTATCGAAACAGTTGATTGCAGGGAAGATACAGGGTAATCAGGACATCATGCTGGCACTCAGGGGTGATGATCTGGTATTCAGGAATGTCAAAATAGAGAAGGAAAGCGTTTAAAAACTGTTGATACAATCATCCAGTGTGTTGTAAATTTCGAAGACGTTGTGCAATTTCAGGAGCTTGAATAACTCCATAACCTCAGGATTGATATTGCAGATCTTGAAAAAACCGAAATTGTTATTGGAAGTCTTCATGATTGAAAGGAATACGCCAAAACCTGTACTATCAATGAAATCTATATCTTCCAGGTTCAGGATGAGTTTTGTTTGTGGCTTCTGATAGTACTCTTTGAGTTGTTCCTTTACAGGTTCCGCAATCAGGGCATTGAAACGGTCCACATTATCAAAACGTACAACAATAATGTCCTGTATGTTTTCTGTTTTCAACATATTCTTTTGTATTTAAAGGTTTTAGCGATTGGATACATAATCTTGCAACTCAGTGATAGCAGTCTTGCATTCATCCCTGAATACATCAATATATGCCGGGTACAGATCAGTATCCCTTCCTTCCCGTGCCAGTAATTCCAATTCCTTAAGCTTTTCGGCAAGATCCTTCATGCCCATGATCGCCACTGAAGATTTTGCCTTATGGGCAAGCTGGCTGATTTCTTCCCAGTTTTCTTCAATATAGAATTGCAACATCAGGCTTCTATATTGATTCACCTGTGTTGAAAAGATCTCAATCATCTCGGAGATCAGATCCTTGTTACCCTCTGTCATATCGACCAAATATGAAAGGTCTGTTTTCATAAAAACTTGTTATTCAGTGCTTATTGCATATGTTTCTATATGCAGGTTGCTTGTTAACGCTGATTAAAAGTACTTAATTTTTTTATTTTTAATAAAATTTACTGGTCTACAATAACTTAATTTATCGAATTGCGTATATTTCCTTAGTTAATTTTAACATTCATTGGAAGATGAGAAAATTTTACATACATTTTTTCTTCTTTTTTCTCGTTTTTATCCTTCCACCCAAGGCCAGCCAAATCTATTGTCAGGAAGTCAGCGTGCAATATAAAAAGAATGCTCAGACTGCTTATAATAAGGGGATCCAGAGTATTGGTGAGGACAGCTACTGGGTGGCTCTTGAGTACCTGAGTGTCGCAGTGGATTATAATCCGAAGTTTGAATTGGGATATCTGACAAGAGGTAAGGTAAACCTTTACCTGAACAATATCGACGAGGCTGTTCAGGACTTCACCATGGCGATTGAGGTTAATGGCAACTTTGGGGAGGCTTATTTTTACCGGGGCTATGCTTTGCTGGAGGAGGATCCTCCTGATCAGGTTCATACAGATATCATGGCTGCCCTGCTGAATGATTTCAGGCAGCCCTATGTCTACTATATCAGGGGAATATATAAGCTGTTGAAAGATGATTATACGGGCGCCATACTTGACTTAACGGAAGCGGTGGAACTGGATGATAAGTATGCACTTGCTTACCATGACAGGGGATCTGCCAAGCGATTACTGGGAGATTACCAGGGTGCCCTATATGATTACCGGCAGGCTGTGGAACGCAAGCCGGATTTCACCATGGCCTATAACAATATGGGCAGTGTAAAGATAAAACTGGGAGATTTCCAGGGGGCTATAGATGATTTTACGGTGGCTATCAATATTGACAGTACATTTTACAGGGCTTATAACAACAGGGGGAGTGCAAAATTCCAGCTGAGCGATTATTACGAAGCTCTGGAGGATTTTAACAGGGTACTTGAATTGAAAGAGGATTATGCCCCGGTATATAATAACATTGGCAATACCCAGGCCAAGCTCAACAATATTGACGAGGCTGCTGAAAGCCTTGCCAGGGCAGTTGAATTAAACGATTCAAGTGGACTAGCTTACCTGAACCGGGGATTTATCAGGGAACTTATGGGCGATCTGACCGGGGCGTGTGAGGATTGGACCAAAGCACTGGAGCTGGGAGTGGAAGAGGCATCCGAATATATATCTGAATGTAATCAATAAAATCATAATTATCCTTGAGAATGAAATCTTACAGGATCCATTTGCTGGTTTGTTTCCTTTTCCTGGCACCAGGAATCACTGTTGCACAGCAAAATCTGAAAATAAAAAAAGAAGAGTTTAAGACGGAGCAGGAACTTGGATTTGAGGAAGCCTGGAAAAGTATCAAGGAAGGCAACAGGTATTTCAAAGCAGGGAAGGGAACCTATCGTGAAGCCAGGGAGTATTATTTATTTGCAGCCCAGTATAATCCGGATAATCCAACTCTAAACTATAAAATCGGGATTTGTTACCTTTTCTCTGATGATAAGTTTGAATCTATCAAATACCTGGAGAAGGCTTTCCTGCTCGATGAGCATGTGGCTTCTGACATAAGACTTATGGGGGCGAAAGCCTATCAGCTAACGCTTAAGTTCGATGAAGCCATTCATCAGTATCAGAAATATAAGGAATCCCTTGATCCCAAGCAGAGAGCCTTGGAAGCCAGGACCATAGATAAACTGATCGCGGAATGTGAAAACGGAAAGCAACTGGTTGCCAGTCCCGGGCGGGTAATCATAAATAACATGGGGGAACAGATCAATTCTGTGGGTGATGAATATAATCCCATTTTTGCAGCCGGTGACACAGCGATCTATTTTACGAGCCGGAGGAATCATCATGAAAAGGCGAAAAGGAGTCCCATTGACAATAAGCATTATGAAGATGTGTATGTTGCATCGGCCATTGGCGAAGAATGGAAACCAGCCAGGAACCTGGGAAAACCTGTTAATCATGTGAACCATAATACTGCTGCAGTGGCGATATCCCTTGACAGCAAGACACTCTATATTTACAGAGGACATAAAGGCGGTGGAGGGTTTTATAAAAGTACCATGAAAGAAGGGAAATGGACATCCCCCAAAAATGTGCCTGGAAAATTAAGGTCAAAATACAGGGAAACTACCGTGTGTTTCAGTCCAGATGGCAAAACACTCTATTTTGTCTCAGATAATGAAAAGATAACATTTGGAGGCAAGGATATCTTTGTATCTGAGCACGATGCCCAGGGCAAATGGAAAGATCCTGTGAATATCGGGAAGGAGATCAACACCGAATATGATGAGGAAGGGGTATTTATTTCTCCCGATGGGCATACCTTGTATTTTTCGTCGAAAGGGCATAATACCATGGGGGGATTTGATGTTTTCAAATCCGAACAAAGCGGGATGGGTGAATGGAGTCCGGCCGAGAACCTTGGTTACCCGGTCAATTCTCCCGATGATGATGTTTTCTACAAGGTTACCAATGATGAACGTATTGCCTATTATTCTGCTAACAGGATGGGAGGTAAAGGTGGCAGGGATATCTATAAGATCGTATTCCTGGGTGAGGAAAAGGAAATGCTGATGATTACCGAAGATATCCTGATTGCCGGTATGGATGAAGATGGAAAGACGGGGTTCTTTACCCCGGCTGCTCCGCTTTCAGTCGGTGCTTACCTGCTGTCCGGGAAAGTATATAATGTCAAAACAAGGGAAGGGGTCAGGGCAAAACTCGATTTCATCGATGTGGATGTCAGCAAAGTCATAGCTACAACCTTGTCGAATGATAGCGGGTATTATAATGCAAGCCTGCCTAAAGCCAAGGCATACGGCATTGAAATCATTGCCAGGGATTATCTCTTTTATCTGGACATCCTGGATATATCCGGAGAAAGTTCAGTTGATGTAATTGCCCGAAGTTTCGGACTTGACCCCATCGAGGTTGGAGCCAGGGTGGTTTTGAAAAATATTTTCTTCGAACTCAACAAGGCTACCTTAAAGCCTGAATCATTTGCACAGCTTGAACAGGTATTACAATTTTTAAACGGAAATCCATCCGTCAGGATGGAAATTTCAGGCCATACCGACAACACAGGTTCCCTGAGGCTTAATACACGGCTTTCACAGGCCAGGGCACAGGCTGTCGTCGACTACCTGTTAGAACGCGGGATCACGGACGACCGGCTTGATGCCAAAGGATATGCCTTCTCACAGGCTATTGCTCCTAATAACACAGCTGAGGGGCGTGCAAAGAACCGTCGTGTCGAATTCAAGATCCTGAGCAAATAAGCAGCGATACTTTCACTTTACACAGATATTGATTAAAACGGCACAGATTTTTACGCAAGCACAAATTGATGAGTGCCCTAATTACAAAAATGTAAGAATAATAGGAGATTAATCAGCTTGAACACTTGGTTCCATGGGTCTCATGGCACCTCCTGGCGGTAAGATTACACCGGTTTCAGTCGCATATTGATCCCAAATCTCTATCATATCAGAACGGATTTCCGGAAACTGTTGAGACAAGTCGTTCAACTCCCCAGGATCTTTCGAAAGATCATAAAGTTGCCAATCATCATTCCCTAATGGC
>DAOWJB010000176.1 GCA_030640625.1 Bacteroides sp.
AACAGTCAGGTGGCATAGCAACTAACGGAAGGGGCAGAAGGATCCTGGAGATCCCGCCTGAATCCATTCATCAAAGGACGCCTCTTTTCACCGGATCGCCCAAAATGATGAAACAGGCAGAGGATTTTATGCAATTATATGCTTAAAATCTTAAATTCGCATCCACATTCAAAACTTTATCTCTTGAAACCAGGGGAGATCCTGTCACAATACGAAAAAAGCCGGCAAATCAGCACAGTAAAGCACTGGTTGGCAGGGACAGGCAGGAATGTCATACACCTGAAGGGATTGTCAGGCTCTTCACCCGCCATAGTAGCAGCCTGTGTTTTACAGGATCTGAAAAAACACCATGTATTCATCCTGCCTGATAAAGAATCTGCTGCCTATTTTCATAATGATCTTTACAATTTTACAGGGAAGGAGGATATCTTGTTTTTTCCTTCTTCCTTTAAACGTTCGGTCCAGTATATTCAGAAGAGCGCTGATAATGTTGTGCAACGGACCGGGGTCCTGAAGAAATTAAGCCAGGATGCAGCAGGTCAGGTCATCATCACTTTTCCGGAGGCGCTGGTTGAGAAAACGATATCCGGCAGCTTCCTGGAGGAGAATGCCTTTCCGGTCAAAAAGGATGACAAGCTATCCCTCAGTTTTCTGGCCGATTTCCTGGATACCTGCCAGTTCAGGGAGGTGGATTTTGTGTATGAACCGGGACAATATTCCATCCGGGGAAGCATCCTGGATGTCTTTTCCTACTCGGCAAAAAATCCATACAGGATTGATTTCTTCGGAGAAGTGGTTGATTCCATCCGTACTTTCGATATTGAAAACCAGCTATCGGTTGAAAAGCTGGAAAAGATAATCCTTATTCCGAACCTGACTGAACTTCAAACAGAAACAGCATCCGGGACCGGGGGTATGATTCCGGTCACGGAATATTTTGACCATGATACAACATGGTGGATCAACGACCTGGCTTATATAAGGGACCGCATGGATAATATATATGGGCGGACAGGGACGGGGCAGGAAGAGATGGAGGAGATGATCAGGGATTCAAACAAGGATGATTTCCTGATTGATGGAAAAACCTTCACAGATCTGCTCGGACCTTACAGTATGGTGGAATTCGGACAGCAGGTCTTTTTCACCCCGGGGGAAACTGTTTCCTTCGATACAATCACTCAACCGGCCTTCCAGAAAAACTTCGAACTGCTGGCAGAGGATTTAATGCTCAAACAGGATGCCGGTTATATTATATATATATTATCTGACAACCAGAAACAGATCGACCGGCTGCTTTCAATTTTCGAGGATATCCATGCAGAAATTAAAATTAATCCCCTGCTGACAACCCTTCATGAAGGTTATATCGATCATGATTCAAAGATCTGTATGTATACCGACCACCAGATCTTTGACCGGTACCATCGCTACCAGCTCCAGGAGCATTTCACACGCAAAGAAAGTATTACCATCCGGGAGCTGACAGCATTGCACCCGGGAGATTTTGTGGTTCATATAGACCATGGGATAGGGCAGTTTGGCGGACTGGAGAAAATCAGTCTGAACGATCGCGAACAGGAGGCTGTTAAACTCGTATTCAAGGACCAGGACACCCTCTTTGTCAGCATACATTCCCTTCACAGGATCTCCAAGTACAAGGGAAAAGATATGCAGCCTCCCCGCATCTATAAACTGGGTTCCGGGGCATGGCAAAAACTCAAGGCCAACACCAAGAAAAAGGTCAAGGACATTGCCCGGGAATTGATCAACATGTATGCAAAGCGAAAAAAACTAAAGGGATTTTCATTCTCTCCCGACAGCTACCTTCAAACTGAACTTGAAGCCTCCTTTATGTACGAAGACACAGAAGACCAGTTGAAAGCCACCCGTGAACTCAAAGAAGGCATGGAAGCTGAATTTCCAATGGATCGGCTGGTTTGTGGGGATGTTGGTTTTGGTAAAACGGAGGTGGCCATACGCGGAGCCTTCAAAGCCGTCAGTGACAGTAAACAGGTGGCTGTCCTGGTTCCCACCACCATCCTGGCGCTTCAACATTTCAAAACCTTCCATGAAAGGTTGAGGGATTTTCCGTGTTCGGTGGACTACCTCAGCCGTTTGAAAAAACCTCCCGCCCAGCGGCAGACACTCGCCGACCTGGCCAGTGGAAAAACAGATATCATTATCGGGACGCACCGGCTGGTAAGCAATGATGTGCTTTTTAAAGACCTTGGCTTGCTCATTATTGACGAAGAACAAAAATTCGGGGTGGCCATGAAGGAAAAACTGAGGAAACTGAAATTGAATGTAGATACCCTGACCTTAACCGCTACCCCCATCCCCCGTACCCTCCAGCTGTCACTGATGGGGGCAAGGGATCTTTCCATCATCAGAACCCCGCCGCCCAACCGTTATCCCATCCTTACAGAATTGCATTTATTCAACAATGATATCATCAAGGAATCAATCTATTATGAGGTAAACCGGGGAGGACAGGTTTTCTTTGTCCACAACAGGATCCAGAATATCTCGGAAATTGAGGTCCTCCTGCACCGCCTTTGTCCCGATATAAAAATAGTGGTCGCCCATGGCCAGATGGAAGGTTCAAAACTTGAAAAGATCATGCTGGGTTTTATTGAAGGCGAATATGATGTGCTTATCTCCACTACCATTATTGAATCTGGACTGGATATTCCGAACGTCAATACAATCATCATCAATCATGCGCATCATTTCGGACTCAGTGACCTGCACCAGTTAAGGGGCCGGGTTGGCAGATCCAACCGCAAAGCGTTCTGTTACCTGCTTGCCCCGCCTCTCACCCTGCAAACACCTGAAGCCAGGAGGCGACTGAAGGCCATCGAGGAATTCTCTGAAATTGGGAGCGGATTAAACATCGCGATGCAGGACCTCGATATTAGGGGGGCCGGAAATCTTCTGGGGGCAGAACAAAGCGGTTTTATTGCCGAGATCGGATTTGAAACATATCACAGGATCCTGGATGAAGCCCTGATGGAACTGAAGGAAAATGAGTACGCGGGATTGTTCGGGGACACTGATCCGGCAACTCCTGAAAGCCGCGAATATGTTACGGATTGTCAGATTGATACCGATATATCATTGCTGTTTCCGGATGCTTATATTGAAAACCAGTCCGAAAGATTGAGGCTGTACAGGATACTTGATAATATTGATTCAGAAGAAGGACTCCATCAATTTAATAAGGAACTTGAAGATCGTTTTGGTCCGGTTCCTGAAGTAAGCAGGGAACTAATGAACGTAGTCAGGCTGAGATGGATGGCCATCCGGCTGGGATTTGAAAAAATTATCCTCAAGAAAGGCCTTATGATCATGCACTTTGTAAGCAATCCCGATTCCGCATACTATGCCTTATCAACGTTTAAATCTGTCCTTGGTTTTGTGCAGGGCCAGGGCAGGAAATTCAGGATGAAGGAGACAAACAGGAAACTGACACTCTCAACAGATCCCGTAAAATCAATATCAGAGGCCATCGCCATACTCCGGAAAATTTGCCTTATTTTGTAATTCATTTTGAACCTGGTAATTGACATAGGAAACAGCATTTCGAAACTGGCCATTTTTGATCAGGATTCATGCCATAATATACAAACCCTTGAAGAGATCATTGAGGCGGATATTCAGACCTTGCTGTCTCAGTACCCCGGAATCACCCATTCCATCATCTCTTCAGTGCGGAAGGAGTGCCCTTTGGCTGCTGGCTGTCTTCAAGAAATGGGCGTCAGCGTATTATTGCTGGACCACCAGACCCCTGTACCCATCAAGAACCGTTACCTGACAAAAGAAACACTGGGATATGACCGGATGGCTGCTGCCGTTGAAGCCAATGCAAGATTTCCCGGACAAAACATCCTGCTCATCGACATGGGCACAGCCATCACCATTGATTTTATAAGTGCTGATAATGAGTACCTGGGAGGGAATATTTCCCCCGGACTGCTTATGAGGTTCAGGTCCCTTCATGAATTCACAGGCAGGCTGCCGCTGGTAGAACCGGCAGAGCAGGGAAAGTTCCTCGGCGATGATACACAGAGTGCCATACGTGCAGGAGTACAGAAAGGAATTATTTTTGAACTGGACGGATACATAAATGCGCAAAAAAAACGTTATCCTGATCTACAGGTTCTTATGACAGGCGGGGATGCAATATTCTTTGATAAGAAATTAAAAAACTCCATCTTTGTGGACCTGAATCTGAATTTATTCGGATTACACAGAATCTTAGAGTATAATGTTGAATGATAGAAGACTGCAGTTATTTGCACTGTGTATAATACTCGTCAGCCCCTTGCTGGCACAATCCAATACTGACTCGCCGTATTCCCGGTTTGGCCTTGGTTTAATCTCACCTCCCGGTTTTGAAAGAAACCGTGCCATGGGGGGCATTGGCCTGGGTTTAAGAGATAATACCCAAATCAATTATCTGAATCCTGCATCCTACTCGGCTCAGGATTCCATGTCGTTTATTTTTGATTTTGGTATTACCGGTCATTATACATATACTGAATCCGAGAAGTTGAATGAATCATATTATGGCGCCAACTTCGATCATCTGGCCCTTGCCTTCCCAATAACCAAATGGTGGGCAGCCAGTGTTGGGGTAAGGCCGTATTCAAAGGTTGGCTATTCCATTAAGGCTGAGGATTACCAGGATGATATTGGATTTATAGACTATGTTTACAGCGGCAATGGTGGGATCAACCAATTGTTCCTGGGTACCGCCATACAGATTTTTGATGGCCTCAGTATCGGGGCCAATTTCAAATACCTCTTCGGGTACATTACCCTGAACCGGTCTGCGGATTTCCCCTTGAACCAGAACTATTCCTATACCAATGTGGAAAGCCGTACCAACCTAAATGATTTCCTGGTAGAACTGGGCTTGCAGTATACTCAAAAACTTGGTGGAAAGTCCCGTGTCACCCTTGGACTGATCTTCGATAATAAAAGCAAGATATCTGCGGAGAACACGGTAGTCAAACGAAATGTTTTCCCGGGATCAAGCAACAATATCAATGATTCTACCCTAATTTCTCCCGAGTTCATTCTGGAAGAGTATACCACGAAGGGAAACATTATCATTCCATTTAATTTTGGTGCAGGACTGAGCTACCAGTACAATGATAAAATTTTGCTGGGCATTGATTATTATCAGCAGGACTGGTCCAACACTACTTTCTTCAATGAAAATGAGCCGCTTACCAAGAGCGACCATGTACATGGAGGTATAGAATACGTCCCTGACAGGGAAGCATTGAAAGGCTACCACAAACGTATTTCATACAGGATGGGAGGATATTATGAGAATTCATACCTGCGGATACAAGATGAACAACTGAAGGATTATGGCATAAGTTTTGGAGTAGGATTACCACTTAGAAACCACAAAAGTTCGTTCAACCTGGCTTTTAATGCGGGCCGGCGGGGTACACTGGAAAACGATTTAATACGCGAAAATTATATGTTTTTAAGTTTTAGTGTAACTTTGTACGATTTCTGGTTTATGAAGCGGAAATTTGATTAATGGAATGATTATGAAAATCGGTTTGAAAATAGCTTTACTTCCCTTTCTCCTGGGTATTTTCACCCTCTCCGGTTTGGCTCAGAAAGGGGTGGAGGATGGATCACGCTATGGACATGGGGAAGACAGCATCAGGTGTATTAAAAACCTTTCACTTTACAGGGAATATGTAAAGCATGGCAATTATGACTATGCTATTGGACCCTGGCGCATTGTTTACAATGAATGCCCCAAGTCCACCAAAAACATTTACCTTGACGGGGTAAAAATGCTGAACGATTATATCAGCAAAGAGAAAGATCCCGCCAAAAAGGCCATATTAATGGATTCTCTCCGGATGGTTTATGATCAGCGGATCAAGTATTACAAACAGCAGGGATCTGTGCTGGGCAGGAAAGCAGTTGATATTCTTAGACACCCTGAATACAGGCAGGATCCGGATATCCTCGAGGAGGCATATGGATATCTCCAGGAATCCCTGGCCATACTTAAGAACAAATCCTCTGTGGCTGTTGTTGCCACCTTCATGACCAGCTCAATCATGCTTTTCCAGAATGACCGGCTTACGGATTTACAGGTTATTGAAGATTACGCCCTGGCTGCCGATATCCTTGATTACCAATTTGGACAAAAACCAGGGGATGCAACCATTCTGCAGATAAAAGAGGCAACGGATTATAATTTCATTACCAGCGGGGCACCTACCTGTGAATCCCTGGTTGAATATTTTCAGCCCTTATGGGAGGAAAGGAAGGGTGATATAAACTACCTGAGCAGAGCCGTCAAATTTCTCAGCACCCTGGAATGCGAATCCGAACCCTTCTACGCAATGGCAGCCGAGGCTCTCTATGCAAGGGATCCTTCCGCTGAGGCCGCCTATGGACTTGCCAAACTTTTTCTGACCAAGGAAGAGTACGATAAGTCCATCCTTTATTACCAGGAGGCCATTGATAATGAGAGTGATCAGAATAAAAAAGGAGATTATTTATACCAGTTGGGTTTCATTACCAATGTCCAGATGAAACAGCCGCAAAAGGCCCGTACCTATGCGCTTGAAGCCATTAAGTTGAAGCCGGATTGGGGTGAGCCCTACATCCTTATTGGCGATGCTTATGCCGGCAGCAAGGATTGTTTCACCGATGAATTTGAGAAGACTACCATTTACTGGGCGGCCGTTGATATGTTCACCAAGGCCAAGTCTGTTGATGCTGCCGTGGCAGAAAAAGCAAATGAAAGGATCAGTACATACAAAAAATATTTCCCCGATATTGAGACCATCTTCTTTTACAGCCTGAAAGAAGGAGATGACTATACTGTGGGTTGCTGGATCAATGAAACAACGAAAGTCAGAGCAAGATAGCGACGAACCCCTGCCTTCTGTCCCTGCCAGGGTTTCATCCGGGAGACTCTTATTAATCCTTTTTCTCCTGGCAGGAGGCTGCCTGTTCTTCTCCTGTGAAAACGACCTTGACAGGATCCAGACCATCACCAGCTTTGATCACCTCCCCGATGCCGCAGGAAGGAAATATGAAATTCTCTACAGTGATTCCTTCCGGGTCAAGGTAAGGATCCTGGCTCCGGAGATTGAAAGATATGCCCGGGTTGAAGACCCATACATTGAATTTCCGAGTGGTCTTACCGCTTATTTTTATGATGAAAACCTGAATATAGAAGCATACATCAAGGCAAAACATGTGATTTTCCGGGAAAAGGAACATCTCTGGGAAGCCAAGAATAATGTTGAAGGGCGAAATCTGAAAAGCGGTAACCAGATAAACACCGAACATATGTTCTGGGATGAAAAGCAGAAAATGATCTATTCCCATACACAAACCCGCATTGTAAACGAAGATGGTACTTTTTACGGAGAGAAAGGATTTGAAGCCAAGCAGGACCTCTCATGGTACCGGCTGAAAAAATCAAAGGGAGTGGTAAAATTCAAAGATGAATAATGTAATTATCATACTTATTTCCCTGTTGTTTTCAGCTTTTTTCTCCGGGATGGAAATTGCGTTTATTTCATCCAACAAGTTGCGGCTTGAGGTGGATACCAAACAGGGACATCTCACATCCAGGGTGATTTCCATTTTTACCTCAAAACCGGGTAATTACATTGCGACCATGCTGGTTGGGAATAATATTGCACTGGTCATTTACGGGATCATGATGGCCGTTCTCCTGGAACCGTTTATCAGCCTTTATACCAGATCAGAAAGTACCATACTTATCATGCAGACCATCATCTCCACACTGATCATCCTGTTTGCAGCAGAATTCCTTCCCAAAACCCTGTTCAGGCTGAGCCCGAACACTGCCCTGAAGATCTTTGCCATTCCGGTGTTGATCTTTTATATTCTCCTCTATCCTGTCACGAAACTGACCATTGCGATTTCAGGTTTTATTCTTCATAATTTCGTGGGTGTACCAAAGGATAAAAAGGCGCATCCGAATGCCTTTGGAAAAATTGACCTCAACAACCTGGTCAGTGAAAGTAATCCTGAGCACGGGAATGAAGCTGATCCTGAGCAGGAAATTAAATTTTTCCAGAATGCCCTGGATTTGTCCAATGTTAAATTGCGGGATTGCATGGTCCCCCGTACAGAAATAGTTGCCCTCGAGGAAACCGCCTCCCTGGAGGACCTGCGATCAAAATTCATTGAAACAGGACTTTCTAAAATATTGATATACAGGAAGTCCACGGATAATATTATAGGCTATATCAACTCTAAGGAGTTATTTAAGAATCCAACAGATCTGCATTCCATGATCATGAGCCTCCCCATTGTTCCGGAAACCATGCCGGCTAATAAATTGCTGCAGTCGTTTATCAAGGATCATAAAAGCATTTCTGTTGTGGTGGATGAATTCGGAGGCACCAGTGGCATAGTCACCATGGAAGATATCCTGGAAGAGATCATCGGGGAAATTGAAGATGAACACGATACTTCAGCTTTGACCGAAGAGCAATTAAATGACAATGAATATATCTTCTCGGCCAGGCATGAAATAGACTACCTGAATGAGAAGTACAAGTTCAACATACCGGAATCAGATGATTACGAAACACTTGCTGGACTGATCCTTTTCCATTATGAAAGTATTCCGAAAATTAATGATCGCATCAGCATCGAAGAATTCGTATTCCGGATCCTTGATGTAAGCGAGACAAGAATCGAGTTGATACATCTCAACAGACAGCAGGATGTGTAATAATAATTATTATCTTCGTAGCCTAATTTTTTAATCAGTATTTAATCAGAGATTTATGGCAACATTACAGAGAATCAGAAATCGTGCGGGACTGCTGGTGGCGGTGATCATTGGAATGGCCATTTTTGCATTTGTTCTCCAGGATCTTCTGAGCGGCGGAAAGACGGCATTTATGCGTTCACAATATATATTTGCTGAAATTGACGGTAATTCAGTACAGTATGAAGAATATACTGCCCGTGTAGAGAAATTAGCGGAATATTACAGGCTGAGGATGGGACAAACTTCGCTTGATGAACAGACCATGGAAAGCATCCGTGAACAAACCTGGCAGGACATGGTCAGGGAATATGTAACACAGGATGAATACAAGGAACTGGGTATCTCCGTGAGCACAGACGAACTGATGGATATGGTACAGGGCCGTAATCCGCACCCGGTTATCAGGAGTCTATTTTCTGATCCGCAAACCGGTATTATGAACAGAACTTTCCTGGTCCAGTTCATCCGGACCATGAATGAAGATCCTTCAGGAGCCCAGAAAACCATCTGGCTGTATCTCGAAAACGAGATTATGAAAGACCGCACATTTTCAAAATACAATAATTTGATTCGCAAGGGACTGTATATTACTGACCTGGAGGCTGATTATAATTTTCGCGAAACAGGCAAAAGAATGGATATCCAGTATGTGGTCAAACGTTTTACCTCTGTATCAGACTCCGTCCTTACAATTAGCGAAAATGATCTTCAAAAATATTACAGGAATCATGAAAAAGAATACACGCAGGAAGCCACACGTGACCTTGAATATGTAGTATTTGAGATAAATCCTTCCGATGAGGATGACAGGATCGCCGGGGAATGGATCAATAATATGAAACAAGAATTCGCCTCTGTTGAAGATCCTGTCTCCCTTGTAGGAATGGAATCTGATTTACCTTTCGATGACATGAATTATACCGACGGGAATCTGCCCGCCATCATTAATGATTTCATGTTCTCATCCGGAGTTGGAGCGGTATACGGACCCTATTTTGATGAATCTTCTTACCGCATTGCTCGTCTTGTTGAGATCAACTACCTGCCAGATTCGGTACATGCCCGGCATATTCTGCTTCAGCCGGATGCCAATATGGATGCATCAAGATTAATTGCACTTGCCGACAGTCTTCAGGATGTTCTAAATAAGGGAGGGGCTTTTGCCAGCATTGCCAGGCAGTTTTCAATGGACGGGAGTGCACAGGAAGGAGGGGATCTGGGATGGTTTGCGGAAGGCAGCATGGTTAAGCCTTTCAGTGATTCCTGTTTCTATGGTAAGACAGGTGAGATTATGAAGGTTCAGACACAATTCGGTATTCACCTGATAGAAGTGCTTGAGAAAAGTAAAAACGTAAAAAAGGTGAAAGTAGCCTATCTCGGCCGCAATGTCGAGCCCAGTTCAGAAACCTATCAGGGTGTATATTCACAGGCCATGAAATTTGCCGGTATCAACAACAGCTATGAAAAGTTCAATACCGCTGTTTCAGAACAAAACCTGACCAAGCGGTACGCCAATGACATGACCGCTTCGCAGAAAACGATAACCGGACTGGAACAGCCCCGGGAACTGATTCGCTGGGCATTCGAAGCTGAGCTCAACGAAGTCTCAAAGGAGATCTTCGAAATAGGCAATAAATATGTTGTCGGAGCTGTCAGCGGAATTCGCGAAAAAGGGATCGCGCCCCTTGATCAGGTAAGGGCAGAAATCGAACTTGAGGTAAAGAAAAACAAGAAAGCATCGTTAATAAGCGAAGAATTCAGCACATTTCTGGCTTCCACACAGAGTATTGATGACCTGGCCGGTGAAATGGGACTGACAGTTCAGGATGCCAATAATCTCAATTTTACCTCGGTATCTGTTCCATCGGCAGGAATTGAGCCAAATGTAATCGCCACGGCATCAGTATTGGATTTGGATCAGTTATCCCAGCCCGTTCACGGAAACAACGGTGTCTATGTAATCGTTGTGAAAAATATCGTTGACCCTGAGAAGACTGAGCTGAATTCACAAAAAACCAGGATGGCCAGTTTAAGGGAATCACAAGCCAATTACGAAGCTTTCGAGGCCCTGCGCGAGGCAGCCAATATCCAGGATAACCGGGCTAAATTTTTCTAGTCTACATTGTCGTGAAGGTAGGCATTGTCCTCACGCAGCTTTGAATTCTTATCCTCGTCTTCCGAAAGTGAATATTTCGATATCTTGGATTCTTCAGAAGGTTTGGTCTTATCAAGCTTCACCTTCTTTCTGACAAAGGCAGGTTCATTTTCCAACTCATCAATGGTGTTATTTTTCGATGCCTCATAGTACAGCTGTTCTTTTACCTGGTCATGTGATTTCCTGAGTTTTTTAATCCTTTTAGCGAGTTCCTTTGGATTCTTTGCACTTTCCTGCATTGATTCATCCCGGTCATACAGGATAAATTGTTCAGCCTCTTCACCGGATATATCAAACTCAAAGGTTTTTTGCACATTTGATTTATCGGCAGCATCCTTGGTCTCCTTATCGCTTACCTTGAAAAGATCTTCCTTGACCGGTCCCGTTTTATCAGGCAGTTTTACCTTATCCGTTTTCTTTTTCTTGATATATAATTCAGGGATACTGTTGGTCTCAAATCCGGTGGCTATGATGGTGACCGATATCTGTTCGCCCAGGCTTTCTTCTAAGCCTGTGCCCCAGATGATCAAGGCATTCTTGGTAGCAGAATGATTTATAAAATCGGTTATTTCCCCCACCTCATCCATGCTGATCTCATTTTCTCCGGATGTGATATTGAGCAAAATATTATCTGCCCCTGTGATATCATTGTTATTCAGCAAAGGAGAATTTAAGGCCGCCTCGATGGCCTTGACCGCCCTTCCTTCACCTGTGGCAGTACCTGAACCGAGAATGGCCACGCCGCTGTCTTTCATAATCGTTTCAACATCTGCAAAATCTACGTTGATATATCCCGGAACAGTGATGATCTCTGCAATGCCCTTCGCTGCCATTGACAGGATATTATCTGCTTTTGCGAAAGCCTCCGACAATTTCAGATCCCCGTAAATTTCCCTCAGTTTCTCATTGTTAATAACCAGCAGGGAATCAACATGCTCCTTTAACTGGTTAATACCCTCAATGGCCTGGTTGATTCGTTGTTGCCCTTCAAAACGGAAAGGTATGGTAACAATGGCCACGGTCAGGATGCCCATCTCCTTGGTCGCCTTGGCAATTACCGGGGCAGCCCCGGTACCTGTTCCTCCCCCCATTCCGGCTGTCAGGAATACCATCTTGGTATTGCCTTCCAGTACCTCCATTACATCCTGGAGATTTTCTATGGCAGCCTGACGGCCAATTTCAGGTTTATTACCTGCACCCCTCCCTTCGGTAAGGGATTCCCCCAGTTGGATCCGGACCGGTATTGGACTGTTAGCCAATGCCTGTGCATCTGTATTGCATACAATGAAATCAACATCCTTAATCCCCTGTTCCCACATATGATTCACCGCATTACTGCCACCGCCACCGATGCCAATTACCTTGATGATTTTGGATTTATTAACTGGTAGTTCAAAATTTATTAGCTCTTCGGACATATTATTTTATTTTTTCATATTCTTACATCAATGAATCATTCTCTTTAAATATATCGCTGATCCGTTCTTTCAGATTGTTGATTATACCCACCTTGTTCTTGTTCTCCGTCTCTTCTGAATCCTCTTCAACTTTTTCCTCTTTCTTCCGGGCATCCAACATTGAAATCTCTTGTTTCCGAATATTGTCATACCCTTTCAGGAGGAGCCCGACACTGGTTGAGTACATGGGTTGATTTACTTCTTCAATGCTTTCGGTAGCCAGTTGTTCAACCGGATATCCTATCCTGACATCAAGCCCGGTCTGGAATTTTACCAGCTGCGGAAGGTGTCGCAACAAGGCTCCCCCTCCTGTGAAAACAATTCCTGCACTGAGTTTATCAAGAACTCCCGAATTCTCGATCTCAAACATGATGGCATCAATGATCTCTTCCATCCTTGACTGGATGATATAGGCCAGGCTTTTAAAAGATATTTCCTTTGGATCCCTGCCGCTGATCCCCGGAATGGTCACAATTTTATCTTCCTGAGCCAGATCCCCCAAGGCTGACCCGAAAGTAATCTTCAATGATTCCGCCTGCCGGCTCAGAATGGAGCACCCTTCCTTAATGTCCTTTGTCACAACATTTCCCCCGAAAGGAATCACGGCTGTATGCCTGATGATATCATCATAAAATACGGCAATATCTGTTGTCCCGCCCCCAATATCCACCATTGCCACCCCGGCTTCCTTCTCATCCTCTGTCAATACCGCTTCAGAAGAGGCAAGCGGTTCAAGGATCAGTTCCTCAACATTCAATCCTACCCTGTTTATGCACTTTGAGATATTCTTGGCCGATGCAATCTGGCCAATGACGATATGAAAATTACCCTCCAGTCTTTTCCCTGAAATGCCAACCGGGTTCTTTATTCCTGCTTCACTGTCAACAATGAAATTCTGAGGCAGTACATGAATGATCTCTTCTCCCGCATCGATGGGGATTTTGTGCATGTCATCCACCAGTCTCTGGATGTCTGCCTTGGTGATTTCTTCATCATAGGAATCCCTGTTAAAATATCCCCTGTTGCGGACACTCTTAATATGTTGTCCGGCTATCCCAACAAAGACATCCTTAAAATTAATACCCGTCTGTTTCTTGACTTCAGTGACGACTGAATTGATCGCGTTAACGGTCTCCTCAATATTCTGAACAACACCCCTATTCACTCCTTTCGAGGCTGTTTTGCTCATCCCGAGGATCTCCAGTTTTTTGTTTTCTGTTTGTTTACCAACGATGGCTACGATCTTGGTCGTACCAATATCCACCGCTGCCAGGAAATGATCTTTTTGTGCCATGATACTATCTTTTTGTACAAATTACCTGATTGTTATATTTTAGGTTTATGATTTCGTATTGGTTCCAGCCTTTCTGCCTGAATCCCTCCCGGTAAAGCGTCTCGAGTTTGAAAAATTTTTGTTCCAGCCGGCTGCCATCCCCGAAAAGAATAATCTGGGCACCCACCCTTGGAACCAACTCAAACTCCCCTTTCCGGTTGACATAGACCTGCACGACCTGGGCATTCCAGAACGGATCGCTGGCAATATAATTGGCCATTTCCATGATCTCCTCCATGATGTTTTTGCCGGATGAATTATCCTGGTTCTCCAGGACATTTTTCTGTTTCCGGTATGCCCCGTCAATTTCTCCGTTAAAAAGCAATATATGGGGTGTATATCCCGGAACAACTGGTATTACATTCCCATCTTTATCCAGATAATAATGCTGGTGGTTCCTGTCCTCAACCCGGATGACTGGTGATCTCTGGGAGACTTCAATCACCAGTTTGCCTTGGACTGTCTTGTAGACCTGGGCATCTTTTATGGAAGGTACCATCTGCAGGTGTTCTTCCATGCTCGCAACATCCAGTCCGGATAGTGGAACACCTGCAATCTGGGGATAGTCAAGCCGTATCAGGTTTCTGACATCCTCCTTTTTGACAAAACTGTAATCCAGGCTGTCACGGACAATCACATCAATGCCATTACAAAGTACAACATCATACTCATCCCTGACAAAACCAAGCACTACCAGCAGGTAAATAGTTATAAAAAATCCGAGCGATATGGTTGCGATTTTTTTCAATTGCCTGTTTCTCCTCCATAAAGATTAACAATGGGCCCAACAAACTGGTCGATATCTCCCGCTCCCAATGTCAGGAGCACTTCCGGTTGTCTTTCCTCCAGCACAGGCAGAAGCTGTTCCTTATCAATGAGGATTTTATCCTCCAGTTCCGTTTGATTAAAAATCAGTCCGGAGTCAACCCCTTCCAAGGGTTCCTCACGGGCCGGATAAATATCAAGTAAAATCAGTGCGTCCAGGCGGGAAAGGCTGCTGGCAAATTCAGCCGCAAAATCCTTTGTCCGGCTATAAAGATGAGGCTGAAATACCCCGGTAATTTTTTTGTCCGGGTAAATCTTTCTGACAGATTGAATGCATGCGTCTAACTCCCTGGGATGATGTGCATAATCATCAATGTATACCAGGCCGGGCCGGTTGATCATTATATCAAAGCGCCGCTGCACACCTGTGAAGCTCGCCAAGGCCTCTTTGATCAGGTCATCCCCTATCCCAAGGAGCCTGGCAAGACATACCACGGAAAGGGCATTCTCCACATTGATCTGTCCGGGCACTCCCAGTCCAACTTCAGCTATTACCCCCTCTGGTGTCTCCACATCAAACCGGTACAAGCCATCCTTCATACTGAGATTTACCGCCGTATAATCTGCCTCTCCTTCCAGTGCGTATGACTGGCTCTTCAAAGCAAGCAACCTGATGCAGTCAAGCGGAACATCAAGCTGGTAGATTACATTTCCCCCGGGAATGGTCTGGTTTATGAACTGGCAGAAGGCTTCTTTAACCTTCTCACCCGATCCATATATATCCAGGTGATCCGGATCACAGGAGGTAATGATGGATATTCCTGGATGTAAATTTAAAAATGACCGGTCAAATTCATCTGCTTCAAGTACCATCCAGGCTTTTTCTCCTGTGTATACCGCATTGGTCTGATAATTTTTTGAAATGCCACCAAGAAAAGCGTTGCAAGGTATTCCGGCGACCCTCAGCAGATGTGTTATCATGGTCGTGACCGTAGTCTTTCCGTGTGTACCCGCGACGGCAATGCAATCTTCCCTGTCAGAAAGTATGCCTAGCAGCTCAGCTCTTTTTACCAGTTGATAACCGCCCTTCCTGAAAAAGACAAGCTCCAGGTGATTTTCAGGAATGGCCGGCGTATAAACCACAAGCAGGTCCGCCGGATCAGGATAGTTATCCTTGATATAAGCAAGATCTACTGTAAAATGTATCTCCGATCCTTCCCTTATCAAGTCATCGGTAAGACGCGTGGAAACCCGGTCATAACCGGCTACCTTCTTCCCCAGCTTCATAAAATACCTGGCCAGGGCACTCATTCCGATACCTCCGATCCCGATCATATAGATATTTTCAATGCTATGTAAGTCCTCTTTCTTCATCAGTTCAAAACAGAAACTATCTCCCTGGCAATGATGCCGGCTGAATCCGGAAGGGCCAGTTTTGCTATATTTTTAGATAATTCATTTCTTAAATCCGTATTCTCCAGCAGGTCAACTGCCTGTTTCATCATGGTATCAGCTGCCTCACTGTCTGGTATATAAAGGGCAGCCGAATGCCGCAGGAGATGTTGTGCATTCTTTGTCTGGTGATCCTCTGCCACATTCGGAGAGGGGATCAGAATGACCGGTTTGGCTGCATGACATAATTCTGAGATGGTAATCGCCCCAGCCCTTGCAATGATCACATCAGCAACCAGGTATGCCAGATCCATCCGGCTGATAAAATCGTGCAGGATGATCTTCTCACCGGGGATATTGATGATGGACTTTTTTGCCTCCGGATAGTAATGTTTACCACATTGCCAGATCAGCTTGATATCAGGCAGCTGCCGGACCAGTCCCAGGCCTTGTTTAACAGCATCGTTTATGCTTTTTGCTCCGAGGCTGCCGCCCACAATTAGCAATACCTTTGCCTGCTTGTCCAGTTGAAAAGCTTTTCTTGCCTCGGAGGAGTTTCCTTTACTGCTTAATTCACGGATTTCCTGCCGAACTGGATTACCTGCCAGGACAATCTTCCGGACAGGGAAATATTTCTCCATTCCTTCATACGCTACACAGATCTTCCGGGCCTTTTTGGCCAGCAGCCGGTTGGTCACCCCGGCATAGGAATTCTGTTCTTGTAAAAGTGTTGGAATACCCATGCCTGCGGCTTTTCTCAGTACCGGACCACTGGCATAACCACCGACGCCCACCACCGCATCTGGTTTAAATTTCCGTATCACTTTCCCGGCCATACGGAGGCTGATCATCAGTTTAATTACTACCCTGACATTACGCAGGCTGAGTTTCCTTGTGAAACCTTCCACCGGCAGACCGATGATTTCATAACCTGCTTCCGGTATCTTTTCCATTTCCATTCTGCCGTAGGCTCCAACAAAAAGGATCTCAGGATCCTTCAGCTCATGCTGAAGGGCATCGGCTATGGCGATGGCCGGAAAGACGTGTCCTCCTGTGCCCCCACCACTAATAATGATCCTTTTATGTTCTTGTTGCTTCACTTTCAATACCTTGTTGTTCTTTTATCCCTTTGCTAACACTTAAAATTATGCCGAGCGAAACACTGGTCAGGATCCGGGATGTCCCCCCCATGCTCACCAGCGGCAATGGTTGTCCGGTTACCGGCAACAGATTGACTGCCACTGCCATATGCACCATCGCCTGGAGTACCAGTCCCAGGGTCAGTCCCACAGCCAGAAAAGCAGGGAATGTCCGGGTACTCTTGCGGACCAGCACGCCGGCCCTGTACAGTAAAATAAGGTACATCAGCAGGATGGGTATGCCCCCCAGGAGCAAACCATACTCTTCAATGATAACTGCATAGATAAAATCAGAATAAGAATGTGGCAAGAAATTCCGCTGCGTACTGTTGCCGGGGAATTTCCCCAGAATCCCTCCGCTGGCAACGGCAATCTTGGCCTGTTCTACCTGATAGTTCTCCGTCTCCTTTCCGAAATAGCTTTCTATGCGGCTTTGCCACGTACCTACCCTTCCTTCTTTTTCTGCCAGCATACTAATGCCTGCATATGAACCAATGACAAAGATCCCTGCCAGGCAGAGCAATATCAGCTGGCTCGTTTTGATCCGCCCGATATACATTAAAATTACACAGGTAGTCAGCAGGATCAGGGCCGTCGAAAGATCCTCCGGCATGATCAGCACACAGACGATCCCGATGGGAATAATGATGGGCAGGAAGGCCTTTTTGAGATCCTTGATCTCATTTTGTTTCTGTGACAACAGCCTCGCCACATACATGATCAGGGCCAGTTTTGCAAAATCAGAAGTTTGAAAGGTGAATCCGAATACCGGAACCTCCAGCCTTCTAGATGCCTGGTTAACGTCCTCTCCAAAGAAAAGGGTTGCGATAAGCAGTGGGACGGCGATGATCACAAATAGTTGCGATAACCTGGAAAAATAACGGTACGGGATCAGGTGTGTCAGGTAAACCATGAACAAACCGGCCACCAGGAGTACGCCATGACGGAATACATAATAGGTCGGACTGCTGCCGGGATTCCTGAATACCAGGATACCGGAAGTACTGTAGACCGACAGCAGTGAATACAATGAGAGTACTACGATCACTGCCCAGATGATCCTGTCACCTCCTATATATTTCCGAATGGCAAACACGATATCAGATCATAATTTCCTTACTGCTTCTTTAAACTGCCAACCCCTGTCTTCATAATTCTCAAACAGGTCAAAACTGGCACATGCTGGTGAAAGCAGTACTGTTTCACCTTTCGAGGCCAGGTAATATGCCTTCTGAACCGCCTGTTCCATATCCGAAGCATCAATCACTGTTTCAATATGCTGATCAAAGGCTTTGTGCAGTTTTTCATTATCCTTGCCCAGACAGATAAGGGCCTTTACCTTTTCGCCTGCCAGGTCAATAATATCTTCATAATTATTGCCTTTGTCAATCCCCCCGGCAATCCAGACCGCGCTACTTGTAAGGCTTTCCAGCGCATACCACGTAGAATTTACATTGGTGGCCTTGCTGTCATTAATGAATTGAATGCCGTGAACGGTAAGCACCTTTTCAAGCCGGTGCTCCACCCCCTGGAAATCCATCAGGCTTTCCCTGATCAGTTCCTTGCGTATTTGCAGCACGCTTCCTGTTATCCCAGCTGCCATACTGTTGTACTGGTTGTGTTTCCCTTTCAGGGCCAGGTCCTGGACCGACATGCTGAAATCTTTGCTTCTGTATTCTATCCTCAGGTTATCCTCATCATCAATATAGGCCACTTCCTTATCCTTTTTCTTCAGGGCAAATGGCAATTCTTTTGCCTTGACAACGATCTTTTCCAGTTCCCTGACAGTTATCTCATCGTCAGAGCAAAAGACAAAGAATTCATCTTCAGACAGGTTTTGTGTGATCCTCAATTTTGAATCAACATAGTTCTGCATGTTAAAATCATACCAATCGAGATGATCGGGGGTGATATTCAGAAGAATGACTATATCAGCTCTGAACTCATACATCCCATCCAATTGAAAACTGCTGAGTTCCAGCACATAATAATCATAATTTTCTTCAGCCACCTGTAGCGCAAAACTTCTTCCTATATTTCCGGCCAATCCGGCATTCAGTCCCGCTTTTTTCATCATATGATGGATCAGGGAAGTGGTGGTGGTTTTTCCATTACTGCCTGTAACACAGATCTTTTTTGCTCTGGTGAACCGTGCGGCAAATTCTATTTCGGAAATGATCCTGATTTCTTTTTTTCGGATGGCCTGGATGATCGCAGAGCGGTCAGGAATACCTGGACTCTTGATCACCTCGTCGGTTTCAAGGATCAGCCTTTCGGTATGTTTGTTCTCTTCCCAGGGGATATCATAATTGTACAGCATTTCCTTGTATTTACTCTTAATGGTACCATTATCGGAGAGAAATACATCGAATCCCTGCTTTTTTGCAAGTATCGCTGAACCCGTACCACTTTCGCCCCCTCCCAGAATAATAATTCTATTCATCATATGCTTGGTTATAATTAAGGTTTTATCTGATTTTCAATGTTACTATTGTAATTACAGCCAGCAGGATACCAACAATCCAGAATCGTGTAACAATTTTTGGCTCGGGATATCCCTTCATTTGATAGTGGTGATGAATCGGCGCCATCTTGAAAATTCTTCTGCCTTCACCAAAACGCCGTTTTGTATATTTGAAATAACTTACTTGCATTAGTACCGACAGGCTTTCCATCATGAAAATTCCACACAGGATGGGGATCAGCAATTCCTTCCGGATGACAATGGCGAACACCGCGATGATCCCTCCTATCGAGAGACTTCCTGTATCACCCATAAACACCTGGGCCGGGTAGGAATTATACCAGAGAAAGCCCACCATTGCTCCTATAAAGGCACTCATATAGATCACCAGCTCCCCCGTAAATGGGATATACATTATGTTCAGGTAATCTGCATACAGGATATTTCCTGACAGGTAGGCGAGAATTCCAAGAGTGACACCCATGATCGCAGATGTACCTGTTGCCAGTCCATCCAGACCATCGGTCATGTTGGCTCCATTCGATACCGCCGTGATGATGATAATCACGGCCAGGACAAACACAAGCCATGCCCACTTCTGCGCCTTATCCCCCATAAATCCAATTACATATGCATAGTCAAACTCATTGTTTTTTACAAAAGGGATGGTTGTTTTGGTGGACTTAACATCCCTGGTGACAAAGTGGCTGACTGGATCATCCTCTGTCTCTTCCTGTACAATCTCAATACTGGGTTCCCCGTTCTCAAGCAGTACTTTTTCCCTGACAATCACATCCTTATTGTGGTACAGGGTCAATCCCACCAGGATCCCCAGCATCACCTGTCCCATGATCTTGAATTTACCTGTCAGTCCCTTTTTATTTTTCCTGAATACTTTTATATAATCATCCACAAAACCGACCAGTCCAAGCCAGATGGTTGTCAGGATCATCAGCAGTACATAGGTGTTTTCCAGGTCACCGAACAACAGGGTTGGAATGAGAATGGAAGCCAGGATAATGATCCCACCCATGGTTGGTGTGCCCTGCTTCCTCGACTGTCCTTCCAGTCCAAGGTCACGAATAGATTCCCCGACCTGTTTCCTCCTTAAAAAATTAATGATCCGCTTACCGAAGATCATGGATATGATCAAAGAGGTGATGACAGCACTGGCTGAACGAAATGAGATGTACTGGAATACTCCCGCTCCCGGAAATCCCAAACCATCCAAATATTCAAAAAAATAGATCAGCATATTGCGCTATTTACCTGCCAGGAGATCCTTCAATATCTCCCGGTCATCAAATGGGTACTTTGTTCCTTTAATTTCCTGGTATGTTTCATGGCCTTTCCCGGCCACCAGCACGATATCTCCCACACTGGCCAGCATAACAGCGGTTTTAATCGCTTCTCTGCGGTCAGGTATGGACAATACTTCATTTTTCTTCTTATCAGGTATACCGGCCATCATCTGCTTAATGATCTCCTCAGGCTTCTCATCCCTTGG
>DAOWJB010000054.1 GCA_030640625.1 Bacteroides sp.
AAGTGCATGGAGCATCTGGGAGGACGGGGCGCCCCCGAAAAAGCATACACAGAAGGTGAAGTGATTCGCGGCAGCCACAAGTCTGTCGGCACTTATCCCTTCCCTATTACCAGGATTTGCCTTTCGAAAATACCAGTTCTGACAAAAAAGGCAATTCAGGGTACAACTTTCATAAAACACGGCCAGGTTGTGACTCTCCGGATATTTATATCCATCACAAACCCAATCCGCCACGCAGTTTGTGGGTAAAGGGTCTCGGTAGTATTTCAATAATCCGTTTTCAGATGTGCCTGAAAGATGCACCAGCTTGCCTTTTCGAACTGTCCGCAAACCGCAGAATCCCTTCTCGCCTTCTCCGATTATGCATTGATTGGCACAATAATTACAGGTCACACCTCCCGTACAGTTCGGAGGTTCTGAAGGCAGGTCAAATACACTTCTGGTGGCAGCATGTTTTGATCTTATTTCAGATTGAATTCTTGGAAACGCTTTCTTTATGCAAGCTGAACAAACAGCAAGGGTTGCCGAAACAATCGGAGTGGGGGACAGGCAGACATGGCAGTTAGTTGTTGTAGTATTGTGCATTATGCTGCTATTACGTAATCCAAGTTAGAAAATATTGGGAAGACAATCAGTCTTTTAAACCCTTGTTATATGGTGTGCCATCCCCTGATCTACAGCAATCTGAAAGCTGTTCTCTCATTGTAAAAAAAACGGAGGATTTAATAATTCACAAATAAATCTGAAATTTATTGTATCGATGATTGAGGTAATATATTTTATTTCATATATTGATTTCATTGACACAAATATCTAACTTTGAATATATTAAAAACAGATTATTAAGATCTCATCCCGCAATGTTAAATATTGTGATCTTTCATATTATTCTGAAAAGAATTTTTAACAACTAAATATAAAATTTATGAAAAGGGTAATTATCCTATTTTTTACATTGTTTTTAAGCTTTATTTCTAATGCACAGGTCCTTTTTAATACTGGAAATGCAGAATTGGATGCAGATTTAGGCAAGATTAATGCCAATGCCAAATTGGATTTTGGAGCATTTAAAACAGATCTGGAATTATCCTATCATATTTCAGATAAAAAGATTGATTATTTAAGTATTTCTGTAAAAATGGAGCCTGCTGAAATTTATCTTGCACTTGAACTTACAAAATTAAGTGGCAAATCCATTGATAATGTGGTTGAAATATATGAAGTTTATAAAGAGAAAGGATGGGGGTTTATTGCCAAAGAATTAGGAATTAAACCGGGCTCACCTGAATTTCACAGATTAAAAGAAAATACGAAAAATAAAGGAGCCAAAGGAAAAAGTAAAAATAATAAGGGGAAACCTAAAAAGGAATGATTTTGATTTTATAGTAATTCCGGTAAATCTTAAGATCTCATTACGGAGTAGAATAAGCACCAATTGATGGCTGGGAATACCTGATCTTTCCCAGACTTCTCAGCTTCCACATTTCTGACTTACTTTTTACACCCAGTAATTCCATAGCCTCCGGTTCATCGATCCATTTTTTCTCGACCTTCTGGATCTCCTTCACCCATTTCACAACCTCATGAATATGCTTCCAGTAAGTTTCCTCCTCAAACGTCGTTTTTAATGTAAAGCACCATATAATGGTTGTTAAAATTCCTATCGCTTGAGATTACCTTTACACTGAGATTTGTGTTTAAATTGATGATCGGTTTGACTCATTAACGATTCCGGATAACCACAGATAGTCTCAGAACACCCATTTTTTTTAAAAATATTGATGATCTCATTTTCTAAAGAACTTGTATAACTTATAGACAAAAAATCGTCCTACAATTCATCTTAATTATTTGTTGGATCTTGTTTACAAGAGGCAAGGAACCTTCCCCAAAAAAACGGACCTTTATTCCAGTTGATCAACAGTCTTGCGTAATCCGTCTTTTTCAAATTTCTACTTTTATCAGTACGATTGATCTGGCAGGCAATGTAATCTTCAGCTTATTATCCTCAACCTCAATATCATCGAAGGATGCAATATTAACGGATTCCGGTTTTCCAAAATCATTAAATGCATTCATCTCTTCCCCTGTAATTATTTCCCCACCAATGATCTTAAGCGATTCCTTTCCGTGGACAGAACATTCCACATTGATGTCTTTGTTTGGATTCAGGTTTGTCAGGGTAAGATGCATCATTCCGTTCTCATCCTTTGAACATGAGGTATGGATTGCCGGAATGGATTGATAGTCCACCGTATAAAGCTCCGAACTGATCCTGTGCGGAACCAGTATGGCGTCATGGTGGACCTTATACAACTTGAAGACATAATAGGTAGGGGTCAGTATGATTTGGTCCTCTTTCGTTAATATCACACTCTGAAGAACATTGATGGTCTGTGCAATATTGGCCATCTTCACCCTGTCACAGTGCTTGTTGAAAATATTAAAATTTACCGCAGCAAGCAGGGCATCCCTCAGGGTATTCTGCTGGTATAGAAAACCAGGGTTGGAACCAGGTTCAACATCATGCCAGTTCCCCCATTCATCCACGATCAATCCCTTCGTTTTTTCAGGATCATATTTATTCATGATCTCAGAATGTTTCCCGATATACTCATCCATCTTCAGTGTTTTTTGCATCGTGGTAAACCATTCACCCTCTGTAAAATCGGTCGCAGATCCCTTTTTTTCCCAATCATGGCAAATGGTGTAATAATGCAGGGACAAACCATGAAATGAGTTCCGGGTCTGGGGATCTTTCATGAGTGTTTCGGTCCAATGATAATTATCCCTGGACGGTCCGCAGGCGACCTTGTAAAGTTCGTTCTCACCATAGTTCTTACAATAAACAGAATATCGCCTCAATTCATTGGCGTAGTATTCTGCCGTCATCCTCCCTCCACAGTCCCAATTCTCATTTCCGACACCCCAGTATGTTACACCGAAAGCTTGCTCCTGCCCGTTTTCTTTTCTTAGATTTGTCATGGGACTAACATTATCGGAATTCAGATACTCTACCCATTGAGACATTTCCCGGATCGTACCGCTCCCCATATTTCCGCAAATAACAGGTTCGCAATCCAACAAGCTGCATAATTCCAGGAATTCGTGTGTGCCAAAGCTATTATCCTCCGTCACACCACCCCAGTGGGTATTGATCATGGTAGGTCTTTTATCCCGGAGACCGATCCCATCCATCCAGTGGTACTCATCCGCAAAACAACCTCCTGGCCATCGCAGGTTCGGTATATCGATATCCCTTAAAGCTTCTACTACATCGGTTCTGATCCTGCCGCTGTTTGGTATCTTTGAATTTTCGCCAACCCAGAAACCACCGTAAATACATCTTCCCAGGTGTTCTGAAAAATGACCATAGATATGCCTGCTGATTTCATGCCTGCCCGAATCTGGGTATAGAATGATTTGATTATCCTGGGCAAATCCATCAGCAGCACCTGCTACCAGTAGACATAGTACTAGAGAATAGGTTTTCATTTATTGTAATGTTTGATCAGGGTGAATAATTTGTACCCTATGAATGTAATATTATTTTACCGGGAAACCAAGTAGCATTACAGGAGTTGCAGGCTGAGATTATAAGGAAAATTGAAGTTCGCTCAGGTTCCTGTATATGCCTGTTTTCAGTTGTAATAATTCTTCGTGTGTACCTTTTTCAACCAGCCTGCCCTGGTCGAGGACAAGTATCTGGTCGGCTTTCCGGATGGTTGAGAGCCGGTGGGCAATAACAATGGAAGTCCGGCCGGACATAAGTTTTTCCAGTGCATCCTGGACCAGGCGCTCGGATTCCGAATCCAGTGAAGATGTAGCCTCATCCAGTATCAGTATCTTCGGATCTTTCAGCACAGCCCTTGCAATGGCGACCCGCTGCCTTTGTCCACCTGAAAGCTGTGTTCCCCGTTCGCCCACAACCGTATCCAGTTTTTCCGGGAAGCGGTCAATAAACTCCATGGCATTGGCCTTCCCGGCCGCCTCATAAATTTCTCTGTCAGTGGCTCCGGGCTTGCCATAGCTGATGTTCTCCCTGATGGTACCACCGAATAGAAAAATATCCTGCGGAACCAATGCGATCTGCCTTCGCAGAACCGATAAGGATATATCCTGGCTGCGTTTCCCATCGTACCATATCTCACCTGTGCTTGGATCATGCAGACGCAATAACAGAGAAGTCAGTGTAGATTTACCTGCACCACTTGGCCCCACAAGGGCAATAAGCTGATTTTCTGATATCTGTACATTGATTTCGTGTAGAACTTCTTCCTCAGGCCGGGAAGGATATGTGAAAGAAAGATTATTCAGGCTGATCTTTCCACTCAACTCGTCTTTTTTACATAATTCTTTTATCTCCTCTATTTCTTCTTCACCGACATCAAATATTTCAAAAAGATCTTCGGTGGCACCTATGAATCGTTGGATACGCGTGATCACACTGGCCAGTCCACCAATATTGCCCCCGATAAATCCTGAATACAGGACAAAGGCGAACAATTCCCCCGAATCGAGTATTCCTTCTGCCAGCAAGCCTGTGCCTTTCCAGATGACGGCAACCAGTGCACCGAATAAACCCAGTATAACAAAAGAATAAAAAGCAGCCCTGTAGCGGCCGCCCTTCATACCCAATTTGGCAATTTCCAGGGTTTTGTTCCGGTATCGGGCCATTTCCAGGAATTCATTGGTAAAGGTTTTCACACTGCGAATGCCCTGGAGGGTTTCTTCAACCACGGTATTGGATTCAGCCACTTCCTTTTGCATCTGCTTTGAATACCTCCGTATAAACCTTCCGAAGAAAAAAACCATCAGCACAATGGCCGGCAAAATGGCGAGCATGAACAGGGTAAGTTCCAGCGAGGTATAAACAAGGAGGCTGATCCCGCCAATGATTATGATCATCTGTCGAAGAAATTCCGCCAAGGTGGATGTCAGGGTATCCTGCAGAAGGGATATATCGGCTGAAATCCTGCTGTTTAACTCCCCCACCCTTCTTTGTTCAAAGAATTTAAGGGGCAGCCTGATCAAATGATTGTATGTATCCTGCCGTAAATTGGCCAGGGATTTTTCCGTTACATTTACAAAAAGGATCGTACGGAAATACGAAAACACGGATTGGATCACCAGTATGACTACCAGCAGGAGTGCGATCCGGTTTATAGATTCAGCAAGGTTGCCCTGGGTTCCGGAATTAACCAGGTCACCCAGCAATTTTGGAAAGGCGAGACTCGCCAGGCTGCCACCAAAAAGAAAGAACAATCCCACTCCGAACTCCAGCTTATGAGGCTGAATGTATCGATACAGTTTGAAGGCATTCTTCAGCCCCCTTAGCGTTATCTTCTTCTTTGGTACTTCAGCTTTCATACGTTCCGGCAATATTAGATAAAAATATCCAATTAATATTTCAGGGAATTATCATCAGTAAAGATTTGACTTTGACTTTCCGTTGATGTAACTTTATTAAGTAAAAAAACTTTCGTTATTATGCCAAACAGCGTTTATAAAATCATCGAGCTGGTCGGAACCAGCACCGAATCCTGGGAGCAGGCAGCCAAAAATGCAGTAACCAAGGCATCTGAAACACTTAGAGATTTGCGGATTGCAGAAGTTTCAAACCTTGATATGCATATCAAGGACGGGAAAGTAGAAAGCTACCGTGCAAAGGTTAAGATCTCCTTCAAATTTGAAGGATAACAATGGATGAATGTGTCAGGATTTGTGAAACTTCCACCTCCCCGGACCAGGGGTGATTTATCACTGGAAGAAACCCTGATAAACAGGCGATCCAGGAGGTATTTTCAAACATCCCCGCTGACCCCATCTGAGATCTCACAGATCTTGTGGGCTGCTTATGGATTGAAAGAACCAGCACGCGGCAAGCGGTTCAGCGGCAAGGCAAACAGGAACTGTCCCTCAGCAGGGGCATTATTCCCCCTGGAGATCTACCTCACGGTAGGTGATATCGTGGATATACCATCCGGTTTCTATCAGTTCATACCAGATGAACATGCCCTGAAGCTGATCCATGACAAAGACCTGAGGGAAGATCTCTGCAAAGCTGCCCAGCAACGGGAGATGGTCCGAGATGCCCCGGCAAGCCTGATATATATTGCCATCGAGAGCAGGGTAATTGCCAGGTATGGAGAACGTGGCGTGCAGCGGTACATTCCAATGGACATCGGGCATTCTGCCCAGAATGTCTACCTGCAGGTTGAGGCATTGGGACTGGGAACATGTGCCATTGGAGCCTTTAACGATGAGACAGTAAAGCAGGTACTGGATCTCCCTGAGGAGCAGATACCCATGTATATCATGCCGGTTGGCTATCCTGTTTGAATCAGGTTTTCTTTGCCAGTGCTATAATATCCCTGTTTTCCAGGGTTTGTTTATCAGTGCCAAACAGAACGGCATTAATCATGGCCCGGCCGACTTCCTCTGTATTTGTCACCATCTTAGGAAAGAGGAACCTGAGCAAGGGGTACAAGGGGGCAAAGATCCGGTAAAACACATAGGATGGCTTAACTCCTTTCCGGTGCTGGATATATGCAGGGCGCATCAGGTAAAGCCCTTTAAAGGGAAAGGACTTCAGGCTGTTCTCTGCTTTTCCCTTTACCCTGGCCCACCGCATCCTGCTCTTCTCAGTATCGTCCGTGCCGGCACCCGATATAAAGCAAAAAACCATTTCCGGGTTGAGGCTTGAAAGGACATCTGCAGCAGCAACTGCATAATCGTGTGTAATGGTATAATAGGTTTCAGGGGGCATACCAGAGGATGATACCCCCAGGCAGAAAAAGCAGGCATTGTATCCTGACAATTCCTGTTCAATGCCAGTATAGTTAAGATAATCCGTATGAATGATCTCCTGGAGTTTTTCGTTCTGTACACCACAGCTTCTTCTGCCGATCACCAGGATCGATTTGACATCCGGGTGCTCCAGGGATTCGATCAGGACTCCCTGCCCGATCATTCCGGTCGCCCCAAAAATAATCACATTTATTTCCATTAAAATACTATGCTTCGGGATGACTGAATATGGGCTTTACATCCTTGATCATCGAAAGAATCTGTTCCTGATCCGGAGCCTTTATTTTCTTGTGCTCCTCAACAAATTCTAAGGTTTTTTTCATAAACACAGAATCACCGGCATGAACAGTGGCGGCAATGTCTTTTGACAGGGTAAATTGCAATGCATTCTCAATCTGCTTATCCTCTTCGAAAGGGTCATACCACAAATTGGGATAAGATTTTTCATCATTCGTGACCCTGTTCCTGGCAATGGCCTTGATGGCAAGGATTCCCATGTCTTTGCTTTTGGCTGTTTCAAATACTTTTGGACCAAAATTGCCATTGTACCAGCAAACACAGTTGATGGGATACAGGATGGTGTCAAAATCAAAAAGATCCATGGCTTTCAGAGCAACTTCCTCATTGTGTGCCGAAAATCCGATAAAACGGATCTTGCCTTCATCACGGGCTTTCAGGAATGTTTCCATGGCTCCGGCGGTACCAAAACTCTGATCCAGATCCTCCATTTTGCTGAGCGAATGCAATTGATAAACATCGAGATGATCTGTTTTCAATTGCTTCAATGATTCATGCAACTCTTCTTCCGCACCCTTTTTATCCCTTTTAGTAGTCTTGCAGGCCAGGATGCTCTTTTTCCTGTATGGTTCCAGTGCGGGTCCAAGCAAAGCCTGTGAATCCCCGTATGTTGGAGCAATATCATAGTACCTGATTCCCCTGTCAAATGCATGGGCAATTAATTCATTGGCAAATTCCTGGCCATTGTTCCTCAAGGCAATGCCACCAAAACCGACAATAGATACCTTCTCCCCGGTCCTGCCAAGTTTACGCTTTGGAATCTCAGCCATGTTTTCACTGACATAAGCACCGAATATACCAGGAAATTGCAGGGCCATGCTTCCCGTTGCACCGATTTTTACAAAATTTCTTCTTTTCATTCTTATGGATTTTTATATGATTTATGATTAATTCGCTATGTAATTTACGTATTTTTTGGATTCCCAGCTTACATGTAAAAACTGCTGATCAGGTTTTGCTGAAAACCTAAAATTAAAATTTGTACCTGAATCCCAGTCTAAGGATCTGTGTTTCATAGTAGTTCTCATAGAGTACATCTACCCCATCTCCGGTAATTTCATGCCTGATACCGAACTTGTTAAAAATGTCACTGAAAGAGAAGGTAATTTACCCAAAAAGTGTCGAATTACTTGCAATAGTGGGAGTGTAATCGGCTGCCTTCATTATTTCGCACCTGGAAATACCCAGTCGGGAAATATTCCTAATTCTATGTCCAATACTTTTTCACCCAATATCCAGGTCACCAGCAGAACGACCAGGATCCCGGTCATATTCAGAACAAATCCGGTCCTGACCATGGTCTTGATCCGGAGGCGTTCGGTACCGAATATTATTGCATTCGGCGGCGTAGCAGTTGGGAGCATAAATGCCAGGGAAGAAGCAATGGTTGCAGGGATCATTAACAGCATGGGATTGTTACCACTGGAAACAGCCAGGGCGGCGAAAATAGGGAGCAGCATTTGTGTTGAAGCGACATTTGAAGTCAATTCCGTCAGAAAGGACATCAGTGTTATCACAGCCAGAAGGATCAGGTAGGGATGAATATTCCGGGTCCACTCCAGCTGTTCTCCAAACCAGAGTGCCAGCCCTGAGGACTGGAAGCCGAGTGCAAGTGCAAATCCTCCCCCGAAAAGCAGGACAATGTTCCATGGTAGCCTTTTGGCTGTTTCCCAATTCATGATCCTGCCTCCTGCAGGATTCCTGGTGGGCAAGATAAATAATATTATGGCGGCGAGCATGGCTACGGTCCCGTCGTTAATAAAAGCCGGAATGCCAAAGAGGGAGGACCAGCCTGGAATGCTGAACCTGTCAAAAGTTATGCCTGCCCGGAAGATCCACAGGAAAGCAAGTGACAGAAACACAATAAAAACGGAACGTTCTTCAAAACTTGCCCTTCCCAATTCCTTATATTTTCTGCGAAATTGGTCCTTATCGATTTCTTGCCACGGCTGTCTTGGCCTGTAGATCAGATAGATCACTGCCAGGATAGCAAACAGCATCAGTACGGTAACAGGGAGTGCAAAGAAAAACCAGTTGGCAAAAGATATCTCGGGTGCTTCAGGATATAGCAATGTCAATATTCTGGGGAACACCAGGTTTGTCGGTGTCCCGACAAGTGTGGCAATACCACCAATGGATGCACTGTATGCGATGGCAAGGAAAAGTCCGGTGGAATAATGGCCGACTGCCTTTTTAGACATGTTCTCTTCGAGAGATGCGATAATTGACATAACAATGGGTATCATCATCATGGTGGCCGCGGTATTGGATATCCACATCGACAGGAAGGCTGTGGCAAGCATAAAACCAAGGAGGATCCTACCGGGACTAACACCTACTATCATCAGGATCTTCAATGCTATTCGTTTGTGGAGATTCCATTTCTCCATAGCCAGTGCCATGACAAACCCGCCAATGAAAATGAAAATAATATAGTTTATATAGGATGTGGAAACTTCTTTACCATCGATCACCCCGAGAAAAGGAAATAAAACCAGGGGAACCAGTGCTGTGACAGCCAGCGGGATGGCTTCGGATACCCACCAGATGGCCATGAGCAGGGCTACCGCGAGGGTACGTGTAACAGCAGGTTTCCCGGGTTCCAGATCAGTAAAAAGCAGAACTGAAAAGAAGGCGATCAGTCCAAGGATCAGTCCGATATATTTTCTTGTCATAGCAGTGAAAGGTGGAGCATATGATTAAGGCATATACAGATCCTCGAAAATAAGTAAAAACTAGCAAAACGGCATCGGAATTCTTTATTTTACTGCCAAGGATCTATTCGTAGCGGAGTGTATCTGCCGGGTTCCTGGAAGACGCCCTCAATGCCCTGTAAGAGGTGATCAGAATAGCAATGATAAGGGTACCCAGACCGGCAAACAGGAATAAGGTCAAGTCTACAGGGATGCGTTTGGTAAAGTTATTTAACCAATTGATTGCCACAAGGTAGGCTATGGGCCATGCAATCAGGTTTGCCAGCAGGATCAGTTTGACAAACTCATTCGACAATAACCTGATGACACTGGCAAGGGTGGCCCCCATAGCCCTGCGTATCCCTATTTCCTTGGTACGTTGTTCTGCAATATAAGAGGTAAGTCCTATGAGTCCGAGGGAAGCAATGACAAGGGCAAGAATGGTCAGCATGATGGAAAACTTCCCGAACTTGTCTTCATCAGTATAAAGATCCTGGAGTTCCTGGGCAAGAAAGGAGTATTCAAAGGGACGGTTAGGAGCGAAAACATTCCACTCTTCTTCAATGGTGTCCAATATTTTGGTATACTTTGATGAATTCACACGAATGGCTATATACCTTGTCATTCCTGCGGCAAATCCCGGATTTCTGACCATATCCAGGATGAAATTATTCATGGGCTTATGCAGTGATAAGATGTGAAAGTCCCTGAAAACTCCTATGACCCTTTCATCCCCTTCATGAACAATCCGTTTTCCCAGGGCTTCTTCATTGGTCCAGCCCAAATTTTTTACCATGGTTTCATTGATCATGATGGCGTTGGCAGTGTCTGAACGAATTTCTTTCGAGAATGACCGTCCTTCAACCACCTCAATATCAAAGGTTTCGACAAAATCGGACCTCACGATGAACATGGGATACCAGAATTGCTGGTCATTGCTCAACCCTTCGATCGTCACCCCCCTGGTATTATGGTTGGCCCCAAGGAGATCCTCCATGGCTGTCACAGATTCTATCTCCGGGTATTTGAGCAGGTTTTCCTTAAAGGTTTCGAAATTGCGGCTGATCTGGTTTACTCCCTGCAACAAAATGATCTGGTCTTTGTTAAATCCCAGGTCTGCCTTCCTGATAAACTTGAGCTGTGAATAAACAATCAATGTTCCAATGATCAATGCGATGGAAATGGCAAACTGTGCAGTGACCAGGATTTTCCTTGCATTTCCCATGCTCTTGCTGTTCCTTAAACCTCCCCTGAAAATGACAATCGGATTGAAGGATGACAGGTAAAAGGCAGGATAGGCCCCGGCCAGCAGACCCACACCCAGCACCAAAACAATACCGAATCCTATGGAGCTTATGGCGAGGATATAATCACCGGAGATACTTTTATCAGTGAACTGATTAAATCCAGGCAACAGCAGTTCAACGAGAAGGCAGGCAATGATTAGTGAAATGAGGGTGATGAATATGGTCTCGCCGATAAATTGTTTCACCAGGATGATCCTGTCAGCTCCAAAGGTCTTTTTTATGCCGATCTCCTTGGTTCGTGTAGTCGAATTGGCTGTCGTGAGGTTCATGAAATTAATGCAGGCCAGTGACAAAACAATGACAGCAATGATCGAGAGGATATATACATATATGACATTGCTGTTGGCATGCATCTCATAGTCATGGTGAGATTGAAGATGGATATCCGTTAATTTCTGCAGGGAAAGGGTAACATCCTGATTTGAGAGATCCGGGTAATGATTGGCGTAAAATTCCGGAAAGCGGGCTTCCAGCGCTTCCGGCAGAATATTATCCCCTAGCTCTATATAGGTCCAGCAGGGATTCCATATCCAGGTCTGGGGAAGTGTTCCGCCAATGGCCTGCCGGAAGGTGGACATGGAGCCCAGGAAATTTATCCTGAAATGGGATTGGCTCGGTACATCTTTAATCACACCGGTCACCTCGAGGTTCAGTCCCTCATTCAGTCTCATCGTCTTCCCGACCGGATCCTCATCCCCGAAATACCTGGCCGCCGTGGATTCTGTAAGGACCACGGTGTTCGGACTGCTGAGGGCTGTTTCAAAATTGCCCTTGATAAAGGGAAAAGAAAACATTTGGAAAACAGTAGAATCAACCAGGAAAAATCCCGACTCATTGTACTTGATCAGTGTTGTATCATCTTTCTGGTAATCAATAAATACCTGGGTGGTCATGAAATTGAAGAAACGGCAGGTATTTTTTACCATTCCCGGATAATCCATCTGGAGTGTCGGGGCAAAGGGGAATGAACAGGTTGCAGCATCCTCATTTACATTATTTGAATTATAAAACCGGTTAACCCTGTAAATACTATCAGCCTTGTCATGGAAACTGTCGTATTTCAGCTCATCGGTGATATATAATATGATGAAAATGAAACTGGCAAGGCCAATGGCCAGGCCACCAATGTTAATAATTGAAAAGTTTAAATGTCGCGCAAGATTCCGGATCGTGATGAGTATGAAATGCCTGAGCATGCTGGGCCCTTATTTAGAAACTGCCTTATCAAATCCTGTGCAAAACTTCACAAATAACTAATTTTCTGATTTTTAGCTACAGTGATGTTAAATTAGCTATTTCGAAAGTGTTGTAAAATCGTACACATCCTGTTCAGTTCTGTACAAACCCTAACCCTGCCGGTTTACTTTCAAAGCCTGGCTGCAGAAATAGAAAGCAGGACCCATTTCCTGCAAGATTTAACAATTAATTACCATAATACTCATCTGAATTTTCTATTTTTGATCCTTCAAATTCGGAAATATTTACCATTATGTATTTTAAACAATTCAATATGAAAAGAATAAATCCCTTGTTACTTCTTGCAGGAGGAGTAATATTGATGCTGACATCCTGTATTAAGAATGAAACCGTTTATTATGATGAACTGGATGTCACCCAGACCAAATATGAGGTCGAATTTAATTACAGTTCGTATACTTCCTTTGCCATGCCTGATTCAACAATTTTGAAGACCAACTATCTTACAGAGTCGGAAATTGAAGAGTTTTATGCTCCCGGCGGAACTTCTGAGAAAACCCTTGAATTGCTGAGATCCAAGTTTGAAGAGAGGGGATATACCTATACTGAATCTTCTGATAATGCAAATTTTGTGGCTGTTCCTACGATGTTAATGGTTGAACAAAAAGGAGCTGTTTATTATCCACCCGGTTGGTGGTGGGGTTATCCCGGCTATGGCTGGGGCGGCGGCTGGGGCGGCTGGTGGGGCTACCCGGGCTACGGGTGGGGAAGTCCCGGGTATGTCCAGTATTATTCCTATAAGGTAGGCACCATAGTCCTGGAAATGGTTGATGGAGATTCTTTCAGAAATGTTGTTGCCTTTGGTGATTCGCATGGGCAGGGAAATCAAGCCTCCTCAGCAGATGAAATCCCCGATCTGACCATCCGCTGGATGGCAAGCATTGATGGTTATATTTCCAGTGATGCGGATTATAACGCAGACCGGGCCAAAAGGGGTATGGATGAGGCCTTTGACCAATCACCATACCTGAAGAAGTAACAATAAAATCTGAAAGAAATGAAAAAAGCAATCATAATTTTAGCATTGGCTGTATTAGGAGGAACAAGCGCTTTCTCCCAGAATGTATGGACCATCAACTAC
>DAOWJB010000156.1 GCA_030640625.1 Bacteroides sp.
AGGTTTACAGATGCACATGCCAGCGCTGCACAATGTTCCCCAACCCGATACGGTGTACTAACGGGACGCTATGCCTGGAGGACAAAACTGAAAAGGGCGGTTTTAACTTCTTTTGAACCTCCGCTTATCGAATCCGGGAGGATCACTCTTGCCTCTGTATTGAAAGGAAATGGTTACGCCACTGCCTGTATAGGGAAATGGCATCTTGGTCTGGGCTGGACTATAAAGCAAGGAAGTTCACACCATACATTATCCAGGGATGTGCGCCAGGATGACATTGATTTTACCGCCCCGCTATTAATTTCCCCGCTGGATTACGGATTTGATTATTTTTTTGGCATCGGTTCCTCGAACAATATGCTGCCGTATTGCTATATAGAAAATAATGCCATTGTCAGCCTCCCGGAAAAGCAAAAATACCCTGCATATGACTCTGAAAACTCAAAAGGGCTTGTATCTCCGGACTATCAATCCGAACAGATCGACCAGGTTCTGTGGAACAAGGCAAGAGCATGGCTTAGATCACAGTTCCGGAATTCACCGGATCAGCCATTCTTCCTTTATTTTCCCACCTCAGCCATTCACCGGCCCTGCCTTCCGGTAAAAAAATTCAGGGGGAAGACCCGGGCGGGGTTGCATGGAGATAAGGTGGCCGAACTGGATGATATCATTTCCAGATTGATGATGGAATTGAAAAAAAATAATTGTTATGAGAACACAGTTGTGATCTTTACATCTGATAACGGAGCCCTTCCAGGTGATCTGGAGAGTGAATTAATCCGTTATTCAAATAATAAATGGGGGAATCCTTATCGACCGGAAGATCTGCTGGGACGGAAAAACGAGGGATTATACCAGTCCATGCCTGAAGATTCCCGGAGATGGCTGACATACGGACATAAAGTCAATGGTTCCTATTCAGGATACAAGACCAGCATATATGAAGGGGAACAGAGGGTGCCGTTTATTGTACACTGGCCTGTCGCAGTAAAAACCGGAAGATTTTCCGATGAGATCATATGCACTACCGATATCATAGCTACCGTGGCGGAAATACTAGGCGCAGGATTACCCCTGGACGCTGCGGAGGACAGCTATAGCTTTCTTCCTGTCCTAAAGGGAACTGAAAGTTCAAAAGCAATCCGCGAAGCGACCATCCTGCAATCATGGACAGGCATGATTGCTGTTCGGAAAGGGGACTGGAAACTGGTTCTTGGTAATGATGCCGGTGGTATGCACATTAACAGGCATTACGATACTCCTGGGCAGCTGTATAACCTGGCTGAAGATCCGGCAGAAACTATTAATCTCTATGTGAAGTTCCCACTGATAGTAAAGGAATTGGAGGTCCTTTTTGAAAAATACAAAGAAGAAGGCAGATCTGTTCCTGTTTCCGGTTTGACCAATACAATTACTCCTTGACATGAAACAATTAAAACGATCGTGTATATTACTGTTTTTCCTTTTTGAGGGAAGCTTAATTTTCTCCCAGGATACAGACCTGAAAGTTTTTCCGGGAGCGGATGAAAATACCCCCTCAAGATCCCAGTATTTTTCATGGATCAATAATACCAATGAAGGCAGCACGGAAGGGCAGACCTTGAAGAACCTTGCCTTTTTTCAATGGTTGAAAGACGAGTATGGGATGGTGCTGGATATCTATGCCTTCGATGCTGGTGCCATTGATGGAGCAGGACATTATGGCTCGGTCCAATCGGCAAAATTCCAGGGCCAGTTCCCCAATGGTTTTCAACCCATGTATGAAAAAGCAGAAAAAATGGGCACACGACTGGGTATATGGGGAGGTCCTGATGGATTCGGTGAAAGCCCGGAAGAAGAATTGGCCCGGACTGAAATGATGGTATCCCTATGCCGGGATTACAAATTTGAATTATTCAAATTTGATGCTGTTTGCGGGAATCTCCGGGATAATAAACAGCAAGCTTTTATCAACATGATGACTGAGTGCAGAAAATACAGTCCGGATCTGATCCTGCTGAATCACAGGTTAAACCTGCATGAGGAAGCTAAAAAGCATGCCACAACATCATTAATGGGTGGTGCGGAAACCTATATTGACGTGCATATGGTCAATGACAGAACGGCCATTCATCA
This sequence comes from Bacteroides sp., assembly GCA_030640625.1. GTDB lineage: Bacteria > Bacteroidota > Bacteroidia > Bacteroidales > SM23-62 > SM23-62. The sequence goes on from DAOWJB010000156.1 coordinate 2,116, forward strand.
TCGTGCAGGTGCCTTATCAAGAGGGCTGGCTCCCGGATTATATAGATTGAGGGAAGATCATGGGGTTTGTATTTCATCCTGCCTGGATTACTGGGAGGATGACCTTATCCTGCAGGCATTTAACAGGAACCTGATCCTGGCACCGGAGATATATGGTAATCCATGGCTGCTCAGGGACGATGAATATGCAAGGCTGGCCAGGATCTATAACCTTACCAGAAAATACAGGGACATCCTCGTGAACGGCATGGTATTACCTGCTGAAAATTATGGAGAAAATGCCGTCTCAAGGGGAGATACACGGACACGCCTGGTCACTTTGAGGAACCTGGACTGGAACCCCGTAACCTATTCCATAAAACTGGATGAGGAGATCGGTCTGGAGCGTGGAAAAAAAATTGAGTTGAGACAATACCATTCAACGGAAAAAATCCTGGGAGTATTCAAACGTGGAGAAAGCGTTGAAGTTGAAGTTTTACCCTTTCGTTCCTGTCTACTGGTAGCCAGCAGTGATGGCAGCCCGGGATTTGCCATTGAAGGATGCGATTATGATCTGGTACAAAATTTGCCCGGTAAACCGGTCAGGATAGTTCTTCTTGGCATGCCGGGGAATGAAAAGAGGGTCCGGTTGAATACTCGCAAGGCTGGATTTATTGCTGCAGAAATAGATGGTCAAAAAATAGATGGTTTCACAGAGGGAGAAATGATTTCGATAAGCTTCGGCGGTAAGGAGTTTGAACAACCATATCACAGGAAACTTGGCGATCTGCTTCCCTGTCCCCTTCCAGAAGATGCAGAAGCACTTTACGAAGCCACCTGTTTTTCGGCGGATAATAATGCCCTGGAAGTCCGGTCGCTCCTCCGCTCGGGTCCGACTTCAATTCCCCAGGTTCAGGATTCAAGGGATGCATTTTTTAACCAGGATTTATTCGTGGAAAGGGGATTGTGGGACCGATATATGTTCGATGGGGATGAAAATACATCCTTCTATGTAGGCCGGAGAAGAGGATCCGGAGAGCTGTTGATAAAAGGTGGTGCCCTGCGCCTGGATTTGGGTGAACCGGTCCGCCTGGATAAACTTGTATTGCGGATGAAGGATGAGCATTCCCTGCAACCTTATAAGTCATGGGAGGCTGTCAGGGCAGAAGTTTCCGCCGACCTGCTGGAATGGGAACGGATTTTGGTACTGGCTGGCACAGAAATGGTGCTGGATCTCGATCCTTCAAAACCAGTGCGCTACATCCGGTTCCAGGGAACACCCGAAAGGATAACAGAGATTGATGGCTACCTGGATGGCAGCGCAGTGGACCGGGACAAATGGAGGGCTTCTAATCTATTTGGACCTTACCGGCGTGTAAAGGCCACAGAGGCATGGGAGTGTTCATTCTCGCTCGAAGAATTTACGCCGGGAGCTTACCTTGCCATTGCCCTGAATGAACGTCATGGAGTGGAAGGGGCTTATGCCGCCATCCGTGTAAATGGAAAACCTGTTGGAGCACCTGACAGGAGTGTCTCATACCCCTGTAATCAATGGGAATATTCCGTGCGAAGGAGAGAATCCAACTATACTTACTATGTCCCCTTGCAGGAGGATATGATAGGAGCAAAGATCGAAGCTGTTGTGCTGGTGATGAAGGACGGAATCTCGGAATTTAAACCGGAAGTTTGGGTAACTGCCTACCCAATACCTTTTGTGAAAAAAGAACTGGTATTGACCCGTTAAATGTGAAACCTGAATAATTTCAAAAAAATGATAAACAAATTCGTAAATCATATTTATAAAGCCGGGACCCTTTACCTGGCACTTATGATTATCCCGGTATTTTTCTGCATGGGACAGGCAAATCAGACACCCTTGCTGAAATCATGGGACCAGTATAAAGTCCGGAAAAATGAAACCCGTTTCGGGGGATTAACCTGGCGGACCGTAGGACCCTCATTCAATGGTGGAAGGGTCGAAGCAGTTTCCAGTCCACCCGGTCAACCTGGAACCATATATGTAGGTTATGGTTCAGGGAATCTCTGGAAAACTACCGATCATGGCTTGCACTGGGATCCTGTCTTTGATGACCAGGCGGCTTATGGCATAGGGGATGTCGAGGTGGCTCCATCTGACGGGGAAGTAGTTTGGCTCGGTACAGGAGAAAACCTGAGGGCAACAAGGGGATTCACCATTCCCGGAACAGGTGTGTTTCGATCTGGTGACGGGGGAAAAACATGGGTCCACAAAGGATTATCCGAAACCTACCACATTGCCCGTATCCTTGTGGATAATGAAGATCCCGGAAAGGTATACGTGGCCGCTCTGGGTCATTTTTGGACCAGGAACGAGGAACGAGGGCTTTTCAGAACAATTGACAGTGGCAAAAACTGGGAAAAGATCCTTTATATTTCAGACAGCACAGGGGTCAGTGATGTAGTCATTCACCCGGAAAATAAAGATATAATTTTTGCTGCCTCATGGGATTGTACCGGAAAAGTGGCCGGTGAAGAAACTGGCATATTCAGAAGCATCGACGGTGGTATTAACTGGAGACGATTATCAGGGGGATTTCCGGCAGGAAAGGATATCAGCCGGATAGGTTTGGCCATCTCCGCCGGTCCTCCCTATAAACTATATGCCCTGGTTGACAACCGGAGCAAACCCGATACCGTGGAGGAGGGCGTGATCGGGGCTGAATTATACAGATCTGAAAACATGGGAGATACCTGGATCAAAACACATGAAGATGATCTTCCAATCTATGCCGGTTTTGGATGGGCTTTCGGGGATCTTCGCGTTTCTCCTGACAATTCAAATGAGGTCTACCTGCTTGGTGTAAAGATGGTTCATTCGACAGATGCTGGGAAAACCTTCGATTACATCTGGGATCCGGTTGATCACATTTTTCCCAATGCCGGAGTTTATTTGCATCTTGACCAGCATGATCTCTGGATAGACCCGGATGATCCCAACCATCTTGTTCTGGGGAACGACGGAGGAGTATTTGTCTCCTATAACCGTGGCAGAACCTGGCTCCATTATAACAATATGCCGGTCGGTGAGTTTTATTGCATTTCCGCCGATTCCCTTGACCCCTACAATGTATATGGCGGGACCCAGGATAATTCCTCCGTATTTGGCCCTGTAAACCTTTCCCTGGATGACGGATACGCCGATAACTGGCAATATGTATGGGTAGATCCCTGGTCCGGGGGAGACGGGTTTGTCACCCTGGCTGATCCGCTTGATCCGAATATAAAATATTACGAAGCCCAGGGGGGAGCTATTCAACGTAAAAATATGTCAACCGGAGAAAATGTTTCGATCAGACCTTCGCTTGAAGAGGAGGATGAAAAGATCAGGTATGAGTGGCAAACACCCTATTTTATTTCACACCATAATCCTTTAACCCTTTATTTCGGGGGAAGTAAAATATTTAAAAGCCTTAACCGGGGGGATGACTGGAACTGTATAAGCCCTGACCTTACCGAGTCGACCAATCCCGACCGCAAAAGCAGGGGGGTGACAGAACTCTCTGAATCTGCCATAAAACCGGGCTTATTGTATGCCGGGACCAATCTTGGCATGGTATGGATAACGCAAAACGACGGGGTGACCTGGCGCGAGCGATCGGGCAATTTGCCGCATTGTTATGTCAAAGACATAGAACCTTCATCACATGAAGATTCAATAGTATATATAGTACTCTCGGGAATAGAAAAGGATGATTTCACACCCTATGTATTTGTATCTGAAAATTATGGAGTGGACTGGAAAAGCATTTCTTCCGGACTGCCGGACGAGCCTGTAAATACTCTCCTTGAGGACCCGGGAAACCCTGATATCCTCTATGCCGGAACTTTCCGTTCAGTCTACGTGTCGGTTGATCGTGGAAAACACTGGGAGATGCTGGGGACAGGAATGCCTGCCTGCTTTGTGCAGGATCTGATCATCCAGCCTCAAGCCGGAGAACTCATAGCTGCTACCCACGGGAGGAGTATTTTTGTGATGGATATCCGGGGCATCCAGCAGTATTTTGACAGTACTTCGGTAGAAGATAAAAATGCTTTCTTTGATATTCCCACGGCAAAATTGCCCTGTTCCAAGGACTACAGAAGTGATTGGGATTTGCGAAGCCGCATAAATGCGAAATTTACATTCTATCTGATAAAAGATCAACCGGTTGAACTGACCGTTACTGATCCCGGCGGGGAATCCGTATTTCATAAAAAATGGAAAGGCAATATAGGGTTTAATGAATTGGATTGGGACCTAGTAAAGGAAGTTAAAAAAGGAAAATCTGTCTACGCCCTGCCGGATATCACCTTTGCCGATCCTGGAGATTACAAGGTTGTATTGTCAGGAAAAGGATTCAGCCTGGAGCAGAAACTGATTATTACGGAAGCGGGTAATTATGATAAATAGGATATTAATAATACTCCTCCTGGCCGGTTTGGCTGCCTGCACAGATTCTCTGGAGAGGAAGGCCCAAAAGGGCACTCACCTGAACGTGCCGGTACTGGATCCGGGTTCCTTTAAAAAATACATTGATGATTTTAACAGTGCTGATGAGGAGTTGTATGCGCAGTATTACCCAAATGATACGGCCTGGGATTTCCTCAAAAACAACATTCCGTTTTTTGAATGCCCAGACAAGGAGCTGGAGCGGATCTATTATTTCAGGTGGTGGACATACCGGAAGCATATTAAGCTGACTCCGGATGGATTTATCATCACGGAATTCTTGCCGGATGTAAGCTGGTCCGGGAAACATAATTCTATCTCTTGTCCGGGTGCACATCATTTCTATGAGGGCCGCTGGCTTCATGATCCCCGGTACCTGGATGATTATGCAGTCTTCTGGTTCAGAAAGGGTGGAAGTCCACGGAGGTATAGCTTCTGGGCTGCAGATGCCATCTTCAACTGGTCGATGGTAAAAGGGAACATGGATATGGCAGGTGAGCTGCTTCCAGATCTGGTAAATAATTATTTTGAATGGGAGAAGAAAAGGCTGGAACCCGACGGACTCTTCTGGCAGATCGATGACCGGGATGGGATGGAAGTATCGGTTGGGGGAAGTGGAAAACGGGCAACCATTAACAGTTACATGTATGGTGATGCGAAAGCCATCTCGGAAATAGCCCTTTTAAATGGCCAGCCGGATATCGTGGAAACATTCTCGGCAAAGGGATGTCATTTAAAGCAACTTGTTCTGGATAAATTATGGGATGAGGAAGCTGGATTCTTTAAAACACTTTCAAGGGATACCAATGAACTGACAGACGTCAGGGAACTTCACGGCTATACCCCCTGGTATTTCAATCTTCCGGAAAAGGACGCGGGCTATGAAACAGCCTGGGAACATATTATGGATAAAAATGGTTTCTATGCACCCTATGGTCTTACAACGGCTGAGCAGAGGCATCCGGGATTCAAAATATCCTACTCGGGCCATGCCTGCCAGTGGAACGGTCCCAGCTGGCCATTTGCTACTTCCGTCACCCTGGCGGCGATGGCCAATCTCCTCAATAATTATGAGCAGGATATAGTCAGCAAAGGTGATTATTTTGAACAATTGAGGATATATGCCGGGAGCCATAAACTAAAGAAGGATAATGGAGAACTGGTTCCCTGGATAGATGAGAACCTGGATCCCTATACAGGGGAATGGTTATCAAGAAAAATGTTAATGCCGGCAAGTAAAGAAAGGGGGAAGGATTACAATCATTCCACTTTCAACGACCTGATCATTACGGGATTGGTAGGGTTACGGCCCAGAATGGATGAAATTATCGAGATCAATCCCCTCGTCCCCGGGGATACCTGGGATTGGTACTGCCTGGATAATATAAAATACCATGACCACATCATAACCATAGTATGGGACAGAAAAGGGAGCCGATATCACCTTGGTAAGGGCCTTATGATCCTTTCCAATGGTAAATTAATAGCAAAAACAAGGCATCTTGATAAACTAAAGGGAACACTGAACTAAATAATAATGAACAAAATAATAAATCAAATCTATCACCATGAGAAATAATTTGTTTATACTGGGTATATTATTGCTTTACTGTTTTGCATTGCATGCAGGTGACACACCGAGGCCGGAATATCCACGTCCACAGTTCGAACGATATGACTGGATCAACCTGAACGGTGAATGGACATATGTCTTCGATTTCGGCGGATCCGGAACCCAGCGTGGATTTACCGAAAGCAAGGGTTTTGAAGATAAGATACTGGTGCCATTTTAAGCTTTGATCATATCGTCGGTTATTGTTATACCCAGCTGACAGATGTGGAGCAGGAACAGAACGGGGTCTACAATTACGACCGATCGGAAAAATTTGACAGTGACAAGTTTTACAGGATTTTCAGCAAGACGAAGGAACTGAAATAAGATTTTATTAATTCTTTATGGAAACGAATAGTTATGGATCATAAAATCATTTTAAAATTCGGATTGATACTCATTTTTTCAATTTGCCTTACTTCTTGTAGATTCCTTGCTGACAGGACACAGGAACTCCCCAATGTTATCTTTGTTCTCGCGGATGATCTGGGCTGGGCTGAACTCGGATGCTACGGTAACAAGTTCAATGACACTCCGAATCTTGACAAACTGGCCAGCCAGGGTGTCCTTTTTACCAATGCCTACGCGGCTGCCCCGGTATGTTCTCCCTACAGGGCATCCCTGATGTCTGGACAATATCCGGCCAGGATTGGCATTAACGATTATCTCCGGCCTGATGGTGACAAACACCTTCCCCTGGAGATAATCTCACTGGCTGAGCTATTTAAATCAAGGGATTATGTCACCGGGATCATTGGCAAATGGCATCTTTCTGGTTATAAAAAACATGGTGCCATGGAATTTGGTCCGGATATGCATGGATTTGATGAAACTATCTTGACAGCAAATGAAGGGATTGGAGGCGGGTCCTATTTCCACCCCTATCATTTCAATAAGGAAATCGAGCAGAGAATTGAGGGGAAAGAATTTCTGGTTGACAGGGTTAATCTTGAGGCTCTGGAATTTATTGAAAAACATAAAGATAAACCATTCTTCTTGTATTTCAGTCATTATGCTGTACATACAAGATTGCTCGGCAAGGATGAATATGTGGATATATACCGGAATAAGCCGGGTGTGGGAATGCATCCTGAAACAGATATCAAAGCCCGTCAAAACAATCCTCATCTGGCTGCACAACTACGTTCCATTGATGACGGCGTCGGTATGATCATGGATAAGCTGGATGAACTGGGTCTTGGCGGGAATACCATCCTGGTCTTTACCAGTGATAACGGTGGTGAGACAAGGGTTACATCCAATGCACCACTCCGGGAAGGAAAAAGTACCCTATATGAAGGTGGGATACGGGAACCCCTGATTGCAAAATATCCTGGCAAAATTCCAGCCGGTCAAATATGCCAGGAACCCACCATTAGTTGTGATTTCCATCCGACCTTTGGTGAGATACTTGGACTCAATCCGGAAACAATACAGGAAATAGACGGTGTATCTATCTGGTCAATAATGAAAAAACCCCGCAAAAGCTTGGAAAGAAATTCATTATTCTGGCATTATCCGCTGGAGAAACCACACTTCCTCGGGGGCAGATCCTCCGGTGCGATTAGGGAAGGAGACTGGAAACTGATAGAGTTTTTTGATACAGGCGAAATCGAACTTTATAACCTTACAGACGATATTGGGGAGCAGCATAACCTTGCAGACGATTACCCGGATATCAGGATGGCCATGCTGGATAAATTAAGAAATTGGCGGAAGGAGCTGGGTGCTCTGATAAACAATGAGCCATAATATGAAGTAATTCTCAGCCGGATCAATTCCCCGGGCCGGCCCAGTATTATTATTTTATGTCCTATTATCTAAAGTCTTTCTTAGAAATATGAATTTAATTAGTGTTGCCCTTAAAAGCCTTTGCTAATGAGACTCACACTTTTCCATTTTTTCATTTTTACATTATATCTCATCAGTTGTAGTCGGTTACCAAAGGAAAATTCCAGGATGGTTACCGATTTTAATTTTGGCTGGAAATTCATCCAGGAAGACCTGCCGGGAGCCGGAAAACCAGATTTTGACGATGCTGCCTGGCAAGATGTCAGGCTTCCCCATGATTGGAGTGCAGAACATTCCTTTACACGGGAGAATGCAGGGGCAAACAATGCCTTTCTCCCTGGGGGAGTAGGATGGTATCGCAAAACATTCACCCTGCCAAAAAAGACCAGTCAGAACGCTACCTGGATCGAATTTGATGGAATATACAACAACGCTGAGGTTTGGATTAACGGGCATTATCTGGGGAACTGGCCATACGGTTACAGCAGTTTCAATTATGATTTGACACCCTATCTGAATTTTGGACTTAAGAAAAACCTGATTGCAGTAAAAGTCGACCATTCTGCATACATCGACTGTCGATGGTATGCCGGATCAGGAATCTACAGGAATGTAAGGCTGGTTTCCACAGGTCGTGTGCATATCCCGGTATGGGGGCTGTTTGTCACTGCATCTCAAATATCAAAAAACAGTGCCACCCTTAATTTACAGATACAGATTCAAAATGACGGAGATCTAGGGGAGAATGTTGAAGCGGCAATTTGTATAATTTCTCCTGACAACCGGATTGTGGCTGAAACTAAATTCGAAACGAATGTTGCTCCGGGAAGTTTGAATGAGGTTACCGAAAAACTAAAAATACGCAATCCGGAATTATGGGATACCCGGTCACCGGATATGTATACTGCAGAAGTCAAACTTTTCATAACCGGTCGTGAGATAGATTCATACAGGGTAGATTTTGGCATCCGTGATATTCGCTTTGACAGTAAAACCGGATTTTTTCTTAACGGGAAAAACATGAAAATGAAGGGTGTTTGCCTTCATCATGATGCAGGATGTGTGGGAGCTGCAGTGCCAGCAGATGTGTGGGAGCGGAGACTCTCGAAATTGAAAGACATCGGATGCAATGCCATTCGTACTGCACATAATCCACCAGCTCCTGATTTCCTTGACCTTTGCGACAGGATGGGATTTTTGGTCATCGATGAAGCTTTTGATGAGTGGAACCGTTGTAAAAGTAAATGGATTACGGTAAGAAGTGCCTATGATGGGCCCGATTCACTGACAAGCGGATACCCGAAATATTTTCAAGAGTGGGCCGAGCTTGACCTGAAACACATGGTATTGCGTGATCGCAATCACCCGAGTGTGATCCTGTGGAGCATCGGAAATGAAATTGAATGGACGTTCCCATATTACCGGCCTATAAACAATGCGCCAAAAGATAAAAAGGAAGAAGTATTTATAAAGCTTGCAGGTGGAAAATGCGAACTGGTTGACATAGCCAACCGGATGAAAAAATGGGTAAAGGAGATTGATACAACCCGCCTGGTTACTGCCGGTGAAGTATTGCCTGACGCGGATATCATTACCGGATTTGCAGATGCGGTAGAAGTGATGGGTTTCCATTATAAGGCTGAAGATTACGACTGGACACATGAACAAAATCCGGGACGGATCATGCTGGGATCTGAAAGCTGGGGACAATACCAGGAATGGAAAGGCTGTTTAGACCGTGATTTTATTTCGGGCATATTTCTGTGGACAGGGATATCTTACCTTGGAGAGGCAGGTCCCTGGCCCAGAAAGGGAAGCAGGTCCTCTTTGTTTGACTTTGCATGTTTTAAAACACCGAGGGGGCATTTTTTTGAATGTCTCTGGAATGAGGATCCGAAGGTATATTTATGTACGAATCTAATAGCGGGATCGGAATATATTTACAACAAGGGAAGCGGCCTTGTTGAAGACAAACAAAAAGACAGGTTGCGAAAATGGTCCTGGGATAATGTGGTAGAATCATGGAACTACCAGGAAGGCGATTCCGTCCTGGTACATGCATATTCCAATTCCCCTGAAACGGAATTGTTTATGAACGGGAAATCCCTTGGAAGAAAGGACCCCGGTGATTTTAACGATCATGCTGTCAAATGGCTCGTACTATTCGAGCCGGGTGAACTCGAAGCAAAAGCCTACCATGAAAATGGAGATACGCTGACCTATGTTATTCAAACGGCGGACTCACCGCACCGCATTATCGTGAAAGCCGACAAGGAAAATATCCAGCCTGATGAATACGATGTGGTACACCTCGAGGTCTCTCTTGTTGACAAAACTGGGATCCCGGTGGTTCATGAAGAACGAAAAGTATATTTTTCAGTGGAGGGGGACTGCCGGCTGCTTGGTGTTGACAATGGATCGGCGTACATTACACAGGACAATATAAGCGATCATTGTGTCACAAATCAGGGGAAATGCCTCCTGATACTGCAGGCGGGGAAAGCATCGGGGAAGATCAAGGTAAAGGCATCATCAGTTGGGTTGGAAAGTTCCAGTACGGTAATAAATGTTGGCATTTAGGCGGCCTTTCATGCTAATGATAAAATTTAATAATTCCATCATGATACGTTACATTTAATCATTAAGTCTTACTGTAGTATTGTCCTTGTTATTCCTGCTGCCAGGTTAGTGTATGAAAATATGTCAAAGCAAATAACAGTGGACTGATATTCCGTGCAGCAATTCTTCTTTAACATTTTAGACCTGTAAAATGAAAAATACCCTTTTATTGTTGACAGCCATAAGCTTTAGCAGCCTGGTGGCAACGGCTACAGCGGAAAACCCAGTGGCCTGGTGGGAATTTGAGAAGACTGAAAACCGCATAGTATACGAGGGGATCAGCCAGCACCCCGATACCATTGAGGGAAATTATTCATTCACCAGGGGCGTTTCCGGTGATGCCATTAAACTGGATGGCTTCACATCAGTGATAAGACATCCAGCTGACGCCTCAGCGGATATTTCCGGTTCCTTCTCGGTTGAGACATGGGTAGCGCTCGGTGCCTATCCCTGGGAATGGTGCCCAGTAATTATCCAGATGAAAGAGAATACTGCCGGATTTTCTTTTGAAATCGGACCAAGGGGGGAATTCGGGCTGAAAATATTTATTTCCGGCAACCTGATCAGTTGTATATCTGAGAGATCAGCCATACCCTTACGCCAGTGGGTTCACATAGCTTCGGTCTATGAGGAAGAAAAAGGCATCTGTATCTATCTGGATGGTGTTTTGGCAGGTGAATATAACATCAAGGGAAGACCAGCCTTTGCCAGCAAAGAGGATCTGAGGATAGGAATGAATTATCATGGGATCAAACCTTCTAACCAGATTGGCGACACAGGAAACCGCCCGTACTGGTTCTCGATTGATGGAATATTGGATGATATTAAAATACACGATGAAGCAGTAGAGGCTGATTATTTTTCTGAATTATATACCAGGTTGAATCCGAAGGAAGAGCCTGATCTGCAGTCCAGGATCATGCCCTTCGGTCCGAATAGCCAGGGTCGGTTTGATGCCTGTTATACCAAGCTTAAATATTATGATGAGTGGGATGCCCTCTGGCCGGTTTCTACAGATCCGGATGTCGTTGTAACATTTGATGAGTCACCTGTCAGGGTGGTTTTCTGGCGTGGCACAAGATATTCACCTGCCTGGGTCACAGATAATAATCTTTGGATGTGTGACCAGAGTGTAGAAGCCTGGAATCGCGCAGAAGGTTGTTTCGAGCATATGCAGGATCGACATTGCCGTTATTCCCATGTCAGGATCATCGAAAATACAGATGCCAGGAAGGTGATTCACTGGAGGTATGCCCCTGTAAGTGCCTATGATAATTTATGGAGGGAAGATGAAAAAACAGGATGGGCAGTTTGGATAGATGAATATTATTACATTTACCCGGATGCAACCGGGATCCGGAAAGTTACCTGGAAAACCGGAACACTCGGGCATCCCAGACAATTCCAGGAATCTTTGCCATTAACGCACCCTGGACAGGTACAGGGTGATGTTATAGAACCCGACTATCTGGTAGTGGCAAATCTGGAGGGAAAGACCCAGTCATTTGAATATATAGAAGATGCTCCACGAAAAACTTCAAAAACTATTCCTGAATCTCCTAATATTCAGAAACATAATTTGAAATCTGAATATGATCCATTCATCATTTTTGAACCGGGCAACAGAATGAATTACATCAGGGACCGGGATATCAAGTCATTATCCTCTCCGGGATCATGTAATCACTGGCCTGTCGCGCAGGCTTACTGTGATGGGAGGGTATCACAGGCTGCTGATCGCCCGAGTCATTTTCTGGGATTTCCCATATCCTATCCTGTTATTCACGAGGATGTAGACGGTAGGAGCCGGATCAATTCTGTTTATGGTATGACTGGTAAATCTGTTGATGAGGTCATAGAAATTGAGAGAAGTTGGGCACAAGCTCCAGCTCTGGAAGAGATTTCTTCTGGCTTTATCAATGCAGACTATGATCTTAGTGAAAAAGCTTACCAGGTTATTAAAGGTCCGGGTACAGCTAAACAAGTCCTTAGTTTTATGCTGAACGCAACAGAACATTCACCATTGCACAACCCTGCATTTAATATTAATTCCTGGGGTCACCAGGATATAGATCTTAAAATAAATGGAGAACTAATTTCCCCGGGGAAAAATTTCCGGAAGGGATTTGTGCACCAGCTGGAGCATTCTGATATGATTATTTGGATAAAACTGTATTCCAATGTTCCGGTAAAAATTGAAGTGATACCGGTAAATTAGTTGTTTCCATAATAAGTTGTTTTTATCAAAACCAGTGATCTGATGAAAAGCCATAAATTAAGTGAGCATTTTTCGTGGAATATCCTGATACGAATAAACCTTTTTATTCTCCTGATGATTCTGCTTGGTTGCAGCCAGCAGCAGCAGAATGATTATCCTGTTACACCCGTTCCATTCACGGAGGTAAAACTGGCTCCCGGTTTCTGGTTTGACAGAATACAGACCAACAGGGAAATTACCATCCCTTATTGCTTTGATAAATGTGAGGAAACCGGTAGGATTCAAAATTTTGCCAGGGCTGGTGGACTTGAAAAAGGTGGGTTTATCGGACGTCGATATAATGATTCGGATTTGTTCAAGGTAATTGAAGGAGCTTCCTATTCACTTCGGCAGCATCCGGACTCAATTCTTGAAAAATACCTGGATGAAATTATCGCATTAATCGCATCAGCACAGGAAGAGGACGGGTACCTGTTTACATACAGGACCGTCGATCCGGAAAATGCAAAACAAAAAGCGGGCCCGGAGAAATACTCGAAGCTTGAAAACGCTCATGAACTTTATAATTCAGGGCACCTTTATGAGGCGGCCATTGCTCACTACCAGGCAACCGGGAAGAAGACACTGTTAAACGTTGCCCTTAAAAATGCAGATCATATTTGTGAAATTTTCGGTACTGGAAAAAATACCGGGGTTCCGGGGCACCAGGAAATTGAAATAGGACTTGCAAAACTATTCAGGATAACGGGTGAAAAGAAATACCTGGACATGGCCATGTTTTTCCTTGATGAAAGAGGCAATGCAGCAGGTCATTCATTATATGGAGAATATTCCCAGGAT
>DAOWJB010000204.1 GCA_030640625.1 Bacteroides sp.
CGGAACAACTGGATTTCATGACAGAGAAACTTCATGAGCGAAAAACCCTGATGCGTGACCTCTTTCCGTGGGATGATCCAAATTACGGAATTGATGAGAGGTGGGCGAGGATGTATCCCTATGGCCAGACAATTCAGCCTGGCCATGAGGCCACGGTCAGCGTTGTTATACTCAATCACAGTGACCGGGCCAATGAATACATGATCCGTCCCGTTCCCGGACCGGATTTGAGTTTTTCTCCGGAACAACTTATGATCAAGGTGCCCCCAGGAGAAGAAGGCAGGGCAGATTTTGTGCTGCAGGCATCTGATGATGCATCTCCCGGGATCAGGATCCAAACGGTGGACATAGGTTTTAATGATTGGAATCTTCATGAATGGTGCGAGTCCATAATCGAAGTACAGGTCCCCTCCTGATCCCGACAGACCCATCCTGAAACTGCAGAGAAAGCTCAACACCAACCGGCTGGATTTCTTTGTCTATTCAATCCTCTATTGCAATACTGAAGAACATAGATTGTACGGGGAGTTTTAGAAACACATTATCAGAGGTGTAAATTGCTCACAGGATCAATTGTTTTAAATAATTCTCCGGCGTCATTATACCCAGCTCGCTTTTTCTATAGTCTTTCACATTGCGTGTAATGATAACATCAATATGTTTTGCCTTGACTGCCGCAAAGTTTTGAAGGGCATCCTCAAAGTCCCCGAAACCTGAATTTAATGCCCGCAACACGACATCTCCATCCATGTGCAACACATTAATAATCATGAGCAACTGCTTCAGTTTTTCAATTACTTTGTCATGCTGGGCAGTTTGCCTGAGGACATAGTATACATTAGAACAGATTATTGGGGTAACCGAACCAATCACTTTTTTTGATACGCATAGTGATAATAGTTGGGCAGCATGGTCTGAATATGGTTTTCTGTCAAAAAAGAAATCCAGAATTACATCTGTATCAAAAAGCATCTTCTGCATCTTATGAATACTTCTCTGATAATCCCTTTGACAATTGGTCTGTGTAGTCAAAGTCTTCAGGTGCTTTGAAAGAGCCTTTAAGCGACTCAACAAGTGGAGTTATTTCAATTTCTGCGCTCCCGTTTTCGCTTGTAATCATTTTTAAGTAGTTCTCAATGATATCCGACAAACTACGTCCTCTTCCTTTGGCGTATTGCTTCGCTTTCATGATGACAGATTTTTCAATTGTCAATGTTAGTTTTGAGTTCATGTCATTTATGAATAAATATCATACACATACAAAGATAAATCATTTATAATACACGTGCTAAATTATTTAGATTTATACGTGTACTGATTTGCAGAATTAGGAACTTACAAGCTTTCCTCTTTAAGCTTCTCAGAAATAAAAACCTTGATAACACTTTGTCGTGGAACCCCTAAACGTTTTGCTACCTTATCCAACTTCTGAACCATCCATAATGGAAAATCAACACTGACTCTTTTCTGTTCTAATCCGGGTTTCGAAGCTTTTTCAAGGTCAAAATATGCTGACAAATCCTCACCAGAATCAAATTTCTCTTCAAACTCAGAAGCTGTTATATATTTCTTTTTCATTTTTCCTTGATTTACGTACCGATATTATGCTGATTTTATTCTTCCTTTTTGTATATACCGCAGACCAAAATTCTTCGTCAAGTACTGCAATTAGCAAATACCTCGACTCATCTACCCATCTTGTAGGAATTTCAAGCCTGTTCGGATCATCCCAAAGCTTAATCGCTGTTTCAAAATCTATCCCATGCTTAGTTTTATTAGATCTACTTTTGTTTTTATCGAACTCAAACATTTACACGTAATAATTACTACAAAATTAAGCAATTTTTACTTAATAATTACTCTTTTTTCGTAAAAACACTAAATACCAATCGTCTTGATTTTTATGTATATTCGTTACTGACTTATGACAAAGCAGAACTATTTACAAAACCATGAATAGAATAGCATATGCCACCATCATGGTGTCTTGCATGATTTCTTCCTGCTCATCCCCAGCTGACGATTATTTTAT
This sequence comes from Bacteroides sp., assembly GCA_030640625.1. Taxonomy (GTDB): domain Bacteria; phylum Bacteroidota; class Bacteroidia; order Bacteroidales; family SM23-62; genus SM23-62. The sequence continues at coordinate 2,033 of DAOWJB010000204.1, forward strand.
TGCATCTTACTATTTTCCGAATTACCATGTTGATGCCCGCAATGCGAAATTTCATGGCAGCAACTGGACAGAATGGGAGCTGGTGAAATCCGCAAGGCCGCGTTTTCCGGGGCACCACCAACCAAATGTACCGGCCTGGGGCTATACGGACGAAGCCAACCCAGATCATATGCAGCAGAAGATAGAGGCGGCGGCTGACCACGGGATCGATGCCTTCATTTTTGACTGGTATTATTATGATGACGGACTATTCCTTAAAAACGGGATTGAAAAAGGTTTCTTCGGTGCACAGAATAACGAACGGTTGAAATTCGGACTGATGTGGGCAAATCATGACTGGATGAATATACACCCGGCAGATTCTGCGACATTGCTGGGTGACGTGGGACCGGAAATCCTGTACCGGGGAGCCATCACTCCTGAAACATGGGACAGGATGACAGACTACATTATCGAAACCTATTTCAAGCATCCATCTTACTGGAAAATTGAAGGATCTCCCTATTTCTCTGTCTATGATCTTACCAAACTTTTGGAAAGTTTCGGAAGCTTGCCAGCAACTGCCGATGCCATCAGTCAATTCCGCAATAAAGTGGTAAGGGCTGGATTTAAAGGCCTTCATTTAAATGCTGTAGTCTGGGGACGCACCATCCTTCCGTCAGAAGATAATATCGAGGTTGAGGATATAAATGAATTCTTAAAGCAGCTGGGTTTTTCTTCAGCCACTTCCTATGTATGGATCCACCATGTAAGGCTTAAATTCCCGACACATGAGTATCCGGATGTGCAGGATAAGTATTTCGACTATGCCGGTCATTTTGCCGGATCCATTGATCTCCCCTATTACCCGAATGTCACCATGGGATGGGACAGCAGTCCCAGAACCGACCAGAAGGACAGGTTTGCAGATCATGGCTACCCGTTTATGGGTACGATAGCAGAAAATACACCTAAGAACTTCAAAAAAGCCTTGCTTCAGGTAAAGGAATACCTGGATCAACACCCCGGGGCACAAAATATTTTTAATATTAACTGCTGGAATGAATGGACCGAAGGGAGTTACCTTGAACCGGATACTATAAATAGAATGGCATACCTGGAGGCAATAAAAGAGGTTTTCGGCAATTAATCGATACCATTCTGGCGCCGAATGATGAATTAGTGTTTAAAACAAATTAATCGAAGATGATTCTACCAAAATCAGTTTATAGTCTCGGATACCTTCTCATTCTCAACTCTTTATCCTTTATCCATGCTCGGGGCCCTGTGTCCCATTCAGATTCGCTCAGGAAGGACGCGATCCGGTTTATATATATGCAGTTCTCCCTGGTATCAGGTCAAGCGAGTTTTACAATCGCAGTATTGAACCTTTCATGGCAAATAAAACCATAAATAAACGTTGGTACGATCCCTGTTAGGATGAAAAGAACATTTGCATTAATTACCGCATTATTAATATGCTCCTGCCTGTTCTCACAGAAACTGGTCAATGATCCAAGACTGAAGGAATACAGGAAGGGTCTCGAAAGAATCGATACCCTGATGCGAAACGGGATCCTCGTGGAAGATGTTTCCGGACTGGAATACTTTTCCGGCTATGAATACGAGACTCTGTATGACTGGGACCAGTATTTTGAGGCCATCCTGCAGATCTATATGGGCTGGCCCTCTGATTACATCAAAAACGGGGTGATCATTTTCCTGCAGAACCAGCAAGACAATGGCTTCATAGCCCGGTCAGTTCCCAGCAATCAGTGGCATGATCAGGAACATGTAAAACCTTTTCTCGCCCAGATCGCTTTACTGGTATATAAGGCATACGGGGAACTGGACTGGATCACAGGTGATGAATATTTCCCAAAACTGCAGAAATACCTTGATTTCTGGCTGAACGATATGGATGAGAATAAAAATGACCTCAGTGAATGGATGAGTGCTCCTCATACCGGAATGGATAACCAGCATGAACGGGCAGGTTTCTGGCTCGATCGGAATTGCGAGGGGGTTGACCTGAATTCATACCTTGTACGTGAAACACTGGCATTTGCCAGACTGGCTGAACTGGCGGGCAATAAAAAGCTTGCCAATCAGTATCGTATGATTTCCGATCAAAGGAAAGCCAGGATCCGGGAATTGTTATGGGATGAAGCGGACGGATTTTATTATGATCGGAAAAAGGATAAGGATCAACCCATTGCAAAGTCACTCTGGGTAGGTGCCCGGCTGAATGTACAGTCCGCCGGACAATGGAAAATCCCCGTCAGATCGGTTGCTGCGTTCACTCCCATCTGGGCTGGAGTGGCTACGGAATCTCAGGCAAATGTGATGGTCACCCGCTACCTGACCAATCCGAGGGAATTCTGGACTCCCTACCCTGTTGCAGCCCTTTCCAAATCAGAGACGTGGTACAGCACCACCGTTCATCCGGGGGATATCGGTTGCAGCTGGCGGGCGAATACCTGGATCCCTGCCAATTATATGGTTTATCACGGACTGAAATGGTATGGCCATAATGGGATTGCCTCCTCCCTGGCCCGGCGTACCGTTGAATTGATCGAAAAGGCCGGGGACCGTGAATATTATAATGCTGAGACCGGGAAGGGTATGGGGCTGGATCCCTTCTGGGGCTGGAGCCTGCTGGGTCATTTCTTCATGCTTGAGGAATCGCTGGAATGGGATATAAATGAAATCAATGCTGAAAACCAATAATTATACACATGAAGTATTTAAAAGTATTTATCCTCCTGCTTATCGTATGTTTAAGCTGCGCACGTGAAAAGGAACTCCAAAAATCCTTATTCGATCAAGCACATGAAAATGGGGTTTTGGCCAATGAAGGATTCAGGCGATGTGACAATTTCATGATCTCCTGGTTAAACTATGCCGATACTCAGACCGGTTTAATTCCCAGGAACCTTTATGAATCAAAACATCTCTGGAATGCCAAGGATGCTGCTGCGGATAACTACCCCTTTATGGTGCTGACATCATCCATTACCAATCCCGGGCTCTTTGAAGGAACCATGCATGATATCCTGGAGACCGAATCATCTGTCACGCCCCGCCTGGGGAAAATGCCCGACACATATTCCTTTATCAAACAAGGCTTTGAGGAGGAGGCTGTAGATACAGCAGCCATTATTTTTGGAGCATCGGAATATATTAAGGATGGTCTGCTGCCGCTGACCGAATGGCTCGGATATTCACCCTGGTCTGAACGCCTGATCGGGATGTTGGATGACATCTGGGCTTATGCTCCGGTTCGCACTGGATTTGACAGGATTCCTTCTTTAAACGTTGAAGTCAACGGGGAAATACTTCAAACATTATCAAGAATGTACTGGATGACCGGTGATGAAAAATACCTGGAATGGGCGGTTCGTCTGGGGGATTATTATTTGCTCGGGGACCATCATCCTACACGTGATCTCGAGTCAATGCGGCTGAGGGATCATGGTTGTGAAATTGTCTCGGGATTATGTGAGCTATATTGCATGGTGTCCTTTGCCAGGCCTGAAATGAAAGAGTCTTACAAGATGCCCATACATGAAATGCTCGACAGGATACTGGAATGCGGCATAAATGAACACGGGATGTTTTATAATAATATAAATCCCATTTCAGGAGAGATCATCGATAGCAGAATTGCTGACACCTGGGGATATACATATAATGGATTTTATACAGTATATATGATAGATGGGATCGAAAAGTACCGCAGCGCCATTATCCATACGCTTGAGAACCTGCATCATTATAAAGCTTTTAACTGGGAACGTGGCAGCGCAGATGGTTATGCCGATGCCGTTGAAAGTGCATTGAACTTATATAATCGGGAACCGGTACCGGGGACCCGGGAATGGATAGATACTGAGATCGCAGTCATGTGGTCCATGCAGGATTCAAGTCATAGGGAGCAGGCCATTGAATGGAAGGATTCAGGAATCATTGAAGGCTGGCATGGGGATGGGAACTTTGCCCGCACCAGCATTATGTACTGTCTCTGGAAGACACAGGGAATTACCATCCAACCCTGGCGGGAAGATGTGATTTTTGGAGCTTTGCAGGAGAACGATAAACTGTATCTCAGCCTGTCAGCTGAGGATGATTGGGAGGGCGAAATTATCTTTGATTATAACCGATCCGCTGTTAATATGAAGCTTCCACTTGACTATCCCCGGATCAACCAGTTCCCTGAATGGTTCGTTGTTTCTGATGATACAAAATACAGGCTCGAAAATACCGGTGATAATCAGGAGCAAGTGGTAGATGGGACGATTTTAAAAAGCGGTTTTGAAATAAAAATTGATAAGGACAAGGATTGCCATCTGCTTATACAAGCATTATAATAATCAGGATATATCAAAGCAGATTTCTCATGAGAATTGTACGGGTTGTAAGCCGCCTCAATGAATGGAAAAAAATGTAAAAAATTCCATTCCATGTATTGATTTAAAACCAGAATTGACATATATTTATCTAACATAATCCGGCATGGATCACATTCCAAGAGGTTAGATCTTGATTAGGATTTTAGGTTAGGTTTTACGGTTGCTGCATTGATTTGCAGCAACCGTTTTCTGATCCATCTCCGGTTCCATGTGGCCTCCTTCGAACCACTCATTCCAGGAAAAAATCGTGATAATTAATGGCTAATCAGGATAGCCCATAAAATATATCGGCATTATCATGGAACAGTTTCCGCTGTTCCTCCATTGGACGTTCAGCTACCACCTCTCTGAGCGTGTCAATCCAGCCGGCCAGTGACATATTCCTCAGGCATACGGGCCAGTCCCCTGCAAACATCACCCTATCCGGACCGAAGTTATCGATACAATGATTGATAATCGGGGCCAGGTCATTGGCACTCAGGGGATGATCCGGGACATGGGACACGATGCCGGATATTTTACAAACTATATTCGGTCGTTGAGCCAACATCTCAATTTCCCTGATCCATTTATCCCGGTCGTGTTCTGGTTTTCTGGGGACTTCTCTGCCTGCAGGGAAAAAGGCAACCGGATCAGCATTTCCACAGTGGTTAAGGATAAAGGGGGTCCCCGGACATTTATCAATGAGTTTAATGCCACTGTTTAACCACCTGGGTGGGAGTGCCAGGTCAAAACTGAATCCCATCTCCCCGAGTAACCTGATATTGTCTGTGACCCGCTGGTCAATTATTTCACTTATATGATTGAAGAAATGTCGTATTCCTTTTAAATAGGGACTCCCTTCGAATGTTTGCATATACGAAGCAAACCCATCATCCTTCGGATCAGTGGCTATCACGGCAGCCACCGTGGGATTATCCGGGTCTTTACAAAGATCGATGGCCCATTCTGCCTCCTCCTTTCGTTGCCTGGGAGGCACGGCAACTTCCATATATATGGCTTTCACCACGTTTTGACCCTCGATAGCTTCCAGGTAATCATCCATCAGATAATTTTTATCCAGGGGTGGTTTTACCCAGGTCAATTTAAATTTATCAAGATCCCAGAGATGCTGATGGGTATCAACGATCGGGATGGCCGCATTTATTTTACAGGACGGGATACATAGCGATGGTGCAATGGCTGCAAGCGCAGTACTTTTAAGAAAATCTCGCCGGTCCATATTTTTCTCTGATTTTTGCGATTTTCAAAATATCATTGGGCAATCATGTACGCAATTTTTAAATCTGGTCCCGAACGCCTAACTTAATTAATCCATCAATAAGCCCGTTTAAGCGCTCTTCCTGATTTTCTTTTGGATGAGTACAAATCTGCTCAATTCCCGGCACTTTTTCATTTACTGCTTCAAGATATTTACGGGTAGTAATCACACTGTTGGGTTCTATTGAAAGATCGTCAAATAAACGGCTATCCAGCACATCATTATATGCTTGTTTTGAAGGAGATGGGGTAAGCTGGGCCAATACGTCTTTGCATTGACCATCAGGCAATAAGTGCTCGCATCCTTTGCAGATGTCATCCGCAGCAAGTACGAGTTTTATCTTCAGATCCAGATCTGACAATAGTTTGGGTCCTACAATATGCAGAGAATGTCCGTAAGGGTGTGCCTGATATTCTGTTCCTTTTCCATGATCAGAGATAATATCTAAAATGTGGTGCGGTCTTAATTGCATGTCATAATGCTCCATTTCTTGTTGTTGTTTTGTGTCATCAGGAGATTTTCTCAGAGAACATGCAAACACGTTACAAAATGTTAATCCTGATAGTCCTATAAGAAAATCACGCCGATTCATTGATTTATTTATTTCATTTATATAAATATTTGTATAACAAGTTAGAAAATGTTTTCAAAAAAAAAGAATAACCACCCTAAAAAACAAGGTGAGGTCATGTGCAAATAATGTATCAAACATAGATTTGTCAGGTATCAGTTTGTTTTCAATGGATACTCATTCATCTCATCTTCCCAATGTGTGAGTTTTACTATCAGGGCTTTCAGGATCTGTTCATTTTTTGAACCTACATCCTGTTTTTTCCCCACGTCTGAAGAAAGATCGAACAACAATGTATCGTTTTTGGTGATCACCAACTTCATGCTTCCTGATCTGACAGCTTTCTGATCCCGGTATCGCCAGTATGCATCCCTGCCTGCAAGCTTCTGTTGTTTAAAGAGTACGGAAGAAAAATCCACTCCATCCAGCTTCAGATCACCAGGTACATCAATACCGCAAATTGACAGTATGGTAGGGAACAGGTCAAAACTCATGATAAAATCATCGCAGACCGCTTTGGCTAGCTTGCCCTTCCAATAGGCAATGGCAGGTACCCTGTGACCGCCTTCAAACAGTTCGCTTTTCACTCCTCTCAGTTTACCATTATCACCATAACCTGCCAATCCATTGTTATCCGACAGGAAAAAAACAATTGTATTATCCAGCAGATCAGACCTTTCCAGTGTGTTGATTATGGTTCCAATCCCCTCATCCATAACTTCCACCATCTCCCTGTATGCCCTGTCCCTGTCTGTAACGGGACCGAAATAGGTAAATTCCGTTTCCGGGAAACGATATGCCGGATCGTTTCTGCCCTGGAATGGGACATGGGGTGCTTCATGGGCAATGTAGAGGAAGAATGGCTTGTCTTTGTTGGTCTCAATAAAATCTACAGCGTGATTTGTAATCAGATCAGTTACATAACCATCTTCGGGAATGGTATCCAGGTTATGATACCAGTCATAAATGCCTGCATTGTCATAATGTGAATGATAATCAATATTACCACTCCTGTAACCGAAAAATTCATCAAATCCGTTATGTACAGGATTATATGCCCTGTTATAACCCAGGTGCCATTTGCCTGTAATTGCAGTTGCATAGCCTTCCTTCTTCAATACATCGGCTATTGTTTTCACAGATGGGGACATTCCGGTTTGTCTTTTTTGACCTCTTACATAAATGACCCCTTCCAGGCCGCTTCTCTGCTGATATCGTCCGGTTAGCAATGCTGCTCTTGTTGGTGTACATACCGGACCATTGGAATGAAAGTCGGTGAACCTGATCCCATCGGAAGCCAGCATATCAAGGTTCGGGGTCTTGATCTCCGTATTCCCGTAACATCCAATATCGCCGTAACCCAGGTCATCAGCCATGATCAGGATGATGCTTGGTCTTGCTTCTTTCTCTTTTGGACTGCAACTGATCGTAAGCAGCGGGATGGTTACCGACAATACAATGCATAATCCTTTACTCATTTCCGATATATTACTAAAACTCCTGAATGACAGTTTCTCTCTCCAGCCAGGCAATCATGTTCAACACCAGGTAATTCCAGTTTTGAAATCCGGGATTCAAAACAGGTTCGCCATTTTCGGGTTCGTAATACTCATGCATTACACCGAATCTCTCCAGGTCACGACCGAACAGGCAAATGGTCTTGATAGCCATTTGCCTGGCCTCCTCCGTATATCCGTATTTTACCAGTCCCCTGAATGTGATATAATTGGATATCCCCCAAATGGGTCCGAGAAATGATGATGGATTACCGCTGGCTTTCAGGTTATACATCTTTTCCATCTTCGACAATGATCTTATTCCATAGGGCGCGTTGAAAGTTTTTGCATTGTAAAAATGCTCCTGCACCATCCGTTCAGCCTGCTCGGGTGTTGCCACCTCTGCCCACATGGCCATGAATCCGGTCCAGACACCGATCCGCTGGATCAAACAGTGCCAGTCGCGGGGCATATTCTGATGCAGGACCTGGTCAGGATCGATGGGCAGGAGATTCAGATCAACACTGTAATAAAATCCATCCCTTTCGTCCCAGCAATGCTCCTGTAAAGCAGCCTTTAACTCGTCGGCATATTTCTGATACTGCTGCGAGGTCTCTGTCAGGTTCAACTGATTGCACAAGTATACCATGGCCAGTAATTCTCTATACATCAGGGAGTTCAAATAAATGGAACCCGAACTCTTTGGCGGCCTGAAAAAAGTAGAAGGATCGGTATCAACACCGATAGCGAGATCGGTTTGCCAGTAGAATAATCCTGTGGCCTCATGCCGGTGGTGGTAATAGTAGTTATTGATAAAAGCCTGTAGATTGCTGAAATGCTCTCTGAGCCATCCGGCATCTCCGTTCATCTGTTGAACGATAAAGGCAGCATGCTGGGCAAGGCAGGGCTTATGCATATTCTCATTATGAATATTGTCAGGCCTTTTGAATAGGAAATGCAGACCGGATTCTCTGTTCACGATGATGGGGACCCAACCGCTTCCTCCGGGACCATGTCCCGCAAATGATAAGTAATTAAGGACACAGCCCTGTTCGTAAGGCAATGCACGCTCATTCTCCTCATCGCTGTCAACCAGTTTTAAAACCTGCCTGAGGGCCACATCACTAAACCAGGAATCCCAGTCACATAATACATCCGCATACGATTCACTGCCCGGCGCTATAAAAGGATAAGGCAGATTTCCACCGGCCTCCCGTAACATGCCGTGGTAATCCTTAACCAGCATCTTTTTGATCAATTTGATATATTCGGCTGTTTTCTTTTCGGAAATATCAGGCATATTTGCCCTGTCATCTTCCGGTTGTGCATTGATGCCTGCAGCAAAAAGGATCAGGCACATACCAATAACTGATCTCCTGAATAATAAATGATTCTTCAATTGTTTCAATTTCATATGCTTTACTAAGTTTTACAGTGATTTCAATAATCTGACATCCGCGGCTAATCCTATCGGATCAGGTTCTTTCAGGTTAATCCACCGTTTGGCCACATCATTACCGGTCAATGAATTGGCATAGTTGGCCAGGGTAGTGGTATAGGTAATCTCAAGCTGGTTTTCCCCTTCCTTCAAAATACCAGCGGGAACCTGGTACAGATGCCTGCCCCACCATTTCAGTCCTATGTTCTGGCCATTGAGTTTTACTTCGGTGATGTGTTTCTCAATGCCAAGGTCCAGGAAAGCCCAGTCGGTCTCACTCAGCTCGAAGGTGGTTTGATAGGATACCTGGCCGGCAAAAGTTGAAATACGCTCGTCCTCATGATTTCCAAATTCAAACAGCTTATCCGTTTTTATTTCGAAATTTTCAGCCCTGACCGGGTAGAAATCCAGCTGCCATTCTTTACCAATACTTATCCCGGTATTCTCATCCGGATAAATCAGTTCTCCTGATTTCCCCTCGTCATTCTCCCCGAGGACAATCAGTATTGATTCAAGTGCCTCTAGCCGGATATCCAATCCACCATTATTTTGACCTGGATAGATGAAACGTTCCCCGGTATGCGGATCCCAGCACCAGGCAGTCTTCATTTTACTGGCAAATGTGACTGTAAAGGCCTGGCCGTTCAAATCATCCTGGTTGGAAAAGAAGTAAATCTCATTGCTGCCGCTTTTATGCTTTAACAGGTACAAATTATCGTTTGCAGGAGAGACAGATACATCAGCCTGGACGGTAAAGTCCTCAATCACCTTTCCTGCCCAGGAGGTAAGCGATGCGGCATTTTTTGGAGCCTCAATAATGCTCACGCTTTCATGGGAAGAAGCTGCACTCATAAGATCTTTTACTGCCCGATCATTCTTATCTTTCTCAAAATATGAGGGAGCTTCTGCCGGCATATGGTCCACAAAAAGAAACTTCACGCCCTTTTCAGCTAAATCATTAATTGCCGCAGCAGTTTCCGGTTCTATGGATTTTGCTCCCGAAACAATAACCAATTTATATATAGCTTCTTCACTTTTCATCTGTCCCTTTTCCGCGGAGGCTCTCTGTATCACTCCTTCATTAATATAGTCTGCCATAGCTCCCACCCGGCTGAAACCTTCCCACAGGTCATGATTGTACCAGGGATTCATATAGAAAGGATAGCGGTTCAGTCCCCATTGTTTCCAGATATCCGCCACAGGGGTTAGTATGGCTATATCGACCAGGGGTTCTGTATGCTGGAATACCGCCGACAGACGCGCATTGTAGTCAGCCCAGTAACGAAAGTAGGGCCACCAGGTATTCTGGTCACTGAAGTATGCCCCGTATCTGACCCATCCGGGGAAACCTGCCTCGGGCGGTGAATAATTATAACCATGTAATACAGCGTGATTGATCCCGGTAATGAAATTGAAATCATCATTCTTCTTTACCATATCCAGTGTCATCCTGAACACACCCCTGGTGTTTGTCATCGCTTCGCAGCTTACGATGTTCGCCCCTGATAAATGAGCTGCTGAGGAGGCATATTTGTTCCATATCCAGTATCCATGTGCTTTGGCATTGGCTGAATAGAGCCAGTTATTGCTTTCCGGGATATCGACCATCCTGTAGCCATCGAGCATGCCCATCAGCCAGGGCATCCCATAGGCCTGGTAACGGCTCTGCATACCATGTTCATTGGCCCAGTCATCGAAAGTTTTTATGAACCGTTCCAGGAAAAGTTCAACCAGTGTTTTATTAAAATCATATCGGATCCTTCGAATATCGTCATTAAAGCCCTGCCAATAATGCAGCGTGTCGGTATAACCCTCATAAGGATGATAGAAAACCAGCGGAACAAATGGTTTGAGGTCATATCCCCGCCTTTTTCTAAATTCTTCAAACAGATCATCGGTAATATTCGCTCCGGACAGTTCAATGCTGTCACAGAAAAGGGCACGTATATGGTCTCCCAGCTTTCCTCCCAGTACTGCTTCCAGGGCACCGGACAGCTTATCCATATAGGCACGTACATCCGCTGCATCATAATGATTTACCACCGGCCCCTTTGAGCCAGGTGCTCCATGCATAACGGTGCGGTAAGCTTTCTGAAAAGTCCCGATATACAGATCATACTTACCTTCCGGAACTTCGATCATAACCCTTCCATTCCTGTCCACGTTTTCTCTAAGATCAATCAGTTCGCTTTCACCTTTGGCGCCATGA
>DAOWJB010000012.1 GCA_030640625.1 Bacteroides sp.
AAGCGGTCTTTGAAATATGAACATAATAACCAGGATCGGCATCAAACCATATAATACAGCTCCGAGCGAACGCTGAAACAGAATCTTACGGATCGAAGAAGTATCCAGGTTAAACTTTTTATTAAACCGGTTGTTAATCCGACTGGAATGAGAAGTTAAATAACAGATCAGAAATGCAATGGTAGTAAGAGCAATTGAAATGGTACCACTTAAAAGTTTCAAATCCGGTTCCGGGAATTCAAGCATGAGGCATTGATAATGAAATTCAAATATACCAAATTGTAAAATGAATGCCGGAAGTATGGGTTAATCCCCAGAACCGAGTGCAAAATTGATGAATTTATTAAATGGATACAACATCTTGAAAGCCTTTACGGTCTCCTCCACCAGAGAGTCACCCGATACCAGTTTATCATCATAATTGCGAACTACCGTATAACTCTTGTACTTTAACAGGTCAATTTGTTCGAAATCTTTGGGGAAGCCTTTCGGTGCGGTCTTGAGCCGGTCATCATAGAGATCCCCGAAATAATCGTAAAATTCCTTCTCCTCAATGATCCCTTTAAATTCTTCCGCATTCTCATAAACTTCATCCCGGATAACTTTCAGAATATGGGGCATGGGACGGTATACCCCTCCTCCGGCAAAGGATCCACCGGGTTCCATGTGAAAATAATACCCGGCATTCCCTGATTTTTTCCCTCCTGGGACAATGAAGGTGCCAAAGTTGGTCTTATAGGGGGATTTGTCATTGGAAAAGCGGATATCCCTGTTGATCCGGAATACAGTACTTTTTGGCTGTATCGGACCGATTGAAGGGTCAAATGCCTGGATCTCATTGACCAGGGTCTCAACAAAGGAAAGGAATTCTGCCCTTGCCTCTTCATAACGGTTCCGGTTCGCATGGAACCATTCCTTGTGATTGTTATTTTTCAGATCACTGATGAAAGAAAGGCTTTTTATCATATCTATATAATTATAGAAGAGATATACGTTGAAAAGTTAGCTATAACCCGGAGCCTTAATCTATTTGCAACAAGAGATGAGACATTCCCGGGGTTCCATTTTTCTTCAATCACCGGTTTATCGTGCAATATTCCCGTATTTCTAACGGAAAGTTCTCCAGGATCAATCCGGGTCAGGTCAAGCAATTCAGGCCTGAATGCCATGAGCCAGGTAGTCTCACTATATCCGGCATGTCCACCAACGCCATAAAAACCCTCTTCCTGAGTCAGGTCATTGAACTGATAGGTTTTCAGACCATGCACCTTCATGTTAACGTCTGATAACTCCTTGCCGAGCTGCTCAATTGCCGGTATCTGTCCCTTCCCTCCATGGTGATTAAGCAGAAATACATGCTTCACCCCTATCCCCCGCAAAGCCTCTACCCTGTTTCTGACAATTGTTTTCAGGTCGTCAACCTGGCAATATTCACTTTTCAGGGGCACATCCGGAAAATTCATACCAAACACTTCTTCCTCAGGCTTGAAGCCCCACCTCTGCTTCTGCTCATCATTACGCCATGAGTCCAGTCCCAATGAAAGAGGCCTGAACCACACTCCGCCGAGTTTTTCTGCCATTAAACGGCAAATTGCCTCCGCAATGAGCGCATCGGTACCAATAGGCAGATGGAATGAATGCCACTCGATCATTGGAGATACAGGAACAAAAGCATAGGGGCCTCTGGATATGCTATCCTGAATTTCACCGGGTCGCATTTCCTCGAAAGGCTTGCCATGCCCGGAATATAATACTTCCTGTTCACTTTTTTTCGCAGACATCCTGCTAAGAGGCGATAGAAAAGCGATTCCCAGTGCAATTTTTTTCAAAAATCCCCTCCTGTGAGATTCAGGAACATGATTCATATCAGGATATCCAGCGACGTTTTCTTTCAAGTTTTCCATTCAATATATTATTTGGTGTCATGATGAAGACGGAAAAATCCACGGTAACCGGTAAGTTGGAGTGATCAGGGCATCAGCTTTCTTCGAGTTGGGAATACTCCTTGTTCCTTCATCATATTCAACCCGTTCATCAGCCCAGAAGGAGATGTTCCCCAGGTGGGCATACAATGCGGCACGATGCCCGATCTCGATATCAGCATTCAGGGTATCTCCATGCCGGATCGCACCTATAAAGTTGGCGCAGTGGTTAATATGTGATTTTTCATCACTGAGATGCTCCTCCACCGACTCCATCCTGTAATCCTCTTCACCCCATTCGGGGAATACGCGCCACCTGGCCCGGTCTGCCACCAGGGTTCCATTGGTTCCGATGAACTTTACTCCGTACAACTGATCATACGGACCGTGCTGAACGCCGCCATTGTGCTCCCATATCATATTGAATCCGTCCATCTCATAGCCCACAGTCAGTGTGTCCGGCATCTCCAGTGCCCGGTCCTGATTGGCAAAATTACCTCCTAAAGAAAATACTGATTTAGGTCCCGTTTTCACATTCATGGCCCACAAGCCCATGTCTATCAGGTGTACTCCCCAGTCGCTCATCAGTCCACCTCCATAATCCCTGAACATCCTCCATGATCCATGAAAACGGTTCTTGTTGAAGGTACGTTTTGGAGCCGGACCAAGCCAGCGGTCATAATCCACTCCCACGGGCGGGTCGGAGTCAGGTACCGGCATATTACCCGCACCATAATTGAAGTTGGCCCAGTATTTTACCTGGCGGATGGTTCCCAATTTGCCCGACTGTACAAATTCAATGGCAGTTTTCCAGTGAGCACCGCTGCGTTGCTGCTGTCCGACCTGTACGATGTTTTTGTATTTCCGGGCCACATCCAGCATTACATTGATCTCGCCAATGGAGTTTGCCAGAGGTTTTTCTACATAGACATGCTTCCCGGCGGCACATGCCTCCACTGTGGGGAGACAATGCCAGTGATCGGGAGTGCCGATGATCACGGCATCAATATCTTTGTCATCCAGTACTTTGCGATAATCCTTTTCCAGCTGGGGCTTATTCAATCCCTGCTTTACAAGTTCTCCCGCTTTCTCAGCCAGCACCGAATCATCCACATCGCAAAGGGTTTTGCAAACCACGTTGGGCTGTTGAAGCAGATCAGTCAGGTTGTACCACCCCATATTCCTCGACCCGATCAGGGCCACCACGATCCTGTCACCGGCGTTTAATACTCCGGGATAAACCAGCAAGGAACCCGGCATGGATTGTGTAATCCCAATCCCTGCCATGGTAGTGGCTGTACTCTTGAGAAAGCCTCTTCGGTTAGTTGACATGTTTAAAATTTTGATTGGATATTAGAAAGCCAGGCTTTTTAAATAGTCGATACTGCTTTGTGCACACTCCCTTTCATGTTCCGGTTTGTCATGTTCCACGATGAGATGTTTAAAACCGGCGATGTCCCGAAACATGAACAGGGCCGGGAAATCAATGATCCCTGAACCCACACATGCAAAACTATTCATATCGGGAGAATCATATGAATCCTTCACATGGACCAGTTCAAAACGACCCGGATACTTTTCAAAGTATTCCTTCAGGTCAGCCCCTCCTTTATGTGTCCAGTATAGATCCACTTCCATGGTTACAAGCTCAGGGTCCGTGTTTGCCAGAATGTATTCATAGATCACCTGATCATCCAGCTTCTGAAACTCCTGGTGGTGGTTATGAAAGGCAAAGCGTAATCCATGCTTTTTACACTTTTCCCCGATCCTGTGAAATTCATCCACCGCAAAATTCACTGCATCCCATGTAGGATTTTCACCCCCATCCATCCAGGGCCAGTAGCATACCAGGTATTTTTTTCCAAGTTCTATTGATTCATCAATTGCCTTTTTCAGATCATCTCCCTGTAACCCGGCAATACTGGCTCCTCCGGCCAATGGAATAAGCCCAATATTCTCCATAAAGTTTTTTAAAACTGCAGGTTCCTCTCCCCAGGTTCCTCCAAATTCAAGGTATTTGTACCCCATATCGGCCAGCATGGCCAGGGTTTCTCTGTGATCCTGCTTAATCATTTCCTGGACCACATTGGTTATCAATCCAAAGTCGTGCAGTGGATCATTTTCTGACATACAACCTGTTAACAGTGACGGTACAAGGGATACACCTGCCGCTCCTGCCACTGTACGGTACAAAAAATCTCTTCTTTTCATATGGCCAGTCTATTGAACATCTAATATAGCCAATTTCATCTCTTTGAAATAGTTCCACAAGATAAAAACAGCAAATGGGAAGGCATAAAATCAGTCAATTGCAAGGCAGTCAAAATATCTTATAGTGATTAAAAGAATAATTATTTATATTGTAACTTACACATATGGTAACAAATACAATTCCCAGACGCAGGTTTATCAAATCCACAGCTGCAACAGCAGCCGGATTATCAATCATCCCCAGCCATGTGATGGGCAAAACATTGGGACACAAGGCTCCCAGTGATAAATTGAATATTGCAGGGATAGGTGTCGGAGGAAAAGGCAGGATCAATCTCGAGGCGATGAATAGTGAGAACATCGTTGCCCTTTGTGATGTGGATTGGAAATATGCGCAGGATTGTTTCAATGACTTTCCCAATGCACGTAAATATTGGGACTGGAGGAAAATGTTTGATGAGATGGGAGATGATATTGATGCGGTTATGATAGCGACTGCTGACCATACACATGCCATAATTGCAGCCACAGCCATTACCCAGGGCAAGCATGTTTACTGCCAGAAACCGCTCACGCATTCGGTATATGAATCCAGGTTGCTTACCCGGCTGGCCAGGGAATATCGGGTGGCCACCCAGATGGGCAACCAGGGCAACTCTTCACCCGAAGCGCGTCAAATCGAAGAGTGGATATGGAACGGAGAGATAGGAAAGATAAGGGAAGTGCATGCCTGGACCAACCGTCCGATCTGGCCCCAGGGATTACAACGCCCAAAGGATGTAATGACACCACCTGATACCCTGAACTGGGATCTCTTTGTAGGGCCGGCACCCGAGCGTCCATATCACGAAATTTATACCCCCTGGAACTGGCGGGGCTGGTGGGACTTTGGTACCGGTGCACTTGGTGATATGGCATGTCATATCCTGAATCCTGTATTCTCTTCCCTGCTCCTTGGTTATCCTACCAGGGTACAGGGTTCTTCCACGCTGGTTAATACTGAATGCGCGCCGCAGGCCGAGGTTGTGGAATACACTTTCCCGGAAAGAAAAAAGCCACCCTCCCGGGTAAAAGTCAAAATGCCCGAGGTAAAGGTTTTCTGGTATGATGGCGGAATGATGCCTTCAAGGCCCGTTGAACTTGCCACTGGAGAACCGTTGATGGAAGATGGTATGGGAGGTTGCCTTTTTATTGGTTCAAAGGATAAATTGATCTGTAACACCGGAGGTATCCATCCAAGGTTGCTCTCTGGCAGGCAACCCGATGTCCCGGAAACCCTTCCCCGCATTCCGGATTATCCTGCAGGTAGATTAAAGGATGGGCCACATGAGCAGGACTGGATCCGTGCCTGTAAGGAGAGCCCTGAAAACCGCCTGCAACCGGCTTCCAATTTTGAATTTGCAGGACCATTCAACGAAATGATAGTGATGGGTGTTCTGGCGATTAGACTGCAAAACCTTAACAGGGAGCTGCACTGGGATGGTGAGAATATGCGATTCACCAACATCTCGGGCAGTGATGAACTAAGGATTGTATCTTTGGATGAGTTTAAAGTAATAGACGGGCATCCACATTTTAATACGAAATATATCACACTGAATGCTGAACAGGCAATACAGGAATATATCAAACACAATTACAGGACCGGATGGTCATTCCCTAACAAAACATTATAAAATATGAAACCAACCTATCTTTTAACAGCAGCACTACTTGTGATGATGGTAAGTTCATGCTGCAAGGGAAATAAGCAGAAAACACGCGATTCTGCTATCGTTGAAGAGCCGGCAATGAACACCCTTTCCATCGAGGAAAAAAGTGAAGGCTGGCAGTTGTTGTTCAATGGGAAAACCACTGAGGGATGGAGAGACTTTAATGAGAAAGAAATATCCGGCTGGGAAGTATCGGAAGGATGCCTGGTTGGCATGGGTTTAGGAGGAGATATTGGCGGGGACATTGTATCAGTTAAGAAATATGAAAATTTTATACTGAAATGGGAATGGAAACTTGGTCCCAATGGAAACAGCGGGGTCCTGTACCATGTGGCGGAAGGAGAAAAGTACAAGGCTCCATATGAAACCGGACCCGAGTACCAACTCATCGAAGACGATGACTTTAGAAATGCGGATGGAAGTAAATATGAACTCGAGGAGTGGCAAAAAACTGCAGCAGATTATGCCATGTATATTCCCAATGATGAAAAGGAAGTGAATACACGTGACTGGAACAGTTCAAAGATTGTCTTCCGGGAAGATAAAGTCGAATACTGGTTGAATGGTAAGAAGGTGGTTGAATTTGTACCCTGGAGTGAGGACTGGAACCAGCGGCGCAACAGTGAAAAATGGGATGCATACCCCGATTATGGCCTGACTAAAAAGGGGCATATTAGTCTCCAGGACCATGGCAGCAAGGTGTGGTTCAGGAATATTAAGATCAAGGAGCTGTAGTAAAAGCAAAGATCACATCCAACCTGACCTGACCATGAAGCATCTTCTATATTCAGGTCTGTTCCATGCCGTACTCCCCCTGGTGGTCCTCTCAGGATGTTTGCAATGTGTCACTAATGAGATAACCCAAAATGTCGTAAAACACTATTTTGAGGCACACAATAATTTCGCGACTTCCGCAGATGCCTGGGGAAACTATTCGCTGGACCTTACTTTCGAAGCCATGCTATACTATGAAAAACATACAGGTTCCGGCAATTATCTTCCAATGGTTTTGGATATCATGGAACTGAGGAATTACAAGCCTTCCGATACAATTCCATACAAATCGCAGCCCTTCTGCAGCATTCATTTTGCTCTTTACGATCTCACTGGTAACCGGTAATATGTACAGCCGTATGTATTTGAAACGAATCGAATGAGGGCAGAGGTAAATCGATCGCCGGAAGGTGCCGTTCTTATCAATCATCAGGGGGAGCATTATATTTTGATAGATTATATCCAGGAATATGCCAGTCGTCTGGCCAGGACCGGATACCTGACAGGAGATTCTTCCTGTTTTGCCGAATGTTCGAAGCAGTTTGAGATTTACAGGGACCTGCTCAGGGATCCGGAATCAGGTCTGTACAGCCAAGGAAGGGGCTGGTTGCCTGATCAAAATGAATTATCGCCAGGCGCGTGGTCAAGAGGTCATGGCTGGCTGATCAGGGGAATGGTCACTTCAATGGAATACCTGCCGGAAAATTCAGTTTATCTTAAGTGTCCGTAAAACCGGTTCACTTCAGGGACCGGATATAAGGACACCATTACAATTTTTCGGGTGTTCTGTAACAAACCACCTCTTGAGGAGTGATCTTCCA
>DAOWJB010000314.1 GCA_030640625.1 Bacteroides sp.
CCCGTCCTTGCGGTTGGGGAACCAGCCTGCCAGGGCAAGAAAATCGGCGCCGTAAACCGCCTTGACAGAATTCTGTACCTCCACGCCGATGGCCAGAACGACTTCCGCCGTACCGGCAAGTATGGATCGGATCCCTGACAACAGTGCCAGTCCACCAGAAGCACAGGCACCTTCCACACGGGTGGCCGGCTTATATTCAAGGTTCTTGTCGATCACCGGGAACAGGGCATTCAGATGTGCCTGCCGTACGAACCGTTCGGCCATAAAATTGCCCACGAAGGATTCATCCACTTTTTTCCCGCCCCCGATTTGCCCGAGTGTTCCCAGTCCGGCTTCCTTCATGTAATGCTCAATACCCGGTCTGGACTTTTTCGGGTGGAATTCCTTCCTTCCCGTCCCAAGCGAGATGGTATTATAACCGGCTGTCATATATACTTTTCGCCTCATTTTGTTTCTTTTTTAATTAAAATATTCATTTACAGGACCATATGCATGGTAAAAACCTGTCAGGAGCACGGTATTTACATCCTCAGTACTGTTTGCCACTTTTTTCTCGACCAGCAGGTTCCCGATCCTGCAGGAATTCTGTCCGTAATCCACCGCCAATTGTGCACCCAAGTTTGCTGACCCGGAAAGCTGCTCGAAGTAATCTTGCAGGATTTCTTTTTTCTTCCTGTCCCTGACCAGGATTTTCCACGGTACATGCCCGCCGGGCAGGGGACCCAGGGCCTTGTCACAAACGCTTTCAAGTTCTTCAAGAGCAACATACATTTTTGTTTCAGGATCATAAATACCTGTAATCCGGCCACCTTCATAGCGGAAAAAACCATTCTTTTGCGAACCGTCAGGATACTGTCCTCCCCTGACACCCTGTTCGGTAAGCCGGTCGATCAGATCGCAATGGAGATCCTCATCGCTCATACAGGGATCCATCACTTTCATGATGTGCTGGCAGACATCCAGTTCAACATAATCTGTCAACTGAAAAATTCCCATGGGCCGGATCAGGAAATCCTGTGTGACCCGGTTGATCATCCAGATGGCCTGAGGAAGGGACATCCCCCTTGCGAGTTTTTCCACCTCCGATGCGCCAAACAGTATGTCCCTCATAAAATGACCGTTCCCGATAAAGCCGGCAACATCATTGGACAATACAGCCTTTTTTCTCAGACGGGATGCATATTCCATGGAAAAGTCCCGCAGGTCTTTTACAGTTCCGCTTGCGGGGATCAGTTCCACCAGTCTCTGAACTGCGGGTGGATTATAAAAATGGAAACCTATGATCCTTCCTCCCAGGGAAGCTCCCTCATCCAGGGAAAGGATCGGAATGGAGGAGGTATTGGTAAGATACCACGTGTTTCCATCCGAATTTTTTTCAATCTCACCGAGAAGCTTCAGCTTGAGATCAGGATCCTCACTGACGGCTTCAAACACAATGCTTGATCCGAATGCCTGTTCAACGGATGTTGTTGTCTGTATAAAATTCATCACGTCAATGATGTATTGATCAATGATCTCCCAGTTCTCTACAAGGTCATTCCGGTCTTTATACACATCCCGCAACCTGACGATGCTTTTTTCCGCCACCTTCCTGATCTGTTCCCTGATATAATGTTTTACTCCCTTCAGGTTTTCGGCCGAAACATCTATGGCTATAAGGTTGAATTCCTTTCCCTTATTCCCCGGTATCATTGAAAGGTCAGCCATTTCCAGGGCAGTGAGCAACAATATACCGCTGCCCATCTTTCCGCCTGCCCCCAGAATGCTTACCCTCTTTAATTTATCTGTATATTCCATGATCCTATGGATTTATTGATTAGCCAAAGATGCGCCGCTCCAATTAAGTCACCACGCTGGTTTTCTCTTCTCGAGGAAAGCCTTCATTCCTTCTGTCCCCTCCTCCTCGAAGAGGGCGCCAAACTGGTTAGATTCCAGTTCATAACCGGCAGGTAAACTCGATGATGCGGATTTCCGGATCACTAACTTGACTTTTTTAACGGCTTCAGGTCCGCTTGTTAAAATTTCCCCTGCAAATTTATGGGCTCTTTCCATGAGCTGATCCGGTTCGGTAATTTCCTGTACCAGTCCCATCCGCTGCGCTTCCTCAGCACTGATATTTCTTCCGCTGGTTAGCATATAAAGTGCATTCCCGAATCCAACATGCTGAACCAGCCGTTGTGTGGCCCCAAAACCAGGGATCAGTCCAAGCTTTGCCTCTGGTTGACCAAATTTTGCCACTGCACTGGCGATCCGTATATCACAGGCCATGCACAATTCGCATCCCCCTCCCAGGGCATAACCATTCACAGCAGCTATTACAGGATACTCCCAATCTTCAAGCCGCTGGAAGACAGACTGGCCATGACGGGAGAATTCTCTCGCCTGTACCCGGGTCATGCCAGCCATCTCTGCAATATCTGCACCGGCAGCAAATGCCTTTCCACTTCCAGTTATAATGATTATTCGAACAGGATCTTTTTCAAGGGCATCCAATATACCGGTCAGGTCAGTAAAAAATTGGTTATTCAGGGCATTCAATACATCCGGCCGGTTGAGCGTAATGATCCCTTTCTCATCTTGCCGCTCAAAATGAAGCGTATCTGATTGCATAATATAATATTTAATATAAGCAGGATTATTCCAGCTTATGATTTGATTTTCAGTCCTGGCCAAAGACAGAAAGGAATGCCTGAATAAATGTACATCAGACACCTAATTGTATGAAAATAAGCAAAATAGAGGAATTCTGAAAATGTTTGACAACAGATCTAAGTAAAGTATATCCCGAAGAGCCTGCCTAAACACATCAGGCTCAATTCAGTATAATTTTATTCTAAATTATTCGACCCGCAGGCTTTCGGCCGGATTTGTGGTGGCTGCCCGGTATGAGTTGTAGCTGACCGTCAGCAAAGCGATTATCAGTACAACCATGGTAACTCCCAACAATACCAGGATATAAAAACCTAGGTTGAAATTTATATGATAGGCAAAATTCTGGAGCCATGCCCTGATCCCGAAATATGCCGGAATAGAAATAAAGGCTGAGATGCCCAGCAATCTGAGTGTTTCTTTCGATAAGATGAACATTACGATATTGACTGACGCCCCCATGGTTTTCCGGATGCCGATTTCTTTCGTGCGCTGATTGGTCGTATAGGAAATAAGTCCGAGCATTCCCAGACATGATATGAACATGGACAGTATGGAGAATATCGTCAGTATCTGACCGGTACGCCTTTCGGCTTCGAAAAGTGAATCAAACTCATCATCCATCCAGGAATATTCGAAAGGATGCTCCGTGCCGAAATCTTCCCATTTCTGGTTCACAAATTTCACGGTTTCCGGCATATTACCATCACCCAGCTTTATAACAAGGACACCTTCCCAGTTTCCACGCATAAAATGGATTGCCATGGGATGGATCTCTTCGTGCATGGATTCGAAATGGAAATCTTTTACCACACCTATAATTGGATAAAACTCATCCGGCTCCCCTTCTGATCCAGGATTATAAAAACGGGTATTCAGGGGATCCGCTATATCAAAAACCTTTAGGGTGGCTTCATTGACTATCACGGCAAATGAATCTGTCGGCATTTCCGGACTGAAATACCTGCCTTCCAGGATCTCAAGATCCAGGGCTTGATCGTATTTATAGCTCGTATAGCAGCTGGAAAGTGTAAATATATCTCCACGGTCCCATCCTTCGAGCCAGTGAGCATTGTCCGAGAATTGATAAGACGGGATAGAAGTCGTATTGGCTGCACTGAGGATATTGGCATGTTGAGTGATCTCCTCCTTAAATGCATCTATTTTCTGTCTGAGTGCATCAGAGCGATGGACAATCAGCACTTTTTCTTTTTCAAATCCTGGATCCTTCTTCTGCATAAATGTTAGCTGCCTGTTAACCATAAATGTTCCAAGCAGGATTACGATGGTCACCGTAAACTGCAATATGATCAAAAGGCTCCTTAGAAAACTCTTGCTGGCGCCACCCTTGGCTTCGGTCTTGAACACGGCTACGGGTTTGAATGCAGCCAGGATAAAAGCCGGGTAGCTTCCTGCAAGGAGTCCCACGAAGATAGCAAACAGTACCAGCAGGGGTATGCTCCAGGAATTGCTGAATATGTCAAAATCCAGATCCAGTCGGATCAGATTGTTATATCCCGGTAGTAGAAGGTAGACGATGATAACCGCAATAATCAGTGCAAAAATGCTCAGAAAGACCGATTCCGTGAGGAATTGGGTAATCAATAATGATCGTGAGGAACCAACTACCTTACGGAGACCTACTTCCCGGGCACGGGTCAAGGAACGGGCCGTAGCCAGGTTCATGAAATTGATACAGGCGATGATGAGTATAAGGATGGCAATGACCATGAAAATATAAACATACATGGGATTCCCTCCAGGTTCCAGCTCATACTGAAGGTTGGAATGCAGGTGAATATCTGTCATGGCCTGCAGGCGATATCCATAGGAATTTCCGGATTGTTCAAATTGTTCCAGGTCTATACCCATAAACTGTTCTACAAGGGGACCCACATATTTAACAACCATATCCTGCATCCGGGATTCAAACTCCACAGGATCAGTCCCCGGAGCAAGCACAAAATAGGTATGGAAATTATGATTTACCCAGTTGGTACTCCTGCTGTTTTCAAACGTACATAATGAACCCAACATCTTGAAGTGAATATGTGAATTGACAGGAATATCCTCCATGACACCGGTCACTACATAAAAGTTCGTATCCTGTTCAATCCGGAAGGTTTTTCCCATGGGATCTTCATCCCCAAAATACTTCCTGCCATATTCTTCTGTCAGAACGATACTGCGGGGCTCTTTTAAACAGGTTTCAGGGTTACCCTTTAGCAATTTAAAACTGAAAACATTAAAAAATGTAGAATCGGCAAATATGAATTCCTTCTCTGTCTCATGGAATTTTCTATCACCGGTGCGGACCAGCCATCCACCCATTTGACGAAGTCTGACTGCATTCTCCACTTCAGGGTAATCATTAAGCATGGCTTCCATCATGGGAGGTGAGGTGACGGCATGCCGCATTTCTGTACCCGGCATATTTCCCAGGATCCAGGCCCGGTAGATTCGGTCCGATTTTTCATGAAAACGGTCATAGGTCAGTTCATTGATCACATACAGGAAAATGAATATACTGCTGGCCAGTCCGATAGCCAGTCCCAGTATATTAATAAAGCTGTATCCGAAGTGCTTGAAGAGGTTGCGGAAGGCAACCTTGATAATGTTTGCAATCATTCTTCAGTATTTTGGCAGGTTTAATAAATAAGACGTTGCAAACTATTAATTGTTACTGTCGAATCCAATAAAAAGGGAATGAAGCGTAGATATTTACCGGTGAAGTGTCGGAATTAAAAGGTAAATGATCCTGGCGGAAACTATTTCTCTATAGTTCCTTGATGAAAATATCCTTGTAATACATCTTCAGTTCATCCCGAACATGCAACTGGAGTGCTATAAAACCTTTTTCTCCAACATTATAACGCTGGTGAACCGAATCATTAAGGACACCTTCCCCTCTAAAGTCTGTCATTTGTGCCCCGTTCAGCCAGGATTGAATGTCAAGTCCCTCGACCCTGATTTCCAGTTCATTCCAAACCAGCTCTTCATCAGTGCTGCAGAAAAACTCAAAATCTTCCGTTCTCATCTCTTCATTGACCCAGTCACCCTGGGGGATGTCAGGGTAGATCCATCGCTTGTTGCCCCGGGTTTCATCCCATACCATGCCTGTCCTCCAGGGCTCCGGAGGCTGGATATCAACTTGTGGACCATCAAGCCATAATGAGTCATAATCGTAACGGCTGTGTATCTGAACACCACTATTGCCCGGGCTTTCCTTAAAGGCAGCAAATTTCAGCTTCAGGTTGAAATCTGTGTATTCCTTCTGGGTAGTCAGCCATACATAATCATGATCCTTCCGACCCAGGGAATTCACCTGGATCATACCGTCCGCCACCGTCCAAAAGCCTTTGGACTTATCTTCCGGTTTGCATTCAACCATCCA
>DAOWJB010000108.1 GCA_030640625.1 Bacteroides sp.
TCCAGCAGGATAACATCAGGCATTGATCCATTAAGTATTTCAGGCAGTCTCCCCGGATCTGTGGTTGTCAGAACCATGCTGAACCTGCTCTTCAGGAACAGGTGAAGGGAACGGATCACCCCGGGATTGTCATCCACGATCAGCAGACTGCCTTCGGCTTTTTCAATCATCGCATAATCCTTTATGCAAATCTATTCGATAAAGACCATATAACAAAATCAAATGTATGATTTTGGAACACAGATTGTATGATAATGGATCAGTCCGGAGGCTGGAATTGTAATGCTCATTAGCGTATATACCTGACATACTGCCATTTGATAAAAAGGGCACAAATCTTGGATTTAGATGGATTATACTTAAATTTAAGGATCATGTTCAGGAATTATCTGATTATTGCCATACGCCATCTACTGAAGGATAAGGCTTTTTCCATCATCAATATCCTGGGCTTATCGATGGGAATGGCATTTACCATTATCATTCTGCTGTGGATACAGGATGAGCTCAGTTATGATAAATTCCATGTAAACCATGATCGTATTTATCATACCTACCTGAGGGTGTACGATGTACGTACTTCATTCAATCACCAGCCGACTACTTCGCCCGAAATAGGAAAGGCCATGCTGGATGAGATCCCTGAGATCACCCGGATGTCACGGATGAGTCCCCTGGGCGAACTTGCCTGCAGGGCTGGAGATAATCTTTTTATTGAGAGCGGGGGTCTCGGAGCAGACCCGGAGGTGTTCTCCATGTTTACCTATCCCTTTCTGCATGGCAGTCCGGAAAACGCCCTGGAAAGCCTGTATTCCATTGTACTTACAGAGCGCATGGCGAACAAATATTTTGGTGACCAGGCGCCGCTTGGAGAATCAATCCGGATAAATGACCGTATAGAACTTACCGTCACGGGTATGATCAGGGATGTTCCGCTGAATACCCACCAGCCCTTTGATTTTCTTGTACCCTTTGACCTGAACCGGGAACTGGGCATTGACATCGAAGAAACAGGTAACCTTTATTCCAACTGCAGGTTTCATACCTATGTGATGCTCGGGGAGAATGCCGATCATGAAGAAGTAAGATTAAAAGTAACCGAACGTTTCAGCTTCGATGACAATATCCGGGGAGAGACCTTCCTGGTTCCGCTTCCGAAAACAAACCGGTTCAGCCTGGTGGGCAGCGACCTGTTGATCTACATTTTCCTTATCATCGGTGTCCTGATCCTTGTGATCGCCTGCATCAACTTCATGAGCCTTTCCACGGCCAAGGCAACCGTCAGGATAAAAGAGGTAGGTGTTCGCAAGGTATTCGGGGCAAGCCGCAACAACCTTTTCCGGCAATTTATGGGGGAGAGTTTCCTGTACGCATTAATATCGCTGAACTTCGCTCTGATCATGGCGACCCTATTCCTGCCTGTACTGAACAAGCTTTCCGGAAAGGTGATAAGCCTCAATTACCTGCATCCCACATGGATTGCGATCCTTTTCGTCATCTGGCTTTTCACCAGTTTTACCGCCGGGGCCTATCCTTCTCTCCTGCTGGCTTCCAGGCTTCCCGTTAAGATTTTTCAGCAGCAGGGGCAGGCCGGATCGGACCGGTCGGTGATGCGCGTGGTCCTGGTTACCTCCCAGTTCGTATTCACCATGATCTTCCTGATTACAGTCCTTGTTGTTAACCGGCAGTTTTTCTATATGGACCACGCGGATATGGGCTACGAGACCAGTGATATGCTTTACCTCCGGCTGAGAGACCAGACAAGGAACCGGTCGGAAGTCATTAAAACCGATTTTCTCTCCATACCGGGCATTTCGGGGATCACTAACACCGCCCATCTTCCGGTGCTGATCGCAGGCGGTTATTCCCAGGTCTGGGGAAGGTCTGATGAGGAATTGCGCTATTTGTGCAGTTCGGCGGTGGACTATGATTATGTGAGTGCAATGGGTATAGAAATGACCCAGGGCCGGTTTTATTCAAGAGAATTTCCCGGTGATTCGGTCAGTGCTGTTGTCGTCAATGAAACAGCAATAAAAACCAAA
>DAOWJB010000162.1 GCA_030640625.1 Bacteroides sp.
AAACCTCTTGGTTACGGGAGGGACAGGGAACATTTTAATTCCCGCACCGGGGTAACCTTTGATCCTTTGGCTGCTGCCGAAAGTGCTGCTGACCAGACCCTTTCCCTGCTTCTTAATACACAGAGGACCAACCGGATTGTGGAGCACCATGCCAGGGATGCTGAACAACCCGGACTCCAGGATGTATTGGACAGGATCATCGATGCGAGCTGGCATATCGTGTATGTTGACCCTTACCTGGCAGAGATACAGAGAGCAGTGAACTACCTGGTCCTTCACCATATAATGATGCTGGCCTCTGACATATCTGCCATGGCGCAGGTCAGGGCCATTGCAACCTACAAACTGGATGAACTTGAACAGTGGATTAGATCACAGCTGGCATATTCCTGGGATATTGAGCATGAAGCTCATTATAAATACACACTGAAACAAATCAGTTACTTCCGTCAGCACCCGGAAAAGTTCGAACATGAGAGTCCGATGGAACCTCCACCCGGACAACCCATTGGGGACTGTGGATTATAAGAAAACAGGCATGAATCTAAGAGAAACAAAATTTTACAGGTGGTTGACCGGACTGATGCTTCGCTTTGGGGTGCATACCGAAAAACTGGAGGAATTCCTGAAGTTTGCCGTTGTTGGTGGATCAGGGGTGATCGTGAACATGGGCTGCTTTTTCATCCTGACACGGTATGCCAGTCTGAATATTGAATTCGCCTCTCCTATAGCCATTGAAATTTCCATTTTGACCAATTTCTTCTTTAATAATATATGGACATTCAGGAAACGGAATACAAAGGTGGGATTGCTGTCCAGGATCTTCAGGTATCATCTTGTAACGGGATTGGCTGGACTGGTCAACTATGGGATCCTTCTGTTACTGGCAAAGGTGTTTGGAGTACACGACCTGATTGCCAACCTCATCGGGATCCTCATAGGTACCTTTATCAACTTTTTTCTTAATTCTTTGTGGACCTGGCGGATCAAGGCTGAGGATCTATAACCTTCAATTTTACAGGAGTGCAATTTAAGCCCGGGGACAGTAGCTCCGATCCAAATGAGATCATTACAAGGTAATCACCGGGCTGATCAGGCACCTTGACCTGAATTTCCAGCATAACTTGTTCCCCAGGTCCGATGGAGGTCATAAGGGGTTGATCCTTGATCCTTTCTATTAGGATTTTTCGGTCCGGATCAACAATGGACTGATACAGCAGTGGGGGCAGGTCACATGGGCAGTTCAGGCAGACTGTCTGATGGGTGGGATTTATTATCCGGACAGGAACAGTAAGCTTGTGTCCGGGTAGTGATTGCAGCTTCTTCTCAAGGATCTTGACCGATAAGCGGTTAAAAGAACAGAATTTTTTTATGTCGTAGTAATGAATATCTCCCTGCACTGTTGATATGACCCGTGTACTGTCCACCTTTCCCCAATGAGCCAACAGCACTTCCCTGCCCTGAAGATCTGCTTCCAGATCCCAGACATCATACTGGTTTCTGCGGTAATTAATATTATTGCGGGTAAAAGCTGTCTTCTTGTTGTAGAACCAGTAAACAGAGGGAGCCTGGTACCTATTCATAAAGACAACAGGCCGGTCCCCGGCCACCTCTTCAATCTGTTTTGCCCAGACATCTTTGCCATGGAACATCCGGGTGACATGTTCCGGCAGGGGCAGGAAATCAACGATCAGGTAGGCCCTGATGATAAGGATAACCGGTATACTTGCCAATCCAAGGTTCCTGATCCACTTTCTCAAACCCGGGTAACGGTCATTCAGGAGTGCAAGAACAAGCATGGGAGGGAATGCCGCAGCAGTCCAGTGAGGTTCTACATGTCCCCTTACACTGGACAGGAAGAAAAATCCAAAGAAACCAATCAGATTGAACTTCAGCATTTTTTCATATGCATCCGCTGCTGGCCTGGCAAATGCAAGAAACAGCAGCAGTGCGCCCACAAAAGGACCTGTAACGACCAGCTGATTGCCCAGGTATTCAAGGATCTGCCTGGGCTGGAATGGATCGTTGCGGCTAATCAGGTGATATTGAAAGCTGACAAAGTCATTTTTGATCTGCCAGATGATATGGGGTAAATACAGGATCACGGCCACAACCACAATCACCCAGAAAGTCCTCCGCAGGATTAATTTCCAGTCAGACAGCAGGGTGAAAAAGATGATCAGCAAGGCATGGTATTTACTGTACATCATCATGGCGATGATAACGCCCAGATACAGGGCCTGGACCATCTTGTCCTCCGTTAAATATCGTTTCAGGACCAGGAAGAACAGGGAGGTGAAAAAGACAAGCGGGATATCCGGCAAGGCCAAGAATCCGGCTACATTCAAATGCATCAGTGTAACGGCTATGATGCAGATGATATAAATACGCAGGTCCCTCGATTTTTGAGGGATTAGCTGGTAAATAATAAAAATGGTGCCCGCTCCCATCAATGATGAAAACAGCCTTACACCCAACTCACCGGGAAGGAACATGGAACCCAGTTTAATGAGCATGGCGATCATCGGGGGGTGGTCAAAATAACCCCATGCCGGAAATTGACTGTATACCCAGTAATAGGCTTCGTCCTCTATTATTTCTGTAAAATAGGATTGAATCAGGTTTATTAGAAACCATGCAAGGGCGAACCAGGCAATCTTTGTATTCTCTTTTGAAAGCATGTCGTCCATAAAAATAATTATATTTACTTCTCAACAATTATTTATGCGAAAATTTCTTCCATTAATATTTATCATCTTAATATTCTCCTCTCCTGTAAGATCACAGAGATTTGAGTGGTTGGCCGGATTTGATGGTTTCCTTGATAACCGTGAATATTTTTCGATTGATAATCCCCAGACGATTTTTGGCTCAAGATTAAGGGCCGAAGTGGGAGGCAGCATCTCTGATATCCACAGGTTGCGTGTTGGGATTAATTATTTGTATGAGTTTGGTTCTGCCATCGATGCCCATAAACCCAATCTCACGCTCTATTATGAATTTAACAATAAAGGCGTAAGGTTTTATGTCGGTGCTTTTCCACGCAGAGAACTGCTGCATTTCCCCCTGGCCCTTCTATCTGACACATTGCATTACTACCGGCCGAATATAGAGGGATTGTACGGGGGGTATTCGTGGGACTGGGGACAGCAGAATGCATTCCTCGACTGGACGAGCCGCAAGTCGGATAACATTCATGAAAGGTTTATGTTTGGAACATCTGGAAGAATGCTCTTTAGGGATTTTTTCCTGTCAAACTATTTTTTGTTTGCGCATTTGGCTGGACTGGCGATTCCTGATCCCGATAATTCCTTTCGTGATAATATGGGATACAATGTAAATGCAGGAGTGGATCTTTCCGGGAAAACCATCCTTGACTCCCTCAGTATCAGTGTTGGGATCCTAGGATCAATCGACAGGATCCGGGTCCAGGGAGATAACTGGCAAACACCTGTCGGATTTCTCGGGGAGGCGACCCTTATCTATAAATTTGCCGGGATTTCTGCCACATATTACGCTGGAGAAGGACAAACTTTCCTTTACGGGGATCCTTTTTACCGCGTCGGCAGCTATGGCCGCCTGGATCTGTTTATCCTGCCATTCCGTACCGGTCCCGTGAAACTGAAACTGGATCTGGGTCTGCACTTCGCAAAGGGACAGATTGATTATTCACAACAGCTCTGGCTCACCTTTGACCTTGGAGGGGCCATACCTGGTAAACCGGACTGACACTACAGTTCCAGGGCATACTCATAGACCAGGTCCTTACCACAAACCAGGCAATTGTTTTTTTGTTCTGTCATGAACCGCTCTTAAGTCTTGCCTGATCAGTCAGCTGCCTCAGCAATGGTATAAATGGTCCTGTGTGGGTACGGGATGGTAATGTTTTCCTTATCGAAACGCAGCTTCACATTGTTCTGCCAATCAAAGTGAATATCCCAGTAATCTTCCTTCTTGCACCAGATGCGTACCACCAGGTTCACGGAACTATCTGCCAGTTCCTTAACCGCTATAAAAGGCGCCGGATCCGTCAATAATCTCTTGTCCGCATCGGCCATTTCTTTCAATACATTTTTGGTTTTCTCGAGGTCATCATCATAACCGATACCGAATACCATGTCCATCCTTCTTGTCTCCTCAGTAGAAAAGTTGGTAATGGTTCCGCTGGAAATCGCACCGTTTGGGATGATGACCTTCCGGTTATCCGGGGTTTTCAGTACTGTATTAAACATCTGGACGGAACTTACTGTCCCGGCTTCTCCCTGGGCTTGAATGTAATCACCTATCTGGTAGGGTTTGAAGATCATGACCAGGACTCCGCCGGCAAAATTCGACAAACTGCCCTGCAGGGCCAGTCCAACTGCCAAACCGGCAGCAGCAAGTACGGCAACAAATGAGGTGGTTTTTACACCGACGATATCCACCACGGAGATAATGAGCATGATCTTCAACAGCGTGCTGATCAATCCTGCCAGGAAAGGCACCAGGGTAGGATCCACATTGCGTTTTTTCATGACCTTCCGCAGGAATCTTGAAAAGGAGTTAATAATTATAATACCAACCACCAGTATGACAATGGCAAGGACAAGTTTTGGTCCCCATGTCATCAGCAATTGGATGGCTTTTTCAGTGTAAACTTCAACTTTTTCCATTTTCCTTATGATTAGTGATTATTCAAAATGATTGGGCTAAATATAACTGTTTAATAGCTGTTTCGTAAGATCAATTTCGGATATAGAAAATTTTGGTATTTTTCCTGATTAATAGAAACAGCAATCAATAGGCAGTATGGAAAGCAAGAAAGGGGAGAAGGAAGCTGGACTGATCATATGTCTGCTGGCATATTTCATGGCCGGCTTTATGGTATGGCTGTTCTATGATGCGGTCTCTATCTTTCACCCCATCCTTGTGGTGTTAATCCTGGATATTCTGGCAACCATTATCATTTTTCTTTTCAGTGTCGCATTCAATAATTCCAGTCTTTATGATCCCTACTGGAGCCTGGTCCCACCCCTTATCCTGTATTACTGGATATTTCATGACCAAACCTGGGCGACATTTACCCTGCTTCAGGCGTCCGTCCTGATTCTCGTGACAGGCTGGTCTGTGAGGTTGACCCTGAACTGGATCCTCCGGTGGAAAGGCCTGCGGGATGAAGACTGGCGCTATCTGGCATTTCGGTTCAAATACCAGGAAAACTATTGGGTGCTCAGTTTTTTTGGTATTCACCTTTTTCCAACCCTGCTTGTGTTTCTTGGTTGTCTTGCTGTCTACCCGGCCCTGGTGCTTTATGAGGGGAACATGGGACTCATTGAATGGTTCGCTGTTTTCATTACCCTTTCAGGGATAGCCATTGAGGCGATCTCTGATCTTCAGCTGAGCAGGTATGTGAATGATAAGGATAAGTGTGATTTTTTATGTACCGGATTGTGGAAATACAGCCGTCATCCTAATTATTTTGGAGAGGTTTTATTCTGGATAGGCATTTTTCTTTTTTCAACCGGGACGGAACAGTTATACTGGTGGATCGTGCCGGGTCCCGTCATCATCATCCTGATGTTTTATACGATCAGTATACCGATGATCGATAAACGCATGCTCAGGAGAAAAACCGGATACAGGGATTACCTGAAAAGGACCCCGGATCTGATCCCCTGGAAGCCAAAGGAAAAATCTGACTCATCATTCACCATCCTCAGATGATTCCTTTCTGTCCCAGTATTCGCGCAAATAGATTTTTTCCTCTGCCGTTAATTCTCTGATGCTGTAAGGATCTTCACCTGATAACCATTCATTGAATATGGATGGAGTTTCAAAGGTTTTGGTGATGAGTACCTCCAGCAGCCATTCGGATGTGAT
>DAOWJB010000266.1 GCA_030640625.1 Bacteroides sp.
ATACCAGGTATTCTTTCCCTTTTTCTGCCAGACAATAACCCGATGATGCCAGGTCATTATCAGGGGTCATTTTAATAAGATTCATCCGTTGAGCATATGCCAGCGTATAGCCCATACTTTTTCTGACCGGTTCTACCCATTCAGGATCATAAGATCCCTTTAATACCTTACAGTCATAGGGATCCATAAAAATGGGATTCATCCCCCTTAAAAAGCTTTTCCAGACCCACTTTTGATTTCCCCATATCCCGCCGAGATGATCTGTATCCGTGAGAATGACTTTTCGCCCTGCTGCATCCGGAGGGTTGTTACGATATCCCCCATCTGAGTTTGGTGAGATCCAATCTGCCGGAGATTCGAACAGGGTTTTATTGCTACCCCCTTTAAACTGGAATGTCATGCCAACAGGATGCTGGAAAGGTTTGCCTTTTTCATATTCATGTATAAAATCAATCATATAATATTGCCATTGGGTGGAGGGAGGATGGTTTTCGTTGGAGATTTCGTACAGGACATTATCAAGGTCATTCACCGTTTCAATTACTTTCCTGACATAGTTTGTCTGTATAGACGTTATGCCCGTATCTGCAAGTGTGTGAACTTCGAGTCCATATCCATCTCCGTTCAGATCACCATCAATCCCATTTACATTATTCTCAGGATGGAAAGGGTGATTTTTCCAGCCGTCTTCCAGGCGCTGCAAGCCCCAGCCCTCAAATAACATTATGGACACATAAATATTATGTTCCCCTGCGGCTTCAGTCCTGGTACGCATGCGCTGAAAATATTCAGGATTGAACTGCCGGAGATTAAACTTTGGTTTGCCATCCAATGCCTTCCCCGGACCCGTGCGCATAAATGGAAGTGGAGCAACCCTGTGGAACTTATAATCATTTGAATCCCGCTCATTGGCCCTGTTATCCCAAGCCATAAGTTCCCAGGTCCATAAACGGAAAAAATTGTGGTTATACTGATCCATCCATTTTAAATACTCATCGAAGTCGAATGGTTCTGGAGGATCTTCCGGACTCATATCCACCAGATTTGACCAGGTATGCGAGCCAGTCAAATAGATGGCCTTACCACTACCATCGGTAAAGTATCTTGGATTCTTACTGCTGACTTCCAGTGGTTTGCTGATATTTTTAATACATCCGGATGGCAATAAAATAATTGCTAAACAGATCAATAACATTGTCCAGGTGGTCTTCATATTCGTTTTAATTAGATCTTCAAGATACTCAGAATTCAATAAGAAGAACCGGTCCAGGCCAGTTGATCTCCAGGCTATGTCCTTCAAACACCGAATATATGGAGATTTCATTCCTTCCTTCCTGGATATATTCAAGAGGAAAGCTTAAGAAATCATAACTGTAGTCATGGAACCTGCCGAAATTATCAGAGATCCTTTTTCCATTTATCATGATTTCATGTACTGAACCATCATCACATTTTCCTGACCATGTTGAAAGCAACAAGCAGGCTGTTTCAGCATCTTCAAGGTCATCATCAACTACAATGCTGCAAGCCTTTCTCCTTCCCACTCTCACGGCGAATGCTTCAGGTACATCCAGCGATTTATACATTTTTACTTTACGGTCCTTTCGCTGGAACATTAGGTTCCCAACCTCAGGTGTCATATAACTGTACCCGTTATTATCAGTGATGACAGCGGTAATTTTTACAGGTTGATCCTGGTCCGGAAGCCATTTTGTGTTCCAGATCACCTTGTATGGTTCTTTACTGCTGGCTCCAATATGTTTAAACTTTTTCCCGTGCCTGGTCTGATAGTGCCATTGCCTGAATAAGCCATTGCCCTCCCAGTCGAAATCATCATAATATCCGATGAAATCTACATGATGTTCAGATTTATCACCTTCGGTTAATTCCAGGGCAATTTCAGGATGATCTTCCAATACCCCATCCTCCCCGGGCGGTAAGATTATCCCTTCAGTATGCTGGACCGATGGATCATAATATATCCTTATGGTAAA
The DNA here is from genome assembly GCA_030640625.1 of Bacteroides sp. GTDB lineage: Bacteria > Bacteroidota > Bacteroidia > Bacteroidales > SM23-62 > SM23-62. The sequence goes on from DAOWJB010000266.1 coordinate 1,995, forward strand.
TGAATAGATCCAATAAAATCCAAAATTGAAATTATAACAGATCTGCGGACCACAGGTAAACTGAACCTCGTTCTTCCCATCTGCCAGGTGTTCAAGGGGTACAGGTACGGATGAGTTACCCAACAGTGTTCGATGATAGCAAAGGGGATTTGTAGGTGTGTTCTCCGGTTGGGGTAAGTAAATCCAATCGTTGCCATTAACTTTAAACTTTTGTTGGCTGGTTCCGATATGTCCACCCCAGTATTCTATGCTCATTTCAGATTTGATGGACTTTTCAAGTGCTAGATCCAGTGTTTTAATGACCATCCACGGTCTGTTGGTCCAGTGACCTTCAGGAAACTCTCTTGTGCAATCAGGGTTCAATTCACCGAAATGACCATGTTCAGGTATGAATGTAAACTCCTTATAAACATCTCCGGGCTCCGGCTGGCTGAAACCTGAATCAAAGCCTGAAAGAAATACTATTGCAATCGATATTGCTTTTATAATTTTACAGACGTTTTTTAGCTTTAATAAGGAATTAGCTGTTGATTCCATGAAGCATTATTTTTCTGACTCAATTATGCTAACTTTATAAACACGGTACCCATCCCCCAGGTTCCATCGGATCTGATAATCTCCCCTGTATTTTTCTGCATTATCCGGATCTGTCCCATTCCATTTTATCATCCGGAAACCTTTATGGCCGTCGGTGCCTCCAATAATATCACCTTGATACAGTGTTTTAAGTCTTTCTTTTCCATCATGAGAGTAGAGTTCAATTTTCAGGGGACCGGTGGCAACTGACTTTGTAATAATGAATGAATTCTCACCTTCCGTAATAATGTATGGGATCACGGTTGCAACAGTAATTTCACTGGAATTACCAAAGGGGACCTCTTTGGTCTTAACTTCCTTGTCATTTACATACTTCCTTTTAAAATCCGGTTCTTCCTGTCTGATGACATTAAAATAATATGCCTTCCTGATTTTTGCTTTATAGTCTTTGGGATTTTCAATTTGTTTCTCGTACAGCCAGCGTGTTCTTGCATCAAAATCTACCAGGGCTGTCCACAATGTACCCATGTTTCTCAGTTTGTTCCCTGTTTTGGCCCCTTTTAGAAAATCCGCTATTCCTGTTGTATCAGGAATGGCTCCATTTGAATTGATAAAAGCAGGATGGACCATGTCCTGGTTCCACATTACCTTCAAATTGGTATTGATGATCCGTTGTATGTCAGTTTCACTAAAAACAACTCCGGTATGGTATGCCTCCACGATCTGTTTTACTTCTGATGCCTGGTAACCGGCACGAAAGGGATGAACAGCAGTCCAGTGAATCAAATCATTTTTCTCAAACAGCACATCGCCTTCATAAAAAGGGACCCAGTAATGCCAGACATAGTGATTGTCGAAATACTGAAAATTACTTTTCAACCTGAAAAATAGTTTCTCAGCCTTATCGCGGTAAAATTCGTCCCTTGTGATCCGGTAGAGCCGGAGGTTAGTCACGCCAAGTTTATTCGCAATATTGAATTTCTGGCTCATACCGGAATTCCTGCAGGAGGTATCAGTCACCCATTTTGCAGGATCATCCGGGTCGATAAAATCGTTCCCGAATATATAATCCCCATATTCTCCTTCTACACGCCATAGTCCACGTTTATCCCATTTCTCAATCACATGTTCCCTGGCAAATTCAATATATTTTTGTGCCTCTTCTCCATATATTGAAGTTAGTTCAGGATCATTCAATACCAGTTCGCTGAATTCCAGCATCGGATTGACTGCCAGTGCATCGCTCACCTGTTCATCTCCCCATAGCTCATGCCGGAAAGTTCTTCCGATCAAACCCAGGTATCCATCAGGTGCAACTTTCATATTATCCAGCAAAAACCGGTAATATTTTACTGCATTGTTCAGCCAGCTTGTATCGTGCCAGGCCTTATAGCCTTTTACAAAAAGATCGGCTCCATTGCATGCATGCCAGGCAAATGGCTCACCATTATTGTTTTGTTTTAATGCCGGATTTGTAGTTATGGCAATAAATAAATCTCCTGCATTTACATTTTGTTCGATATATCCCCCATCCGGGGTGGAACATAAGGTAAGTAACCATGATGCAGCGATTATCAACAGGATCGAGCCATTTATTTTTGCCATCATATGCATGGTTCTACCACCAGTGAAATCCTTTTGCATATAGGTGGCTTTTTTATTGCTTCATTATCTTACCTGTAATTCTACTTCCGTCGATTTCAATTGAATAGATATATAAGCCGTACGGCATTTGCAGACCTTTTGAATCTGTTCCATTCCATGTTGATATTTGATCATTGCCTGCCATCTCTTCCAGCAGTAATCGTCCGTACAGATCATAGATCCGCAAAACGGGCTGTTCCGTCAGCTCCAGATGGCTGAAATCAAAGTTGATATGATCCTTAAATGGATTTGGATAAATACTGATTCCCGGGTTACTTATCTGTGTATTTATGTCAATACCTGTACTGAAATCACTGTCGATCTGATGCTTGATAATGGATCCGGGATCGGCTACCCCGCCAGGATTTGAAAATGTCATTGCATAAAGTACTTCGGGGTAATTCCGGTTAAGTGATATTCCTTTTATCCCGTAATATTCGGCAAAAACACCACTCGTTGAAGATGCCATCTCTCCATTCTCGACCACACTGAAATTTCTTTTCATCACATACGATTGTGTCTTGCTATAGTCTGCCAATTCATCGGTCTCAATATCAATCGTATAGACATGACTCCCACGAATAAAATGACTCGGGTAATAATCATCTGTGGCAAAATACATTTTACCATCCGCATTCTCGATTATGAAGGTGTGGACCTTGTGCTGGCTTTCTCCGGACATCCAGTTATGTACCGCCTGCGAAGCAGATTTCAGGTCACCGAGAAGGGTCATTTCCCCCAGATCAGGATCATATTTATACATGGCAACATTGCCATGTTCTCCGGAACCATCTGAGGATTGGTAATGGTTGCTGGCCCCAATGTAGATATGTCCATTTGATGATGCGCCTATGCCAGACCAGCAGGAGTGATGACGGAATCCCGGCAGGAGGGGATCACCGAAAGAACTGCCGTCATCAGTAAAGTGAATTACCTCCGCAGAATATTCATCTTCACCGACATGAACCTGCAGCATGGCCAAGTCTCCCGGGTCATAACTATAGCTCCATACAGGCAGGTAGAAATTATTGTGGTTATCCCAAACATTGATGCCTCCAAAGCAGAGATCCCTGTGGGGTATGAGCGGATCAAGATCCAGGATATTTGTGCATTCAAGTGTTTCCAGTTCAATTTTGTATAAGGCTTTCCCCGAATTTGTGTTATTACCGATATAATACAAGGTTTTATTATCCTTGCTCAAGGTCATGTTAAATATCTTCCACACGTTTGTTCCACAGATGCCTGTAACATGTTCAAGTGTATCCCGGGAACAGATCAGTCGAAAGATGTCTGCATTTCCGTGGTTTGTACCCGCAGTGGTCATACAGTACACAGTGTCGCCGGTTATGGTGGGGGCAATGGAACCAAATCCTTCATTGTATACCTTCCCGTTATCCAGATGGTCATCAATGAAATTGTCAGCGATTTTAATAACCTTATCTGACTGTATGTCATACTTCATAAGATCCAGGTAGTGGTTTTCAACATTGATATAATACAGGTTTCCGTTGTTATCGGTGTACATGACATAGCTTGTTCTCTCAGACTCCCCGATCTTTTTCATGTATTCATCATACTGCCCCTGTGCAATATTGCTGATCCCAATTAATGAAAGTGCTAGTAAAACGATTCTTTGTTTCATGTTTTTTTTTATTAGTTTATTCACTGTTATTGTTTATTATCATTATTTTTTTCTGAATGATTCCTTCTTTTCCAGTAATAACCAGTAAATAATATCCGCTCTCCCAGTCGCCGGTTGGCACCCAGGTTATTCTGGAAGGTAATTCAATGAGGAATTTTTGTCCCAGTGTGTTAATCAGAAATGCCTCTGTTCTGTCATATTGTTCCGGTAATTCAACAGTGAAACCATCAGACACCGGATTAGGAAATACGGATATTCCCTGATCTTCCATACTCAAGACGTTGACAAGAGGATTAACAGATATGGTTTGACTGATGGTATCACTACCTCCCCATTTGTCAGAAACAATTAATATTACAGAATAAGTACCCGGACTTTCATAAACATGAGATGTCATTTCAGTCAGGGCAAATTCTTTATGATCATCGCCAAAATCCCAGAGATAAACGAGAGAATCATTGTCCTGATCCACTGTGCCTGAAGCATCGAAATTAACTTTCAGCTGGGCAATGCTGTCAGACTGCTCATATATAAAGCTTGCCTGTGGCGGACTGTTCAGATATCGCCGGTATCTGGTCAACGCTTCCAGGTAATAATAATCAGCATAAATCAGTGGTCCATCCACTTCTCTGCCAGCTGGATAATTTCCGGTGCCATGCATGAGGATAAAATTGTTGTTAGAATCCAATGCAGCAGTGTAATTATCAGATGCAACTGTGTTGATTTGATCATTGGCTACATTCAGGAATGTAAGTCCATTTGTATCGGAAAATCGACTGAGCTCAAACAGGGCAGAACACATAATTGCAGCTGCTGCAACATCCCTGGGCTCATTCGGGATACCCGGAGCATCAAAATCCCAGTAAGGAACCCGGTCGGTCGGAAAATGATCATTTTCAATAATAAACAGAGCAATATTTTCAGCTATTTCAAGATACCTGGTATCTCTTGTGAAACGGTAGCACATGGTATAGCCATACAGGCCCCAGGCCTGGCCCCTCGCCCAGGCAGATTCCCTGGAATATCCCTGGTGAGTGGATTTTCCAATGGTATCTCCGGTTGTTTTGTTGTAATCTACAACATGGTAGGAACTAAAGTCATCCCTGAAATGATTTATTAACGTTACATCGGCATGACTGACGGCTTTCTCCCAGTAAGAGGAATCACCCGATAATTCCGTCGCCAGGAACAACAATTCAAGATTCATCATATTATCTATGATCACAGGGAATTCCCAGGTGCCGAAATCCCATGAACGGATGCAGCCTACATTTGCATTAAACCTGCTAGCCAGTGATTTGGCTGCCTGGATCAGAATAGCTGGATAAGAAGGATCATCAATTAACCGGTAACCATTACCAAAACTGCATCCCAGCATAAAACCCAGATCATGTGTACCCGTATTAAATTTTTGTCCTTCAATACCTGCCGTACGCTGGATGGCATTATTTAACCAGAAAGTACTGTTTGTATATTCATACAGCAACCATAGCCCTCCTGGAAAAAATCCGCTGGTCCAGTCCCCAGGATTTACCAGCCTCAACGTTCTATCCGGATTTGTTGTCCTGGGGTACTTTGATGGATTTGGGATATTTTTTGTCATTTTGCGATACTGCAGCTCAGTCCTGCTTATAACCTGATCTATGTCTTCAACAGAACTGATTTCCTGGGATGTAATTATTCCAGGGATAAAAACAATCAAGACAAACACAATCGTTCGATGGATACGAT